>DATBSF010000414.1:0-7224 GCA_036559905.1 Thermoanaerobaculia bacterium | reverse complement strand
AGCGAGATCTGGCTTTCAGTCAGCTGTGGCATTCGCAGTTACAAACATTTTCCTGCGCTGCGGTATTGCGATCGCCAGGTAGCAGAGCACGGCAAGGACGATCCCGGCAATCGAGTCGATCAGATAGTGCCAGCCGGTGATGATCGAGCCGAGAAAAATGATCAGAGTGATGAGGCCGAATAGCAGCCGCCATCTCCCGCGCATCCACAGCGTGACCAGCATCTCGAAGGCGACATGCAGGCTCGGGAAGGCGGCGATTCCGAGCAGAATGTTGACCTGCTGGTTGTGTAATACATGCTGATAATTAGTCATGAGAATACGTTGTAATTGCTGCGTATTGCCCAGCATCGCGGAGAGCGGCAGCCAAACGTTCGGAAATCGATATGCCGGCCCCAGCGATGGGATGAGCAAGTACACCCACGCCCCGGCGAGCCACATCAGCGTGTTCGAGTTCGTGAAGCCGATGCGCACGCGCTCATCCGGCTCGGAGACAAAATAGATCGACGCGACGTTGAGGCTCGCGATGAAGACGTTCGCGTACGTCCAGTCGAAGAATCGCAGGGACGTCGAGAAGAGATCGAGAAAGAAGATGTTTGGCGAGTGGCCGAAGAATAGCGCGCGGTCGACGTTCCACAGCTCGCTGTCGAAAAGATGCGGATTCAGAAGCGGCACCGAGAGCTTGATCCAGCCGTAGACGTGCACAGAGAGCACGCTGAAGACAATGATGCGGATCGAATCGGCGATCCAGCGCCGCGAGCGAATGATCGCTTTGTAATCGGATCGTCGTGCGCGCGCGACCGCCAGCCGAATGCCGATTCCGATCAGTGCTTGCAGCACGAACGCCGGCACAAGCGCGAGCAGTGTCAGCATGACAGTCGCGATCGGCGCGCGCGTGATACGCCACAGCAGAACTTGAATGATGACGAAATTGGCGATCGTGAAGATTTCGAAGAAGTACGGCCGCCGCATCACGGCTCGACCGGCGGCATCTCCGCCGGCAAAAAGTAGAGCGCGACCGCGATGATGGCGTAGACCGACAACAGCTGAATCCCCTCGAACCAGTTTGTTTCGCCGTCCATGACGAGGTACGCGAAGATCGCGACGGCCAGGCCGATCGCCAGAATCTCAAATGGCGAGAAGAGCAGATCGAGCGGATGGCCGAGCGGATACGACAGAAACACCAGCGTCGGAGTGACGAAGAGCGCGATCTGCACGCTCGACTGCATCGTGATGTTGAGCGCGGTGTCCATCTGATTGCGAAACGCCAGAAACACGGCCGTGGAATGCTCGGCGGCATTGCCGACGATCGCCAGCACCACGAATCCGAGGAAGACGCTGTTCATGCCCCACGCGTGCCCCGCCTCCCCCACCGCATCCACCAGGCCCTCGGCCACCACGCCCATCAAACCGCTTGCGACGACGAGCAGCGCAATCGCTTTTCGCATGCTCCATTGCTCGCTGGGCGGTGGGGCCTCGGTCGCCGCGCCGAGGACATTTTTATGCGTCTTGAACGCGAAATAGAGACCCAGAATGTACGAGACCACGAGGATGATCGACGTGCCGATCGAGACCTGATGGATCAGCTCGGGATGATGGGCGCGAATCGCCGTGCGGAAAAAGAGGGCCGGCACGACACATGCGCTCAGCGCGAGAATCAATTGCCCGGCCTGCGATTCCGCTGACAGCGCATTGAACTTCACTGTCGAGCGCTTCCAACCGCCGGCGACCATCGAAGCGCCACCGACGAAGAGAAGATTTCCGACGATCGATCCGCTGACCGAAGCGCGGACGACATCCGCCAGGCCGGCGCGAATCGCGAAGATCGCGATGATCATCTCCGCGAGATTCCCGAAGGTCGCGTTGAACAGAGCTCCGTAAGTGGCGCCCATCCGATGCGCCAGTTGCTCGGTGCTGAGACCGATCCACGCCGCCAGCGGAAGAACGGCCAAACATGCGAAGACGAACAGCCACACCGGGCTGCGGTGCGTGATCTGAAGAAAGATCGCGACGGGTATGGTTGCGTACAGGACGTAACTGGCAGCGCGCTTCACGCGCGCAGTTTACACTCGGCGCATGATCGATTTTTCAACTGAAAGCGGCATCGCGACCATTACGCTCAACCGGCCGGAAAAACTGAACGCCTTCAGCGGGACGATGCGAGAGGATTTACTACGCGCTCTCCAACAGGCTGCCCGCGATCCGGAATGCCGGGTGGTCGTCATCACCGGCGCCGGACGCGCATTTTGCGCGGGTGGCGATGTCGAGCACATGCACACCCTGCAGAAGCACCGCGACTCCGATGCGTTCGGAAAGCTGCTCGACGGCGGCGCGAGCATCGTGATGCAGATCGCCGAGATGCCAAAGCCGGTGATCGCATCGATCAATGGAATCGCGACTGGCGCAGGATGCAATCTGGCGCTCGCTTGTGACTACCGCATCGCATCGGACAGCGCAAAGCTCGGCGAGACATTCGTGCGCATCGGCCTGCATCCCGATTGGGGCGGCACGTGGCTGCTGCCGCGCCTGGTCGGTCGCAGCGTCGCATTCGAATTGATGACGACCGGCCGAATGGTCGATGCCGCCGAGGCCTTGCGGATCGGAATGATCGATCGCATCGCCTCGGACCTTGCCACCGAGACCCGCACGATCGCGTCCGCCATTGCCACCTCGCCGGTCGCGGTGGTCGCCGACATCAAGCGCGCTCTTGCGCGCTCAGCGAACAACGACCTCGGCGCACAGCTTTGGCTCGAGCGTGAAAACCAATTGCGCGCGTTTCTTTCGGCCGAGGCTGCCGAGCGCATCGCGGCGTTCGTGGAAAAGCGCTAGCGGCTGCGCGCGATCACTAGCGTCTGATCGTCGTTCTGCGTGGCGCCGCCGACGAAAGCGTCGCACGCGGCCGCAATGCGATCGCGCAGCTCGGAAGCAGCGCACGACGGCCGCAGAAGTTCCTCCAGCCGGTCGGTCCCGAATTCTTCTTCGGCCTCATTCTCCGCCTCGGTAATCCCGTCGCTGTAGAGAACGACCGTCGAGCCATTCGGGAAAGGCCGCGTCTGCGTCATGTACTTCGATTGCGCAAGCATGCCGATCGGAAGACCGTGCGACTTCAGCGTGTCGACCTGATCGCCGAGAAGAACGTAGCCGGGGTTGTGTCCGGCGTTGACGTATTCGAGCGTCTCCGCTTCGCGATCGATCGACGCGATGATGAACGTGATGAATTTGTTTTCGGCCGACCAGCGATGGATGTGGCGATTGAGCTCAGTTGCGACTTCGCCGAGCTCGCGTCCTTCGCGCACGAGCAGCTGCACGGCCGCGTGCAATGCCGATACGAGTAGCGCTGCCGGCATCGATTTTCCCGAGACGTCGGCCACCAGCATCGTCACGCCGTTTTCACGCTCGAAGAACGCGTGATAGTCGCCGCCAACCTGTTTCGCCGGCCGCGAAAGCGCCGCGATCTCGACGCTCTCGATGTGCGGAATCGATTTGGGAAGAATGTCGCGCTGGATCGTCGCGGCCAGCTCGAGCTCGCGCTGCATCACCTGCTTCTCCAGCGCTTCGCGGTGCAGGCGCGAATTCTCGAGCGCGATGCCGACCTGATTCGCGAACAGCGACAGAAGGCGCATCTCGTTGGCCTCAAATGGACCGACGCCACCTTCGCGCATTTCGCGGTCGGCGGCCACCAGCACGCCGATGATCTGATTGTTCGCGTTGACCGGAACCGCGACGATCGTTCCGCCCTCCATGCTGATCGGTTTTCCGCTCTCGAAGAGGCGTTGCAGATCGTCGGCGCCGACCGGCATCTCGCCGAACGCTCGGTAGGGCTTGAACCCGTCGCCATCGCGCAGGAACAGAGCCGCGCGGCGCGCGTTGATCAGCGAGATCATCCGGAAGAGGACTTCATCCGCCAGCTCGTCGATGTTGAGCGTTCCAGCGATCGAGAGTCCGATGTCGTACAGCGACTCGAGCTCCCACAATCTGTACTTCAGTTGAAAATCGCCTTCGCGGGCCTCCTGGGAAAGGCGCTGATTAGAAATCACCGTCGCGACGAACGCTCCGGCCGTGCGCAGGACTTCGAGGTCTTCTTCCGAGTATTCGCCGCCGGTCAGCGCGAGCACGCCGACGTTCTCGCGGCCGCTGCGCAGCGGAACGAGCACGCGATCGTTCCCCGCGATCAACTCCGTCGGCGGATCGCGGTCGAGAATCTCGGGCGCGACAAACCTGGGACTCTTGGCAACCAGCCGCAGATGTGCATCGCGATCGCGAAGATAGATCGCCCCTTCTTCGAACGGTGTGTGCCGAGTGAATGCATCGAGGATCGCGTCGCCGTGTGCCACGGTCCGCTCGAGGAGCTGCAGATCGTGAATGAACTCGGCGAAGCGGCGAACGATGGGCATGACGGTTGGGAAGTCAGGATGTTGGGATGTTGGCCGGGAGGGACATCCTAACCGCCCAACATCCTAACATCCCAACTTACAGTCCGAGTTCCTTCGAGGCAGCCTCTTCGTTGTCGAAGATGGACGCGTAATTGGCGAGCCCCATGATCTGAAATGTCTTGTGGATGACGGGCGTGAGGCAGCAGAACGCGATCTTGCCTCCCTTGTCCATCATCTTCTCGATGATCTCGATCAGGATGCTGATGCCGATGGAGTTGACGATCTTCGTCTCGCGCAGGTTGAGCAGCAGCGTGCGCACACCGTCGTCCATCAGTTCGTACGCGCGATTCGCGATTTCCTCGCCACCGACATTGTTGATGTAGCCCTTGGTGTAGAGGACGGCGCCCCGCGGTTTCCGTTCGACTGCGACTTTCAATTCCTCAGTCATGACTTCTTCTCGTATTTCACCATGTGGATCGTCGTGCCGCCATTCAAAGTGGTGGAGATATCGACCTCGTCCATATGCAATTCGATCAGCTGTAGTCCTCGGCCGCGCTTGTGAGGCGTGCCGGGAGCCGTACGACGCGAGCGAGCTTCCTCGGGATCGAATCCTCTGCCGTGATCCGTGACCCAGATGTCGATCCTGCTGCCGTCGTCCTGGGAAGTGCCGAGGAATCTTAGATAGATGCGGTTGTCGGCGCAACCGGAGTGTTCGCGGGCATTGATGCAGGCCTCGATCACAGCGTGCATCATTTCATCGACGTGCTCCGAGCTCATACCCATTTCACGCGCAAGATTCCCGACCGCCCGCGCAGCGGCGATTTCGATGTCGGGAACCATCGGGAGAGTCAACTCCATCTGCCGCTCGGCGGTCGTGGTCATGAATTCGAAATCCTGAACTGCGGAGCGATCAGAAGGCGAGGAAAAGGGCAACAGCCGATTTGATCCAGGATGGGATTTGTCCGAGCTGTTCCAGAGCCAGGAGGGCAAACGTGTTGATCGCCAGAACCATCGGCAACGTGTAGGAAGAAGTGACTGCGGTGAGTGCGGTGCTGCGTGTTTCTGCGATGTTGTTCAAGGTGTCCCCCCTCTTCGGTCGGGCCACCTCTATCGCAACGCGACTGCCACTGTGTGCGACTGTACGAATACACCCCTAAGCCTCTGATGCTACGAAGTTTAACCAAAATTGCGGCGCGTGGGGAAATCTGACCGTGTGTGGCAAATTGGGACATCTCGTGGTGATCTTAGTCACAGTCAGACACAACTCGCATTGTTTGAGTTAGTTATCAGTGAATGTCCCAATTCTCCGCATCTGGGGCATTTTGCACCAGTGTTTCGCGCATTCGATAGAGCGTCTTACGGTCGATACCCAGGATCTTGGCAGCTTTCGACATGTTGCCGCTGGTGAACGCGAGAACGCGCGCGACGTAGCGTCGCTGGAGCTCATTGAGCTTCGGGAAGTCGGCGGACAGCTCGGCTCCCGTGATCGGTGAGGCGCCTTCCGGAAGGAGTAGGTCGCCCGAATCGATCACCGGATCGGTCGTCAGCGCGAGCGCTCCCTCGATCAGATTCTCGAGCTCGCGCACATTGCCGGCAAACGGGTATCGCATGAGTTTCTGCAGCGCGTCCTGAGTAATGCGCACGTCGCGCAGGCCTTCGCGCTTTCCGTATTTGTCGAGGAAGAACCGCACGAGCTTCGGGATGTCCTCCTTGCGGTCGCGGAGCGGTGGCAGCACGATCTCGACCACTTTGAGGCGATAGTAGAGATCCTGACGAAATTCGCTCGTCTCGATCATCTGCTCGAGGTTGCGATGGGTTGCCGTGAGGATGCGCACATCGATCGGGATCCGGCGGCGGCCGCCGAGTTTCTCGATCTCGCGCTCCTGCAGGACGCGCAGCAACTTCGCCTGCAGCGCGAGGGGAATGTCGCCGACTTCGTCGAGAAAGACCGTTCCGCCGCGCGCCAGCTCGAATTTGCCCGGCCGCGCTTCGACGCCGGTCGCGACGCCGCGCTCGATGCCGAAAAGCTCCGACTCGAGGAGTGTTTCCGGCAGCGCCGCGCAGTTGATCGCGACAAACGGCCCGTCCTTGCGCGGAGAATTTCCGTGGATCAGCCGCGCGACCATTTCCTTGCCGGTCCCCGACTCGCCGCGAATCAGCACGTTCGCCTGACTGTCGGCGACGCGCGCAACCAGATCGATCACGCGCTGCATTTTCGGCGAATCGCCGATCATCAGGCGATCGGAGTATTCGCGCTGCATCCGCTGCTTGAGGTTGCGGTTCTCATCCTCCAGCGACTCGCGGATGACATCGAGGCGATGGTAATTGCGGGTGTTGTCGATCGCGGCCGCGCCGATTGCGGCCAGCGACGAGATAAATCGGAGGTCGTCCTCCACGAAGCTGCCATGCTTCGCGCCACGCTCTTCTTTGCCGCCGACGCCGAGGATGCCGATGACGTTCTCGCCGGCGATCATCGGCGCAATCAGCAAGTCGCTCGACGGTCCATCGAGAAACCTCGGCACCGATACGGAAATCGGCTCGTGAGAACTGAGCACCTGCTTCACCGGCGGCTCGCTGAGGATCGTGTTGGACGGCGTCGGCAGATCGATTCCGAACGTGTAGAGATGCTGGACGTTGAGCTTCTCGTCGAGCGAGAAGACGAAGCCGATCATCGCGTCGAGAACGGCCACCGCGCGCTGCATCAGCTCTTCGAGCAGGTCGCCTTCCGGCCGGAGCGTGTTCAGCGCACGACCGACGTCGTACAGCGCCTCTAATTGGAGGAGCTTGCGTCTTAGGTCGAAATTGCTCTGTGGCATCTCTCTCTGTGCTCTCTGTGTCTCTGTGGTGAAAAGCC
>DATBSF010000413.1:0-7114 GCA_036559905.1 Thermoanaerobaculia bacterium | reverse complement strand
CGCCGCATGAACCGTTCTTGATCCACGGAGAGATTATGGCTCTCTGTGCTCTCTGTGCCTCTGTGGTGAACCCTTTTTCACCACAGAGGCACAGAGGGCACAGAGAAAAACCGGCGGAGGAGAGCCCCCGCCGGTCGATGTAGGAGAGAAATGAGATTCGAGTCTTATGGAACCTTGATGAAGCGATAGCCCTGGATCGGATTGTTGCCGCGGCCGGCGCTCACAACATACATGCGAATCGTTTCGCCGCTTTTCAGACGATCGATGGCAGCGCGAAAATCGCCCACGCTGCTGATCTTCTCGCCCTGCACTTCCGTGATGACATCCCCCTCGGTTAGTGCTTCACCAGCCGGCGAGACTTCCTTGACGTTGGTCACGACCACGCCGCCGCGAACCTTGTCGTCGATGCCGTATGTTTGGCGGGTCTGCGCCGTGATGTCCTGGACCGACATGCCGAGGCGATTGCGTGTCGGTTCGATGTTGTTGTTGCTGTTGCGGTCCTGATTCTCGGCTTCCAGCGTGCGCTCGGTCGTCGTGGCGGTCAGCGATTTCCGCTGCCCGTTGCGAATGACCGTGATGCTGACCTTGGTGCCGACCGGCAGATACGAGATGTAGTCGATGAGCTCGCGGTTGGTGTTGATCTTCTTTCCGTCGATCTCGACGATCACGTCGCCGGGCTGGATGCCAGCCTTCTCAGCCGGCTTGCCGGCTTCGACGTTCTGGACGAGCGCGCCACGCGCCTCTGACAGATGGAACGCGTCCTTCGCCTCGTCGGTCACCGGAACGATGCCCATGCCGAGGTAGCCGCGGACGACTTTCCCCTGCTTGAGCTCGGGCAGAAGGCGCTTCGCGGTATTGATCGGAGTCGCGAATCCGAGTCCCTGCGCTCCGCCGCCGCGGATCGCGGTGTTGATGCCGACGACCTCGCCGTTGATGTTGAGCAGCGGGCCGCCGGAGTTACCGAAGTTGATGGCGGCATCGGTCTGGATGAAGTTCTCAAACGACTGCGTCGTCTGGCTCAGGCCGAGCGAGCGTCCCTTGGCGGAGATGACGCCAACCGTGAGCGTGTTTTCGAACTGGAAGGGGTTACCGATGGCGATGGCCCAGTCACCCTTGCGGATGCGCTCGGAATCGCCAAGCGGAACGTTGGGCAGGTCATTGCCGGCATCGATCTTCAAGAGAGCGATGTCGGTGGCCGGGTCGCGGCCGACGATCTTGGCCGAGACAGTGTGTCCGCCGTTGCCTTCGGCGTCCGCGCCGTAGTGGACATCGACTTTCGTCGCGCCTTCGACAACGTGGTTGTTGGTGAGGATGTAGCCGTCGGGAGAGATGATGAAGCCGGAGCCGCCGCTACGCTGGGCGTGCTCGTCGTCGCCATCATTGCCCTGATCGCGCTGGCTGTTGGGACGGCGCCGACCATCATTCGGGCTCGGGAAAAAGAAATCGAACGGATCGATGCCGAAGTTCCGGCGACGCATGTCGCTGGCTTTGACCACTTCGGTCGACGTGATCGAGACAACCGCCGGCGCGACGCGCGATGCGATGTCCGCGAATGACGGAATGCTTACCGACGTCACGGTCGCGCCCGATGAGGTCTGAATGGTTGTGGATTGCTGCGCGTTCGACTTCCGCATCAGGCCAAAGTCGGCGCTGACGACGATGCCGAACGCTACCGACGCGACGATGATCGCGAGGGTCGATAAAATGCGTTTCGTCGTTGAATTCATGTTTTTTGAACGCTCCTTGTTGGGTTGAAGAACGTCGGCCACGGTCCAGGTTAATTCCACCGCCTGCAGCTGCGTCCAGGATCTCTGACGATCAACCCGACGAAATGTTTCGTTGATATTACGCCGTCGCTGCCGTCGATGTTGAAACAAGCCCAAAAACAAAAAAGCCCCGCTCATCGCGGGGCAGAAACAACGTCCAGGGAGTGTGTTAAACGACTCTTCGACGGCCGACAATCAGACGGTAAATGAACAGCAGAACAATCGCTCCGATAATGGAGCCGATCCATCCCGCTGTCTGCTCCTGGCGACCCATGAGAGTCGTAGCCAGGAAACCGCCTACGAAGGAGCCGGCGATGCCGAGGAGGATCGTGACAATCCAACCACCAGGATCATTTCCCGGCATGAGGAACTTCGCGATCGCGCCGACGATGAGACCAAACAACAGCCATCCAAGGATAGGAATCATGCTCTTACCTCCAAGCGTTCGTCAGCGTGATGCTGACGAGCTAATGAATGAGCAAAGTAGGTGCCGAGTGCCGAGGTCCGAGTGCCGAGTCACGCCTAGCCGACCTCAGCGATAAACTGGGTCTCGGCACTCGGCACTAGGCACTCGGCACTCGTACAGCATGCGCAAAGTTCAACGAATCGGAATCCTGACGGGCGGCGGCGACTGCCCGGGCCTGAACGCCGTGATCCGCGCCGCCGTGCGCACCGCCACCCGCGAGCACAATCTCGAAGTCCTCGGCATTCAGCTCGGGTTCGAGGGGCTCCTCAACAAGTCGTGCGTCCCGCTCACCAACGAGCTGATTCGCGGGATCCTGCCCAAAGGCGGGACGCTGCTCCGCACGACGAATCGCGGAAACCCGTTCGAGTTTCCAACCGAGGTGGGCGCTGAGGATAAATCGAAGCTGCTGCTCAGGAACATCGAGGAGCTCGGACTCGACGGCATCATCGCAATCGGCGGCGACGGCACCCTCAAGATCGCGCAGCGTCTCTTCGAGATGGGAATCCCGATGATCGCGGTGCCAAAGACGATCGACAACGATCTCGCCGCGACCGATTTCACTTTCGGATTCATGACCGCTGTCGAGGTCGCGACCGATGCCGTCGACCGCCTGCACACGACCGCGGAGAGTCACGACCGCGTGATGATCCTCGAAGTCATGGGCCGGAACTGCGGCTGGATCGCGTTGCATTCGGGACTGGCCGGCGGCGCGGACATCATCCTCATCCCCGAGATTCCGTATCGCCCTGAGGCGATCGTCGAGTCGATCCGATCGCGGCAGAAGGAAGGGTCGCCGTTCGACATCATCGTCGTAGCGGAGGGCGCGAAGCGGGTGGGTGGGGCCGAACGTTACGTCGATCGCCGTTCCAAGCGCCTCGGCGGCATCGCGTATCAGGTGGCCGACGAAATCTCGCGGGAGATCAACCTCGAGATCCGCGTGACTGTTCTAGGTCACGTCCAGCGCGGCGGATCGCCGATCCCGTACGATCGCGTGCTCGCGACGCGATTCGGAAAGGCAGCCGCCGATCTCATCGCAAAAGGCGATTTCGGGAAGATGGTGGCGCTGCGCGGGGAGAAGATCGTTGCCGTGCCGATTCGCGACGCAGTATCGAATCCGAAATATGTCGACCCGAAAGGTGAGTTGGTCGCAACGGCGCGGAGTCTCGGGATCTCTTTCGGAGATGATCTGTGAGTACAATCCGGCGCTGAAAGAGGAGACGAAGCATGGCTGGAAACCTGATCGACTATAGGGTGGAAAAGGGCGTCGCGATCTTCGAGCTGAACGACCCCCCCGCCAACACTTACACCTACGAAATGAACCGCGAGCTGGATGAATGCATCCTCAAGGCGCGGATGGATGACGAAGTGCACGTCATCGTGATGCGCGGCGCGGGCGAAAAGTTTTTCTCCGCCGGCGCGAACATCAAGATGCTTTCCGAAGTCACGCCCCAGTTCAAATACTACTTTTGCCTGCACGCAAACGAGACGCTTCTGCGATTCGAGCAGACGCCGAAACTCGTGATCGCTGCGCTCAACGGACACTGCGTCGGCGGCGGCTTGGAGATCGCGATGGCTGCCGATATCCGCATCGCGCTCAAAGGCGCCGGCAAAGTCGGTCTTCCCGAAGTCACCCTCGGCGTGCTGCCGGGGACGGGAGGCACGCAGCGGCTGTCGCGGCTCGTCGGCAAATCGCGCGCGATTCAGCTCATGGGCGAAGGCAACCTCTTCGACTTCGAGCAGGCGCAGGAGTGGGGCATCATCAACTACGTCTGGGCAGCCGAAGAGGGCGGGCGGAAGTGGTGGGATCGCGTGATGGAGTATGCGTGGAGCTACTGTCCGCCTAACAAAGCAGCGAAAGCGGTCGGCCGCATCAAGAGGGCAGTGCAGACCGGCTGGGAGATTCCAATGGAGAGCGCGCTGGCGGTGGAGCGCGAACTGCAACAACAGCTTTTCCAGAGCGATGATGCGAAGGAAGGCCTGGGCGCATACAACCAGAAGCGGAAGCCTCAATTCGCGGGTAAGTAACGAGTGGCCGGTTCGGGCCGTCCCGGGAACCGGCAACCGGCCACCGTTGGTGCTATCGTTTCCAAACTATGCGTTATCGACGCCTATCCGGCACTAATCTTGACGTTTCCGAGCTCGGATTCGGCACGTGGACGGTGTCGACCGGCTGGTGGGGAAACTACACCGACGCGCAAGCGCAGGACCTCATCCGCTCCGCCATTGCCCTCGGCATCAACTACATCGATACCGCCGACGCCTACGGCAATGGCCGCGGCGAATCGATGCTGAAGCCGATCCTCAAAGAGCACCGCGATCTGATCGTCGGTACGAAGTTCGGCTACGACTTCTACAACAATCCCGAGCGCCCGCGCGGCCAGCGCGAGCTGCCGCAGGACATGTCGCCGAAGTTCATCCGCTTCGCGTGCGAGCAGTCGCTCTCGCGCATGGGCATCGACACGATCGCGATCTATCAGCCGCACAATCCGCGCGTCGACGTGCTGATGCAGGACGAGCATTGGGACACGCTCGAATCGCTGAAGCGCGAAGGAAAGATTCTGTCGTACGGCCCGTCGCTCGGACCCGCGATCGGATGGCGCGACGAAGGCATTTACGCGAACGCAGTGCGCAAGGCGCCGGTCACGCAGATGATTTACAACCTTCTCGAGCAGGACCCGGGGCGCGAGTTCATCCTGGCTGCCGAGCGCGGCGCTTCGTATCCGGCGGTGGCCGACGCGATGAAGGGTGAGACGGGCAAGAAGGTGTGCACGCGGACGAACGCATACGATTCGAAGTTCCGCGCGTGGAAAGCAAATCCGCAGCCGCAATTCCTCATCCGCGTCCCGCATTCATCGGGGATGCTGGAAGGGAAGTACACAATCGATACGAAGTTCGATGAGAGCGATCACCGATCGCATCGCCCGCGCGCGTGGCTCGTCGAGGGATTGCAGAAAGTCGATCGACTCAAGGCGATGTGCGAGGCGCGCGGCGTGACCATCGGGCAGCTCGCTCTGCTGTGGCAGTATGCGCACCGATCGATCATCTCCGCGCTGCCGAATATCTACGGCGAAGAGCAGATCCGCGAATTCGCGGCGGCCTCCGACCATCCTCCGCTGACCGACAAGGAGATGGAGCAGATCCACGAGCTCTACGAGCGCAACTTCGACATCACGCCGTACGTTGCGGAAGCGGTCAGCGCTTAACGAAGATCGCTTTCGGGATCATCATGTGGACGCCCTTGTTGCCGTCCACCAGCTCGGTGATCGATAGGTCGGCCGCCACGCTGGCCAGCATGTAGGCATCGTCGCGGGTGAGATGCCGGTCCGTGGAGAGGTAATCGATCATCTCGCGGATGGCCATTTTCGTCGCTTCGACAAGATCTTCGTGCAGTCCCATGGTGATGTAGTGCGTCGGCGTCTCTGCGCGCGGCCAGCGCAGGTGCATGTCCTTCCGAACCACTAACTGAAACGTGCCGATGAGCGACGTCTCGAGCGCCGTGATGTCGACCTCGCCGTTGCCCTGTCCCGCGTGACCGTCGCCGACTTGAAAGAGCGCACCCTTGACGTGAACCGGCAGATAGAGAGTCGTGCCGGCGACCAGCTCTTTGTTGTCGAGATTGCCGCCGTGGATCCACGGAGGCGCGCTGTCGATGCGTCCGACATTTTCTGGCGGCGCGATTCCCATGCTGCCGAAGAACGGCCGCAGTGGAATCTCGATCCCTGGCGCGAACTGCGCGATCATGCGCGCGCGATCGAGCGGGATGATCTTCATCCGCGAGTACGGGAAATCTTCGGGGAGGTATCCGCGGCCGGGCCGGAATCCGTTGTACGCGTACGGAATCGCGAGGTCCACCCGCTGGATGCGCACTTCGAGCGTGTCGCCCGGCTCCGCCCCTTCGACGAAAATCGGCCCATCGAGAATGTGCCCGCCCGGCCCTTTGTCCTTCACGTCTCGATAAATGTCGCGCAGCGATTGCTCGACCTGGTCCGGCGGCACGCCGGCCGCCTCGAGCCGCGTGGGGCTCGATGTGATCAGCGTGTGCGCCTGCACGACGTCGCCGGACTGAATCCGCAATACCGGCGGCGTCGATGGATCGTAGTGTCCCCACGCGACCGTCGCCGGCGACGGTTCGAGCTTGATCGTTTGTGCCGATGCTGTGAGCGCGAGCAAAAGAGCGACCGGTGTGATCAGTTTCATGTCCGGAATGTAGCACTGCGCTAGGATGTCGTCCTATGACTGCCACCGCCACGGAGCAGACCCTCCGCAATCAACTTTTCATCAACGGCGAATTCGTCGACGCGAAGAGCGGCAAGACTTTCTCGACGATCAATCCGGCCACGGAAGAGAAAATCGCTGACGTAGCGTCAGCAGGCGGGGAAGATGTCGACGCGGCCGTAAAAGCTGCGCGCGCGCAGATGGAGCCCGGTTCCGAGTGGCAGAAGATGAAGCCGCGCGATCGCGCGAAGATTCTCTGGCGCCTGGCGGACATGCTCGTCAAGCACGCCGACGAAATTGGCCGCATCGAGACGCTCGACAACGGCAAACCGATCTTCGAATCGCAATTCGTCGATACGCCCGCGGCAGCGGAATGCCTCTACTACTTCGCGGGCTGGTCGGGCAAAGTCACCGGCGAGACGATTCCGGTTCAGGACAACGCGTTCACGTACACACTGCGCGAGCCGATCGGCGTTGTCGGCGCGATCGTGCCGTGGAACTTTCCGCTGATGCTGGCGGTCTGGAAGATCGCGCCGGCGCTGGCATGCGGCAACTCGGTCGTGATCAAGCCGGCGTCGAACACGTCGCTCTCGCTTCTCAAGTTCGCGGAGTACGCGAAGGAATCCGGTCTGCCGGCGGGCGTGCTCAATGTCATCCCCGGCCGCGG
>DATBSF010000412.1:0-16200 GCA_036559905.1 Thermoanaerobaculia bacterium | reverse complement strand
GGACGTTGCTTTCTCACCTGCCAGGCGCGGCGAATATCGTAGGTGATTAGAATGGTGTCCGGCGATGTTACTCGTACCTGAACTGGTGGATTCCTCTCGGAATGGTAGCAGTCGCAGACCAGCATGAACGGCTCAAATAGGTCAGCTCTACCGTTCATGTGTTCACCCGGAGGAGCGATGCTGACAGCGTATCCTGCGACGCTTCCGCAAACACGGTGATGAATAGCTACTTCCATATCCGCGACACGCTCTGAATGAACGGCTTTGTCTTCACACGAGTTACAGCCTATAACAAAACCGGAGGCACAAAGCGACCCTACGATTATTAGGAAGGCCGCAGCGCGCTGCGATCTAACGAAGAACATAAATAATTCGTCCATATATGAGCCCATTAGCGCCCTAGAAAATAACAAAGCAGGGGTCCAGATGGGCCCGTTACCCAACTGATCGATTCGTTCGTTCTCGCCACAGCCAATTTCTCACGACGCCGTCTGCACCACCACCGCTGTGCCGTAGCACAGCACCTCGGTAACGCCCTGCATCACCTCCGTCGCGTCGTACGCGACTCCGATGATCGCGTTCGCGCCCATCTCCCGCGCATGCATGAGCATCATCTCGAATGCTTCTTCGCGCGCCTTCTCGCACAGCTCAGTAAATAGCGAGATGTTGCCGCCGGCCAGCGTCTGCAGCGACGCGCCGATCGTGCCGAAGATGGACCGCGAGCGCACGGTAATGCCGCGCACGACGCCGAGGTTACGGGTGACGCGATAGCCCTCCAGGGTGAATGTGGTGGTCGTCATTTCACGTTTCATGGCGGGCATTGTGGCGCGGATCACATCCGAATCCATCCTTCGATAGATTTTCGGACGCCGGCCGATACACGCGCCAGAAACGCATCCAGACGAACATTGTTCAACTATGGACGCCACCAAACTGACGCCCCACCTGCTGCACATTTCGAAGCAGCATGAAGAAAAACCAGTCAGCATCGTTGTGCTGCAGATCGACTCCACGACGGCTCCGGCCGAGCTGCTGCGCGTGCAGGACGCGGTCGTGCGTGCGGCCCGGCTGCTGAGCGGGCAAATCACAGTCAAGTAAGCAGATAGCGGCACGGCGCCCGGCTTGCACGCCTGGAGCGCATGACACAGCGTGACATCCGAGAGACGCTCTCCGAAAAACTTCTTCGGTCGCGCAGAACGCTCGAGCTTCAGATCGAGCAGGGCCGCGCATCGACAGAAGCGCAGGAATCGCTCGACCGCCTGAGGAAGCTCGAAAAGAGGGACGACGCGGCGAACGATAGCCTCGTCCAGCGCGGCGACGCATAATCGCCGGCGTGACCGATGAGAAGAAATCCGAGCTTGTGGAGGGTGAGGATTTCTATCGCGAAGGCCCGTACATCGTCTTCACCGAAAAATTCTTGAAGAAACGCGGCTACTGCTGCGAGTCAGGCTGCCGGCATTGTCCGTATGGATTTCAGAAGGACAAGCGACAGGATCAGTGACCGCCATACCAGTCATAGCCGCGATCGCCCCAGAAATCCGTCGGGCGCACGGTGGTGTAGCGAATCGTCGCGATCCGCTTGATCTGCTTATATCCATACTTCACCGGCATCGCCAGCCGCAGCGGCGCGCCGTGCTGCCACGAGAGTGGAGCGCCGTTGATCTCGTAGGCCAGCAGAGTCTGCGGATGCATGCAGCTCAGCATGTCGAGGCCGACGTAGTATCCGCCGCCCGGTGATTCCATCGCGACGTAGGGCGTGCGGGGCGGCGGCGGAAATTTCGCCATGACGTCCGCGAGCCGCGCACCGGTCCAGTGCACGATGATGCTCCAGCCTTCGATGCAGCGCAGCTCGGTCGTCATGTCGCGGCGCGGAAATGCTTTGATGTCGGCGAGACTCAGCGATGCGGGCGGTTGTCCGCTGATTCCCTCGATCTGCAGGCGCCAATGATCCGGATCGTAATTCGCCTGCAGCCCGACGCCACCGTTGATGCGCGCATTTGCGCTGATCGCCGACGGCGGAAACTCGCGACTCAAACGCCGGTTGCTGAAATACGCCTCGGCGATCTTCTCGTTCGCCTCGAGTCCGCGCCGAAGAGGCCAGGGGACATCGCCTTCACGTTTCGCGAGTCGCAGCCATTTCCACGCGCCGTACGCCGCGACAGTCGCAACGCCCGCGACAACGAAACCGCGCCGCGACAGACGGCGCACTTCGCGATCGACAACCGCGTCGTGCACGGCGATGGCTTTTCGAAGCGTGTCGCCGTCTGAGATGACGATCTCTTCGGCCGGAACTTCAGGAACTTCAGGAACTTCGGGCTCGTCAGTCATACGTACGAACCTCGCGTCCGATGATCATCGCGCGGAAGTTGTTCCAGCCGGTCTTGATGACCTGCGCAACGTGCACGACAAAAAAGAGGACGTAGCCGACCGTGATCCAGAAGTGGAAGAAGCGGGCCATCTGGTATCCGCCGAAGAGGAATGTCAGCCATCCGAATTGCACCGGCTTGTAGATCGCGAGCCCGGTCAGCAGCGATCCGAGTCCCATGACGATGATGGCGGTGTACGAGATCCTCTGCGCTGCGTTGTACTTCGCCTGCGGCGGCGGCTCCTTGCGGAGATGCAGATCGTGCAACGTCACTTGAATCGCTTCGACCCACGAGTGCCGATCCGGCAGGAGATATCGCCACTCGCCGGAAAAAATCGTGTAGGCGACGTAGAGGATGCCGTTGATCGCAAAAAGCCACATGAAGAAAAAGTGGAGCGAGAGACCCTCAGCCAGACGAAAAGCGAGATTGGCTTTCTCGAAGGTTTTTTCGGCGACCCGCATCTTCACGAGAGTGTGGTTGCCGAAGCCGATGCGATACACCGGATTGGCCCAGTAGATCAGCAGCCCGCTCCACACCATCACCGCCAGCAGAGGGAAGTTGATCCAGTGAAACCATCGGATGGCCAGCGGGTGTTTGTTCTCCAGGTCCTTCATGTAGTTACAGCTTGCGCGATGTCATTATCGCTCTCACCAGCTCCTCGGGGATCGTCACATCCTCGATCCGGCTCGCGATCTCCATCTTGATCGTCTGCTGATAGGTCCTGATGTAGGCGACGCACGAGTGGCAAACCGAGATGTGCTTTTCGAATTCGGTCCGCTCGGCCGATGCGAGAACACCATCGATGTAGTCCATGAGGAAGCCGATGACGTCGCGGCAGTTCATGGCTGGTCTCCGAATTCTCGCTCCAGAAGCGTGCGCAACGCTTGTCGCGCGCGATGGAGCCTGACTTTGACGAGGTTAACGGAGATGCCGAGGGCGTCGGCGATTTCGGGGTTGGACATTTCTTCGAGGTCGCGCATCACGAGCACCGTGCGATAACTGTCGGGCAGCATGTCGATATTGCGCCGGATGATTTCCGCGGTTTCCTTCCGCTCCAGCGCTGCCTCGGCGTTTTCGCTCCAGTCGACGGTGTCGCGCGTCTGATGGCCATCCTCGGCGAATGTCGGCAGCAGATCGTCGATCGACGGCTCTTGGGCATTTGCGCGCGAGCGCAGTTTCATCAGCGCCTCGTTGACCACGATGCGATGCAGCCACGTCGAGATGCGCGATTCGGCGCGGAATCGCGATAGCGACTGAAACGCGCGGATGAATGCGCTCTGCACCGCATCGCGCGCGTCCTCTTCATTGCGCAGGAGCCTTCGCGCAGCGGCGAGGAGCCGACCACTCGTCGATCGCACGAGCTGCTCGTATGCCGACTCTTCGCCGGCACGGAGCCGCGCGATGAGTTGCGGCTCGTCGAAAGTCAGTTGGGAAGTCAGGATGTTGGGATGTTAGGAAGGCCCACCCATCACGTCAAATGGGGAGCGGGACATCCCAACGTCCCAACATCCCAACATCCTATCTATTTGAGCGTTTCCTCGAACAACTTGTAAATGCGTTTGTACTCGTCGGCCCACGACGTCGGCTCGACGAACCCGTGATTCTCCACCGGAAACGCGGCCAGCTCCCAGTGCGTCTTGCGAAGCTCGATCAGACGCTGCGCGAGGCGGACGCTGTCCTGGAAATGCACATTCGTGTCGACCATTCCGTGACAAATCAGCAGCCGCCCTTTCAATCCCTCCGCGAAGTAGATCGGCGAGGACTGTTTGTAGGCTTCCGCATCGCCCTGCGGAAAATTCAGGATGCTCGACGTGTAGCCGTTGTTGTAGTGCGCCCAATCGGTGACCGGGCGCAGTGCAGCGCCGGCGGCGAAGACGTCGGGCTGCGTGAACATCGCCATCAGCGTGATGAAGCCGCCGTAGCTGCCGCCGTAGACGCCGATGCGTTTCGGATCGACGCCCTGCTGGCTGACCAGCCACCTGGCGGCATCGATCTGATCGTCGAGATCTTTTCCGCCCATGTGGCGATAGATCGCAGTCCGCCAATCGCGTCCGTAACCGCGCGAGCCGCGATAGTCGACATCGAGCACGGTGTAGCCGCGCGACATCAGCAGATGATGGAACATGTACTCGCGCGAGTAGCTCGACCACCAC
Organism: Thermoanaerobaculia bacterium; assembly: GCA_036559905.1. Taxonomy (GTDB): domain Bacteria; phylum Acidobacteriota; class Thermoanaerobaculia; order Gp7-AA8; family Gp7-AA8; genus Gp7-AA10. The sequence continues at coordinate 11,681 of DATBSF010000412.1, read as the reverse complement.
CGATGCACGTTCTGGAGATATCCCGCGCCGTGGACGAAGATGACCGCGCGGCCGGATGGATTCGCAGGTTTGTAAATCCGGGCGGGGACGTCGACGCCGTCGCGCGCGCGGAAGCGAACGATCGGAACGTCGAGCCAGGGATAGTTCGCAAATTCGGGCGCGGGAGATGTGGTCACGCGTTTCGCCCCGATGAAAACCTCCGGTGGCTTATTCGTGTAGGAATAGACCTCCGCGATCACGGTTCCCTCGGGCGAAGGAACTGCCTCGTTGTCGCCAGCAGTCGTCGTGAGCTTCGTGCGCATTCCACCGGTCACCGGCATCCGATACAAATGCCGCTCGAATGGAGTCTCCTCGCTCGTCGTCAAATAGAATGATTTCTTGTCATTAGATAATGTGACTGAATCTACTTCCCAATTACCATTCGTCATTGCGCGAGGCGACCCGCCCTCGAATGGTACTTCGTACAAGTGCATGAAGCCGGCAGCCTCCGAGGAGTAGTAGATCGTCTGGTTGTCGGCGAGCCAGCCCGGCGCGGGCGTGTCGAATCCGCGCAGCCATGCGTCGTCGTGCATCGTGACGATCGTGCGGCCCTTCGCGGTCCCCGGATCGAAGGCCATGAGCCACGCGTCTTTGTTGTCCGCTGAGCGGACGAAGAGAAATGCGCGCTTGCCGTCCTCCGACCACACCGGCGCGCGCAATGCCACTTCACGCTCTTTCGCTTTCGCGGTTTCCTGCTGTGTCGCTTCCACCTTCTCGATCTTTTCGGTCTTCTCGCGCTTCTGTTCTTCGAGCGGCTTGAGTCCGTGGTCGAACCATTTCACCTCGCCGTTCGCGGCGTTGAGGACCGCGATGCGCGCCGCGGGAAGGGTGTCGCCGACTTTCTCGCGCGACGGAATCGTGTCGGTGTACGCGCTCTCAGTCACGTATGTGGGCACGATCGCGCGCTTTGCTTTTTCCGATTCGGTGCGAACGACCGCCACGACGTACTTTCCGTCCGGCGTGAGCTGCATGTCGGTCACGTTCTGGCGCTTATCGAGCTTGAACGGCTTGAGCGGATGCTCTTTCTTTTTCCTGGCCTCGTCCTCTTCGCGCTTTCGCGCGCGCTCATCGACGATCGCCAGCAGCTTGCGCTCCTCGCGTTTCAGATACTCCTGACTCTCGGTCCCTTTCTTGTCGTCCCACATCGTGACGTTCGGACCTTTGTCATCCGGACCCGCGACGTTGGTGAGCTGCACTGTCGATCCGTCGCGCAGTGAGACGGCGAAAAGATTGTTGTCGCGCACGAAGGTGACGCGCTGCTCGTCGAACGTGAAGTGCGGTGAAGATTCGGCGTCGGTGGTTTGCGTGATGGCGCGTCGCTTGCCGTCGCTCCACAGGTAAACGTCGCCGTCGTCGACGTAAACGATCATCCGTTTGTCGCGCGTACGGTCGCCGTTCAATGGCGGAGCATCCTTCTTTTCTTCATCGGAGAGCTTGCGCAGGCCGCTGCCGTCGCGATTCACGACGTACGTGTCGCGATCTTTTTCCAGCGGATCGTTCCACTGCTTCCACGTGAAGTAGAGCTTCGATCCATCCGGCGTCCATCGGAGATCGTCGGGTGTATAGCCGTAGAGATTCGGCCCGCGCATGATGTTGTCGATGCTGAGGTCGAAGTTCTGACCTTGCGCGGCAACCGCGAGCAGCAGGAAGGCGAACCACTTCTTCATTCCATTCCTCCCAGTCGTTGCCGGATCGCGCGAAGGCGATCGACGGCGTGCTCCATGTCGGCGTGAACGCAGATTGTGTCGTAGGCCACCGAGATCCGCGTGCCGTCGCGCGCGATCACGGCGCGCTGTTTCGCGAGAAGCTCGGCTTGCTCGGCAGCTTCCTCAACCGTCAGCAGCGATCCGGCGATGCTGCGCGTGACGAGCGATCCGTCGGCGTTGTAGCGGCGATCGGCGAACGCTTCGCGGATCACGCGCGTACCGGCGGCGCGCGCAGCGGTTGCCATCTGCGAAGTGTTGCTGCAGACGATGGAGAGATTGCGATCGACATCGCGAATGGCATCGATGATGACGCCGGCGAGCACGACGTCTTTGTGTGCGTCGTTGTAGAGCGCGCCGTGAGGCTTCACGTGACGCAGCGGAACGTTCTCGCGCGCGGCAATGTCGCGCAATGCGGAAATCTGATCGATCAGCGTGGCGCGAAGGGCGGGCGGCGACATGGCCATCGACTTCCGTCCGAAATTGGCGCGATCGGGATAGGACGGATGCGCGCCGATGTTCACGCTCGTCCGCTTCGAGCGACGGACCGCCTCCGTCATCGACACTGCGTCGCCGACATGGCCGCCGCACGCGACGTTAGCGGATGAGATCATCGGCCAGATTTCTTCTTCGCCGGGAGCGCCTTCAGCGACGTCGGCGCTGAGATCAATCATGAGAATTCCTCCCGCGTTCTGGAGTGCGGTGCCTTGGCACCGCTTTCACGGCCGCGGCTTGCCGCGGCCACCGGCAGCAAGCTGCTGGTGCGAGAGCGGCGGCAAGCCGCCGCACTCCAGATCACAGTTCCGCTCCTTTCGTTTCGGGAAGCATCCACACCAGCACGGCGCCGACCGCGAAAAACAGCGCGTCGACCGCGATCGCCGAACCCAGACCGTAGCTTCGCGCCGCAGCGCCGATTGCAAACGGCGCGGCCGCCGACGCGAGCCGCCCGCCGTTGTAGCAGAAACCCTGGGCTGTGGCGCGGAAACGGGTCGGAAACAATTCCGCAAGCATCGCGCCGAAAAGCGAAAAGTATCCATGCGCGAAATATCCGACCAGCGGCCCGATCGTCAGAAGCGTGATCGGCGAACGCGCGCCGAACGCGAAGATCGGCACCACCGCCGCGGCGCAAATCATGAACGCCGTGAAGGCGAGCCGGCGTCCGAATCGATCGGCGAACCAGCCAAAGCTGATGTAGCCGAAGAACGCGCCGACCTGCAGAAGGATCAGCCAGGCCGCCGATTTCGTGACAGTCAGGCCGGCGCCGCCTTTGTCAATCGGCGTGGCGAGGAATGCCGGCAGCCATGTCATCACGCCCCAGTACGCGATCAGCACGCTGCTCGAGAGCAGTGTCGCGATGACCGTGCGCCGGATGAACGGCGGCGAGAACATTTCGGCCCATCGCGACGGCTCGCGTTTTCGATCGCGCCACAGCGGCGGCTCCTCGACGGTGCGGCGGATGAAGTAGGCAGCGGCCGCCGGCAACGCGCCGACGAGAAACAGAATCCGCCAGCTGTAGTGTCCGAGGATCAGCGCAGAGAGTGCGGCAGCGATGAGGGCGCCGATCGCCCAGCCGGATTGCATGATGCCCATCGCCTTCGCCCGGTGTTGCGCCGGCCACGTCTCCGCGACCAGGACCGATCCGCACGACCACTCCCCTCCCATGCCCAGCCCGACCAGCGCGCGCCAGAAAACGAGTTGCCAGACATTTTGTGAAGTCGCGAGACCGACGGTCGCGAAGGAGAAGAGGAGAATGCTGAGGCTCATCGCGCGCACGCGGCCGATGGCATCGGCGAGTCTTCCGAATGCGGCGCCGCCGATCGCGCCGGCGATCAGCGCGACGGATGTCAATCCGCCCATCGTGCCGCTGCTGAGCGCGAATTCTTTCTGAATCGGAACGATCGCGAAGATGAAGAGCTGGAAGTCCATCGCGTCGAGCATCCAGCCGGCCTGCGCCGCAAACAGAGCGCGCCAGGCGGAGCGATCGACTGCCAGGACCGACATGCGCGGCGAAGTCTATCGCCGCGCGAGCAGAAACATCTCCAGCCCGAGGTCCACGGGGACGCCGCCGGATTTGCGCTTGACCTCGAGATCCGCAATTTCGGCCAGTGCGCGAAACAGATCGGCCTCGTTCTGATCGCGCACCGCTTCCCACTTTTTGTGCAGCGGAAACGGATGCGGCCTCTGACGCACGATGCCGTGCGACTTCAGATACTCGCCGAGGCGATCGGCGAGCGTGTCTTTGAATCGGTTGTACTGCATCGGCTTCTTCAGATCGATCTTGTTCGCACGTGCGAAGGAGATGATGCCGATCATCTGCCGGAGCTCGTCGGCGATGGGAAAGAGATAACGGCCGTAGATGATGTCGGTTGGGATTTTTGCGTCCTCACGACGTGCCTGCGCGACGAGTCCGCGCAGCTTCGCGACCGCCTCGATCATCTTCCCTTCCGAGAAGAGTGATCCCAGCTCGTATCGTGCGCCGCCTTCCTGGAGCGACACTTCGCGTTCGACGACCGCCGCGGTCACCTGTCCACCCTGCCCGACCAGCGTCGCGAGGCGCTCGGCTTCTGAGACCGCGAAGCCGAGATCGGGGACGTCGCGCGCGAATTTGTCGCCGAGGATGCGATCGATGCCGAGGCGCTGGCGGAAGGTCGAGATTGCTTTCGCGTCGAAGCGAACGCCCGACTCTTCGGATACTTCTTCGATCGCGGTCTGCAGCGCGGCGCTGAAGTTGTCGCGTGTGATATCGAGGACGATGACCGCGCCCGAGCGATCGATCAGATCGATCGTCGCGGAGTCCTCGGGCACCTCGCCGGTGCGCATCAGGAGAATCGTCCCGGCAGCCCCCCCTCGCGCGATGGCCTCAGTCAAGAGCGCCGCGTCGTCCTCGCCGCGTCCGGCTTTCTTGCCGGTCGCACGGCAGAACGCAAGCATGTCGGCGAGCAGCGTGTCGAGCGGCATGCTGAGGGCGTCGGCGATCTCGCGATCCGTCATCTCGAGATCTGCACCGACAAGACCGAGGACGTGAAGGAGCTTGGCCGACGCCGAGGCTCGCTTGCGATCGGTCTTGGCGCTCTTCCAATCGGCGGCGGCTTTTTGATAGAGCGACAACAATTCCTTCGCGGAGACGAAGGCATTTACTTCCGGCACAACGAGCAGCCGCGCGGAAGAGAAGAGCGACATCGTGCGGTAGGAGTCGATGATCGTGGACAGCTCCGTTCCCGGTTCGAACGATTCGATGGCGATGTTCGGATTGGCGGCGACGATCGCGTCGCGGATGTCGCGGAAGGCTCGCTGAGTCAGATAGTCGCTGGAGCCGCCGATGAGGATTGCGCGCGGGGGGGTTTTTTCTGCGATTTGGGCGAGGACCGCGGGTAGCGGCTTAGACATGGAGACGAGGAATGTTGAATGTTAAATGTTGAATGTTAAATGTATTGTTTTCATTCAACATTAAACATTTAACATTCAACATTCCTCGTCATCCCTTTTCGCTCAGCCGAGCAATCCTTTTTCTTGCAGTTCCTGACAATCAATACAAAACGGTGTCCAGGGCACCGCGGTCAGTCTCTTCTCGCCGATCACGTTCCCGCAGTTGGTGCAGGTGCCGAAGTTTCCTTCCTTGATTCGGTTGAAGGCCTCGTCGATCAGCATCAGAAGACTGCGCTCGCCGTCGGACAGCGAGAAGTTGAGCTCTTTCGAGTAAGCGCTGGCGGCTTTGTCCGCCAGATCCTGAATGCCGTCGTCGGGCAGGGCGTTGCCGGCTGCTTTGTCGCGCTCGAAGGAATCGAGCAGCTCGTGCTGCTTCTTCCGAAGAGCTTCGATCTGCGGCGTGTACGGGTTGGCTTTGGTCTTTGTTCGTGCCATGGTCGAGCCGGTTCTCCTTACTTGTGATACGGAATGTTCCGCATCAACGTGCATGCGCGGTAAATCTGTTCCAGAAGGACTGCCCGGGCCAACTGATGTGGGAGGGTCATAGCAGACAGGCTCAGCAGCAGATCGGCGCGCTCTCGAACGGCATCGTCGAAACCTGCATCGCCCCCCAGAACGAACGTGACGCCGTGAGGCTGGTCGATCGTCAGTCGCTCGAGCAATTTAGCAAACTTCAAAGAATCCATCGGCCGTCCCCTCTCGTCCAGGACGACCGTATATCCGGCCCTTGGGATAGCCTCTAAGAGGCGCGCGGATTGGGCGCGCATATTAGACCCATCCTTTGAGCCTTGTCTACCTCGAGCTGGTGTCACCTCGGTAACCTCAATCGGGAAGAAGTGCTTGATACGATTGAGATAACGGTCGATGACGACGCCGAGCTCAGGGTCGGCAGTAGAACGGGGCCAGAGCAGCCTGAATTTCATTGAGCGTGCCCATTATCAGGTGACAAACATGCATTTCGCCGCCGCACTCGTGCTAGCCGCCGCCTGGCCTCAATTTGGACGGGATGCCACCCATACCGGCGCCGCCCCCAATGTCGGGCAGCCACTGCAGGTCGTCGCAGCCTCGGTCGTCATAGACCCTTTCGCCGATTTTGAACGGTCAATTATGGGCGATGACCTATTCGTCCACTACGCGACTCCACTCATCGATGGCGATGACGTCTTTGTCGAAATCAAGGGCGGAACTTACACGATCAACAACTGGTCCACGCAGACGTGGGGCGTTCAGGCGCTGCGCTGGCAAGGGTCGACGCTCGTTCCGCGATGGACGGTCTTCAGCGACTGGAAGCCGGTCCCTTTCACGGGCGGCGGCGTCGGACCGGTTTTCGAACCTGTCTTTCAGCCCGCGCTGGCGAACGGCTACCTCTTCATGCCGGGATTGGGCGGGAGCGTTTTGCGAGTCGATCGCAACACGGGTCAGATCATCGATCGTTTCGGCGGACCGCAGCCGCTCGACTCCAACGCGTTCGTTTGCGGACCGATCGTCGCGGATGCAGCCGGAAATCTGTACTACAACGTGATTGCGCTCGCGCCAAATCTGCCGTGGAACAACGATGTGCGCGACGCGTGGATCACGCGGATCACTCCGAACTTCGCGGTCAGCATGGGGCATCTTTCCAATCTGGTCGCGCAGGCCCCAGCCGCGACGGCTCAGTGTGTCGGCGCATTCTCCAGTAGCGAGTTGCCATGGCCGCCATCGCCGAACGCGGTCCCGGCGAGCAGCACATGCGGATCGCAGCGGCCCGGCCTCAACGTCGCGCCGGCGGTCGCCGCGGACGGCAGCGTCTACACGATCAGCCGCGCGCACTTCAACAGCCGCTACACATATCTGGTGGCGCTCAATTCAAACCTGGCACCGAAGTGGAGTGCATCGCTGCGCGATCGATTCAATGACGGCTGCAACGTGCTGCTTCCGCCTAACGGAACTCCGGGCGGCTGTCGCGAGGGCGCGATACAAGGCGTCGATCCATCCGACAACACTCCCGGCGCCGGCCGCGCAATCGATGACTCGAGCTCATCGCCGTTGATCGCGCCGGACGGCAGCATCTTCTACGGCGCGTACACGCGGTACAACTATGTGCAGGGCCACCTCATGCACTTCAGCTCATCCGGCACCTACCTCGGCGCCTACCGCTTCGGATGGGACATCACGCCCGCAATTTTTCCGCGCGTCGACGGCTACTCGATCGTTACGAAGGAGAATCACTATCCCGCCGGTTCGTACTGCGATAACGCCACCCACTGCCCAAGCGTTCGCCGCTCGACCGATCCCTCCGGCTTTTTCGTCACGCGCCTCGACGAGTCGCTGGCCGTCGAATGGACAGTGCGCAATCCGAACAATCAGGAATGGTGCGTCAACGGTCCGGCGATCGACCGCAACGGCGTCTCTTACGTCAACGCTGAAGACGGATTCCTCTACGCCATCGGAACGGATGGAAAGATCCGGGAATCGATCATGCTGACCGAGGCACTCGGACAGGCGTACACGCCGGTGGCGATCGACGACAGCGGACGCATCTACGCCGAAAAAGCGGGTCGATTGTTTGCCGTGACGGGCATGCCGCGCCGCCGCACTATCCGAAAGTGAGAGCGATAAGATGCGCGCATGCGCAAAGCGACAATCATTGTTTTACTGGCTTGCGGAACATTCGTATTCGCTGCGACGAAACCAGACTACCCGGTCGCGGCGAAACATCCGATAGCGCAGAAGTACGGCGCGCAGACTTTCCAGGACGACTATCAATGGCTCGAGGACGCGACGGCGCCGGACGTAAAGGCGTGGGTCGCTGAGCAGAATCGGCTGACGCATTCGATTCTCGACGCCGTGCCCGCTCGCGACGAGATCGCGCGCCGCCTGACGGCCCTCTACAAAGGTAAACGCCTCAACTACTTCGGTGTCACCGAGCGTGGCGGAAAACTCTTTGCCTTCAAAGCCGAGCCGCCGCGCGAGCAGCCGCAGTTCGTGGTGCTCGACAATCCGGCTGACGCGAAGTCGGAGCGCGTTCTCTACGATCCGAACACAGCCGACGCGAAGGGCTCGATCTCGATGGATTTCTACGTGCCCTCGCTCGATGCGAAGCGTGTTGCGGTCTCGCTCTCCAAAGGTGGAAGCGAAGACGGGTCGGTGCACATCATCGACGTGGCAACTGCGAAAGAGCTCGGCGACGTCGTTCCGCGCGTGAACTTCGCAACCGCCGGCGGCAGCGTCGCATGGAACGCCGATGGATCGGGCTTCTGGTACACGCGCTATCCGCAAGGCGACGAACGGCCGAAGGAAGACCACGACTTCTATCAGCAGATCTGGTTTCACACGATCGGCACTCCGTCCTCCGGCGACACCTACGCCCTCGGCAAAGAATTTCCGCGGATCGCGGAGACGACATTGAAGACATCCGACGACGGACAGACCGTTCTGGCGGCAGTGCGAAACGGCGACGGCGGAGAAGTTGGCCACTGGCTGCGCCGTTCGGATGGGTCGTGGACGCAGATCACGCACTTCGAAGACAAGATCCCCGATGTCGACTTTGGCGGCGACGGCGCGCTCTATCTCCTCTCACACAACGGAGCGCCGAATGGAAAACTGTTGCGCGTTTCGATCGGCGACCCGAACGTCTCCAAAGCCCAGACGATCGTGGACACATCGAAGATCGCTCCTCTCCCCGACGGACTGAAGCCGGTCGCGCGAAGCGCTGCAAAGAAACCGATGTCGATCGACGGATTCGTCGCGGGACGCAACGTCCTTTACGTTGCGATGATGGCTGGTGGTCCATCCGAGCTTCTGCGATTCGATCGCTCGGGCAAGCCGTTGGGCAGCGTTCCAATTCCGCCGATTTCGGCGGTCTACGAGCTCGTCCGCAGCGGCGATGACGATCTTCTCTTCCGCGACGGAAGCTACACGAAGCCTGCCGTCTGGTATCGCTACGAGGCGCGATCGAAAAAGGTCGTGGCGGCGCCGTTGCGCACCGTGACGCCATTCGACTTCAGCGATGTCGCCGTCGCTCGCGAGTTCGCCACGTCGAAGGACGGCACAAAGATCCCGATCAACATTCTTTACCGCAAGGGAACGAAGCTCGACGGAACGCATCCAACTATCCTCAACGGGTACGGCGGCTATTCGATCAGCAGCCGGCCCGGCATTTCGCCGCGCTTACGATTGTGGTTCGACGGCGGCGGCATTTTCGCCGTCGCGAACATCCGCGGCGGTGCGGAGTATGGCGAGGCGTGGCACGAGGCGGGGAAGATGCTGCAGAAGCAGAACGTCTTCGATGACTTCGCGGCCTGCGCGCAACATCTCATCGCGCGGAAGTACACCAGTCCGTCGAAGCTCGCGATCGAAGGCGGAAGCAACGGCGGGCTGCTGATGGGCGCCGAGCTGACGCAGCATCCCACGCTCTTTCGCGCCGTCGTATCGCACGTCGGCCTCTACGACGTGCCGCGATTTCTGCGCACGCCGAACGGCGTTTTCAACACGACCGAGTTCGGCTCGCCGGACGATCCGGAGCAGCTGCGCGCGATGATGGCGTATTCGCCGTATCACCACGTCGTCGACGGCACCGCATATCCCGCCGTCCTGCTTCTGACGGGCGACAACGACGGGCGCGTCGACCCGATGAATTCGCGAAAATTTGCAGCGCGCCTGCAGGCAGCAACGGGATCGTCAGGGCCGATCCTGTTGCGGACGACATCGAGCGCGGGACACGGCGTCGGCACTGCGCTCTCCGAGGCGGTGGCGGCGCAGACGGACGCATTCGCGTTTTTGTGGCGAGAACTGGGGATGGCGGAGCTGCGATAGAAATCTCTGTGATCTCTGTGGTGAAAAGCTTTACCACAGAGGACACAGAGAGCACTGAGTACTACTCGATGCCGTACTTGCGCCGTTTCTCGAGCAGCGTCTTGCGGTTGATGCCGAGGATTTCGGCGGCGCGGGAGTAGTTGAGGCGAGTCTTGCGAAGGATCTCGCGGATGTAGCGCGACTCGAGCTCCTCGAGCGTCCACTGCGCCTCGACTGCCGTCTCCACCGGATCGGCGACCAGCTCCGGCAGCGCATTCGCGGTGAGCGCAATCGACTCTTCCATCAGCACGGCGCGGTCGATGACATTGCGCAGCTCGCGGACATTGCCGGGCCAGCGATAGTCGACCAGCATCTGCATCGCATCGGAATCGATCGTGCGCTTTCGGCGCGCGACGAAATTCTTCGCGAGCTGCGGGATGTCTTCACGCCGATCGCGCAGCGGCGGAATCGTCAGCGTGACGACGTTGATGCGAAACAGCAGATCGTTGCGCAGCGATTCGACGGCCGTGCTCGACGACGAAATGATCCGCGCGTCGAACGCGATCGGCTGGTGCCCTCCGAGCCGCGTGAAATGCTTCTCCTGAATCGCGCGGAGAAGCTTTGCCTGCAGATTCGGGGCGAGTGACGTGATGTCGTCGAAGTAGATCGTTCCGCCCTGAGCCATCTCGAGCTTTCCGATCTTGCGCGCGACGGCGTCGGTGAACGTTCCTTTCTCGAATCCGAACAGCTCGGCCTCGAAGAGATCGGGCGGGATGGCGGCGCAATCGATGCGGACGAGCGGCTTTGCCCGGCGGATTCCGCAGGCATGGATCGCCTCCGCGAAATGGTCTTTGCCGACGCCGGACTCGCCGAGGAGGAGGATGTTGACGTCGTGGTCGAGGACTTTCTCGACTGTCTGCAGGAGCGTCCGCATCGAAGCGTTCTTCGTGCGAACGAAATCCTTCAGGGAGGTGTCACGACGTTTTCTTACGGCGGGCATTCCGCGGCGCTACTGTCTCCGCTGTGTACTCCTGGGTCACGTTGGGCGCATCGCCCCACAGCCGTTCCAGTCCATAGAAGCGCCTGCAATCCTCAGTGAAGATATGAAAAATGAAATCGCCGAAGTCGATCAGGATCCATCGGCCGGGCGTCGTTCCTTCGACGAGACGCGGCTTGACGCCTTCGTTCTGACGCACCTTGTCCACGACCCCGTCGGCGATCGCCTGCGTCTGCCGCTCGGTGTTCGCCGAACAGAGGACGAAGTAGTCGGCGATCGACGTCAACTCACTCACGGCGAGGACATCGAGATCGAACGCCTTTTTGTCGAGAGCTGCTGAAACCGCCGTACGGACGCGCTGTTGGATGGGATCGTTCAAGTTTTCTCCTAGCTCTGTGATCTCTGTGTCCTCTGTGGTGAAAAGCCTTTACCACAGAGGACACAGAGCACACAGAGGCGCTCAAGGTTTGCCCTCTTTGTACAAACCGTAATGGTGAATGTAGCGCGAGACCCGCGGATCGACAAAAGCGTCGATCGACTGGCCCGCGCGGACCCGGTTGCGAATGTCTGTGGAGGAGACGAGAACGGCGTCGTTCTCGGCGTAGACGATTCGGCCTGCCGCGACGCGTTTGGCGAGATCCGGCGCGGGTGCCGGGCCTCCGCGGACAAGGACCACAAATCGCGCGAGCTTGAAGAGCTGCTCGGGGTCCTTCCACGAGGTCAGTTGGGCGGTGTTGTCGTCG
>DATBSF010000411.1:0-5424 GCA_036559905.1 Thermoanaerobaculia bacterium | reverse complement strand
AAACGACGATTCCGCGCGCGGAACTCGTCGACGGCATCCGCAAACTCCTCGCGGAGATCGAGCACGCATGAACATCAAACTCGATGGCCATTCGCTGACCATTGAGCAGCTCGAGCAAATCGCTCGCATTCCGACCATTCGCGTCACGCGCGATCCCGCGACCGATGCACTCGTCGCGAAAAGCGAAGCGCTCATCACGGAGATCGTCACAAATTATCGGAATGACTTTGCGAGCGGCGGAGTGCCGTCGACGGAATACGGCGTCACGACCGGATTCGGCGAGTTCAAAGACAAGCGCATCGCGCCCGACGATCTCGAGCAGCTGCAGCGCAATGTCCTGCTGTCGCATGCGGTCGGCGTGAGCGGCGACGGCGGCTATTTCGATGCCGAGGTGGTGCGGGCGGCGCTGGTGACGCGGTTGAATGCGTTTCTGCTGGGTCACTCGGGCGTGCGGCGGACGATGGTCGAGATCGTCGAGGCGATGATCAATCGCGGAGTCATTCCGCTCGTTCCGCTGAAGGGTTCCGTCGGAGCAAGCGGCGATCTCTGTCCGCTGGCCCACACGTTCGCCACGCTTCTCGGCGTCGGACAATTCTGGTTCGAAGGAAGAATTCGCGAAGCATCCGAGCTTCCCGCCGTTCTCGGCTTCGACGCCGAAGAGATGAAGCCGACGTTCAAGGAAGGGCTGGCGCTGGTCAACGGCGTCAATTACTCCGCCGGGATGCTTGCGATCGGTGTCTACGATGCCGGCCGGCTCGCGAACGTCGCCGATATCGCGGCCTCGATGACGCTGGAGGCGATGTGCGGCTGCACTCGCGCGCTGGATCTGAAAGTCCACGAGGCGCGCGGGCACACCGGACAGATCGAGAGCGCCGCTCGCATTCGCGATCTGATCGAAGGAAGCCGGCTCGTCGAGAGCGCCGGCGCGGTTCAGGATCCGTATTCACTCCGCTGCGCGCCGCAAGTCCACGGTGCAAGCCTCGACGCGATCGCCTACGCGCGCACGGCCGCAGAGCGCGAGATCAATGCCGCCACCGACAATCCGCTGTTTTTTCCGGATGACAGCGAGCCGTTCGATCTGAAGTTTCGCGACAACTGGCCCGATTCCTATCGCGGCGATCACCGCCTCGCCTACTCGGCCGGCAATTTTCATGGGCAGCCGATCGCAATCGCGGCGGACCTTCTTTCCATCGCGGTCGCCGAGCTTGCGAACATCTCGGAACGGCGAACGCAGATGCTCCTCGATGGCAATCACAATCGGGGACTGCCGCGGAACCTTACCAGCGAGCCGGGAGTCAACTCCGGGCTAATGATCGCGCAATACACGGCGGCGTCGCTTGTCTCCGAGAACAAAGTGCTCTGCCATCCGGCCTCGGTCGACTCGATTCCGACGTCGTCGAACAGCGAAGATCACGTGTCGATGTCAACGCACGCCGCGCGCAAGATGCGAACGGTGCTGCGCAACGCGGAGAACGTGCTTGCGATCGAATTGATGGTCGCGGCGCAGGCGCTCGATTGGCGCGTCGGTATGGCGCTCTCGCCGGTCGGACCGCGCCGTGAGATGTCGCTGGCGGAGGCCGACGAGCAGGCGCGCAAGTTTGAATCGATCGATCCGAAGAAGGTCGCGTCCGGAATTGCGCCCAAGCTTCGCGAGATCTACAAAAACATTCGCCAAGTCTCGCCGCCCGTGACGCGCGATCGTGCACTCAGCGATGACGTCCGCCGAGTGCACGAGGCATTCTTCAGTGCTGGAACGCGTACGAGACTTTGAAGAACGCGGTTCGATTCTGCGGTTCGAAACTCGGCTCCTGCGTCACGCCACGCAGATCGCCGTAGCCGACGTAGAGCAGCGTCTGCCAGTTGAGTTTGTACGCGAATAGGACCTGCGATGCCAGCGATCCGCCGTGTTGACTCACGTCGAATGTGTATAGCGCCGGAGCTCTGTTGGTGCGCTGATTCTGAATAATCGTGCGCAGGAACATCTTCGCGTTGAAGGTGTACGTGGCGCGCAGCCGCTCGAATTGCGAAGTGAATAGACGATGATCGCCGTTCACACCGGGAACCGTCAGCCACTCGACGCCGGTGCTGACGTTGAGCTGCAGATGATTCGTCGGACGAATGGTGGCGAACGGGCTGATGTTCGCGCCGCGGCCGAGGCGCTGATTGGCGAAGTCGACGTTCTGACCGAACCAGCCGTCCGCTCCCACCTGCGTGAATAGCTTGTTGACGGAGACCGATTCGCTGAAGCGCAGAGAATGCGTCTGGAAAAGCCTGTCGCCGGCACGGGTGGTTTCATACGCATAGCGCAATCGGTTGCCCCACTGATGCTTGCCGTCCGATCCGAAGCCGAACGACAGCAGGCGGTACAACTGACCGCCGTCCTGCAGCGAGTCGTACTCGCTCATCGCGAAGACTCGGATGCGGCTGAAGAAGCCGCTCGACGGACGGAACGTTCGGCCCAGCTCTGTGTAGTTCTCGCGGTAACCGACCTGCGGTACGAATCCGTTGTCGGCGCGGAATTTGTCGCCGAAGTTTTTCCCCTCGATGTAGTAGTCCCAGTTTCGCGAGCTATAGCTGTACCAGAGGTAAGCCGCGCTCGACTTCAATTTCTGACCGTTCCATTCGCCGGCCAGATCGGGACGATTCGGCGTTTTCGAGTCGCTGACGAGGTATTGACCCGTCAGCGTGTGATGGTCGTTCTTCCATTGAAAGTCGGGACCGAAGACGCGATTGTGCCCGCCGGCCTGCGTTTCGCGATCGCTGGCGAGAAAACTGGCGAACGATTTTCCGAAGTCGTGGCGCACACGGCCGATGAAGACCTTCGATGACGAAGCCTGGTTGGCGAAATCCGAGCCGAGCGGTGAAGGAAGCACGACCAGCCCGCCCCCGCGATCATCGGCGACGAGGACGGTGTAGGCGTTGCTTCCGAGCTTGCCGGTTGTCCGCAGTCCCCAGCGCGGCGACGTAATCGTGCGCGTGTATACGGCTTGAATTGGCATGTTGAAAAGCTCGCTGCCTTCGAGGAAGAACGGCCTGCGCTCGTTGAAGAAAATCGCGAAACGCTGATTGGTCGAGATGACCGCAGAGTCGGATTCGATCTGAGAGAAATCGGGATTGAGGGTCGCATCGACCGCCGTGTCGTTGTTCGGCGTCCACTTCAAGTCGACGCCGCCATCCTTCTTGATGGGACGCGTGACGATCGGGCTGCCGAGACCATCGCGGGTTTCGCCGATCGATTGCGCGTTGACGTAGGGCGCCGTCACGAGATGACCGGCTGGTGGAAGGTCCTGCAGACCGATCAGTTTCCGTTCGTTGCAGATGAAGCAGTTCTGCCCACGCGGTATCGTGTTCGCGAATATCTGGTAGCGGCGCTCGCGCGGCCAGTTGCGATACAGCATGATTCCCCATTCGGGCGCTGCGCCTTTGTAGCGCAACGTCGAGAACGGAATTCGAATCTCCAGATTCCATCCGGTCGCGGTCTTCTTCGTTGCGGAGTCCCAGAAAAAATCGGGAGAGTTGTCTTCGTTGCCGGTGGTGTCGTCGCTGATGGCGTCGTACTGGATGTTGCTCGGATTGACCAGGAAGAGGATCGCCGTTTTGCCGTCGTTGCGCGTGTCGAGAATGACGCCGCCGTAGTCGTCGGTGTTGCCGCCGATGTGATCGCGATCGTTGAACGGACCCTGAATCTTCGACGGCTGGGGATCCGTGAACTCGAACGCGGCATAAAACGCGCGATCGTCGAACGTCACCCAGCCGACGCTCTTGGCTTTCGGCTCGGCGTTTTCGCCCGGATTGGTCTCGTACCACCGTTCGAGCTTCGTCGCCGACTGCCAGCCGGGATCGGAAAGGTTGCCATCGATAGTGACGGGCCCGGTTGCTTTCGTAATCTGGATCGGTGGACCGGCCGCAAAGGCAGTGGTTGCGGCCAGTGCAAGGAGAGCACAAAGCAGATTTCGCATTGCCACGTGATACGTCGCGATATCCAAAAAGTTAGTCGACATACGAACTTTTTCGTAAGATGCAACGAAAAACTTCGTAGGGAGGAGCGCCGCCATCTTGCCGGCCGGTTGCGCCGGCATCCCGACGGCGCGGGCTGAAAGCCCGCGCGACCGGCCGGCTGGAAGCCGGCGCTCCGTCAGGCCGCTTTTTTCGCGGCCGCCGACTGCTGCGGCTCCGAGAACAGCGCCAACGCCTTCTCGAGGATCAGATCCTGCTTGGGGCCCTTGTCCTTCGAGTCGCGGTCGCGCAGCGCCTGAGCCGTCAGATCGACAACCACGTCGGGTTTGACGCCGCCATCCTTGATCGGCTTCAGATCGGGATAGGTGTAGTGGCCGACGGTCATGAACACGCCGCCGCCGCTCGGCAGCGGGATGAACTTCTGCACGATCGACTTGCCATAAGTCGTGACGCCGACGACCTTCCCCCGCCCATTTCCCCGAATCGCCGCCGCAAACACCTCGGCGCCCGACGCGGTCGCGTTGTCGGTGAGCACTTCGAGGTCGCCGTCGTAATCCGTCGCGCGGTCAGCGTTCCATCGCTTCGCATCGAGATGCCGTCCCTCGACTGACGTAATGAGACCGCTCGTCAGCAATTCGTCGGCTGCCGTGATCGCCTCGTCAACGTCGCCGGCCGCGTTGCCGCGGACATCAATGATGAGCTTTCTGCTGCCGTTCTTCCGCGCGTTGTCGAGCGCAGCCTTCAACTGGTCAGCAGTGCCCTTCTCGAAGAACGGAATCTTCAGGTATGCCACGTTGCCGAACTGCTGCGTCGTAATTGCGAGCGGATGAAAATTCGCCTGCTGGATCGTAAAGGCGTCGCGCTTCGTCTGTCCGCCGCGCAGAACCTGTAGCGACACGGTCTTCCCGCTGCGCAGGAGATTGCGAACTTGCCAGACTGCGAGCTTCTGCGTCGGCCGGCCATCGATCTTCTCGATGAAGTCGCCGCGCTCGAGTCCGGTTTTCGCTGCCGGCGATCCGGGAACCGCCGCGATCACGTACGCGTAGCCAAATCGCTTCGTGACGACGACGCCGATGCCGTTGTCTTCTGTGTCGACGAAAGTCTTGTAGGCCGCCATCTGCGACGGCGAAACGTAGTAGCTGAACTCATCGATCGCGTCGGTGACGCCGGAGAATGCGCCGTCGAGCAACTGTTCGGACGGAACGGCTTCGACATAATTGTTCCGGACCAGATCGAAGACTTCCGTGAAAATGCTGAGGTAGCGGAATACGTTGTTGCGCTGCGTCGCCTGCCCGAACAGCGCGCCGCCGATCAGGGAGAACAGCAGCGCCACCGAAACCAATAGAAAAGCCGTTTTCTTTTTGCTCATCAGCGCAACCATTTCTGCGGATCTTCCGGCTTATTGTCCTGCCGGATCTCAAAATAGAGGTAACCGTCCTGGGCTTCTTCCGCTTCGCCCACCCCTGC
>DATBSF010000410.1:0-3822 GCA_036559905.1 Thermoanaerobaculia bacterium | reverse complement strand
CTGAAGACGAAACCGGCTTCGTCATCGAACAAGAAACGCACGTCGACGACTATTACATATTCATTCCGGTCCCAGCGAATTCGGAGCAGGCATTAGTCAGTCTCGGCGGACCTGGAACGTTTCGTATTCGCGCCTGGAACGCGGGCGGCGTCTCGGCACCCTCGAACGAGGTCGTGATGCACGCTCCTCCGCGACGACGAACTATCGCTACAAAATGATCGTGTAGCCGAGCGTCGTCAGATCCGGCATGCGATCGAGATAGACGTGCCCGTCGGTATGATCGATCTCGTGCTGAAAGATGCGGGCCGTGAAGCCGTCGACTTCGATGTCGACCGCCTCGCCTTCGTGATCAAGTCCGCGGAGTCGCAATGTCTTGTAGCGGGGGACTTCGCCGCCGAGGAAGGGGACGCTGAGGCAGCCTTCCCAGTCGGTGATCGTTTCGCGGCCGATCGGCTCGTAGGTCGCGTTGAAGAACACGCCCGCGCCCAGCTTGGGGATTCCGCGGCGCTTCGCGACTTTTTCCTCGACTTCGAACACGAAGACGCGGATTGGCAGATGCACCTGCGGACCGGCGAGGCCGACGCCCTCGTACGCGTGCATCGTCTCGATCATGTCCTCGATGAGCGGACGAAACTTGCCGGACTTGATGTCCTTTGGATTGACATCCGCCGCTTTCTCGCGCAAAACGGGGTGCCCGAGCCTGGATACTTTCAAAATCGCCATGAAACTCGTTCTCTTCGATATCGACGGGACTCTGATCACCGACGGCGGCGCTTCGCGCGATGCATTCGCGGCCGCGCTGCTCGACGCGTTTGAGTATAACGGCGATTTACGGCGCTACGATTTCTCCGGGCGCACCGATCCGCAGATCGCGCACATGGTCCTTCGCGATGCCGGCTGGAGTGAGCGCGACATCAATGCGCGCATGCCGGGGCTGTGGGAAAAATATCTCCACGAATTGGAGCAGCACGAGCGCTCGCGCGTGCGCGAGCTTCCTGGTATTCGCAAGCTTCTCGACACCCTCCGCCGTCACGTCACCCTCGGCCTTCTCACCGGCAACATCGAGCGCGGCGCGCGGCTCAAGCTGAGCGGGCCGCGGCTCAACGGTTATTTCCCGTTCGGCGCATTCGGAAGCGACTCGCCCCGTCGCGAGGATCTTCTGCCGATTGCCGTGCAACGTTCCGGAGAGCGTTTCAACGCGCGCGATGTCGTCATCATCGGCGACTCGATCTATGACATCCGCTGCGGCACGCCGCACTCCGCGACAACGATCGCGATCGCGTCGGGGAAGACATCCGCGGAATTGTTGCGCGCGGAGAATCCGGACCACTTTTTTGCGTCCGCGGAAGATCGTGACGGGCTGCTGGCCGCAATCCTCGGTTAGTGAATGCGCCTCCCGCGAAGGACGACTGTGTTCACCCGCGCGAGATTCGCAATGTCCAGGAGCGGATCGGCATCGACGATGAGCACATCCGCCAGCTTGCCACGCTCGATGGTTCCCGTTTCCGTGAGAACTCCCGCGAACTCCGCAGCGTCGCGCGTGGCGGACCGCAGCGCTTCTGTCGGCGTCAAGCCCGCCTCGACCAGGAGCCGCAACTCCTCGTGCAACGCGTGAGGATCGAGTGAGGAATCGGTGCCGGCGAGAATTCTCACGCCGCGGCGATGCATCATGAGTACGACTTGCTTCTGCAGGTTGATCAGCGCATCGGCATATCGGCGGTCGTCACCGGTGAGGTCGCTTCGCGAGCGGATCGGCTGCGCGACGAGTGTCGGGACTTGCCAGATGTGTTTTCTGCGAAATTCGTCGAACAACGCGTTCGCCTTTGCGCGATCGAAGCCCTCGACAAGGTCGCCGGTGATCGGCGCGCGAAAGATCGTGCTGTCGTCCGGCTCCTTGCCCTCATCGAGGGCCGTCATCGCCGCGGCAACGACATCGCCGATTTTCTTCATGAGCTCGGACTCGCGTGTGGAACAACCGATCAGAACGCCGTGAAAGCGTCCGCCGAGGTGCTCGATGCTGTGCTGTCCAGCCTGGGCGGCTTCGGACGCGCGTATCGAGGGCGGAATATGACCGGCGAAGGGAATGTGATCGTGCGACGCGGCGCGCGCGACATCGAAATAGAGATCGCGCGGCAGTGCGTCGTGCACTTTGATGAAGTCGACTCCGGCGTCGCGGAGGCTGCGCACTGTCGCATCCACTTCTTCGCGGCTGTGAACGGAAATCATCAGCGGTGTCTTAAACGGCAGTGGGCCCTGAACGAGGGGCCCTGGCGTCATGACGCGTGGTCCCTCGAGCGCACCACTGCGTACTTCGCGCCGAATGCGAAGGGCATCATCGAGTGGCGTTCCCATATCGCGAACTCCTGCGACGCCGCTGGCCAGCATCCGCGGGAACGCCTCCCGCGCATGCGCGTAGCTGCCAAGATGGACATGCATGTCCCACAACGCGGGGACAAGAAACTTTCCCGTGCCGTCGATGACCTCTGCTCCGCGCGGCACACGCACTTTGCCGATAGATACGATGCGATCGCCATCAACAAGGAGGGTTTGATGCAGTCGCGGTTTGGCTCCTGTCCCGTCGATGATGGTGATGTTCGTGATTGCCAGAATCGCAAGAATCGGCAGTGACGTCATGTCATCAATAACGCAGATTCGCGTCATCGGTTAACAGTCGTGCTCTGACATGACGGGCGAATTCCGCCGGCATCTGGAGCGGCAGCCAATGCTCACCACCTTCGATGATCTGAATCGTCCCGATCGCATGCGCCGGTGGAAAATGGCGATCGCTCGCGCCCCACAGCGAGAGCGTGGGCGCCGTAATTATGGCGTAATCGTCCTGTAGCCTCGGCAGCGTCCCCTGGTATCCGGCGCACATCCGCACGATGAAGTCGCGCACTTCGCGTCGACGAAAGTGCGTCCAGAAATCTTCGCGAACATCCTCCGCAATCTTCGGAATGGAGCTCGAGACCGCGTGACGAAAGACTGCGCGCGGCAGATGCCGCAACGCGAACTGGTTGAATCGAAATCGGCGCAGGAGCGCAATCTCCCACGATGTCCTGACATTCCACTGCAGCAGCGATCCGGTGATGATGAGATGCGAAACGCGATCGGGATGACGCGCGGCGGCGACGGCGGCCGGCTGGCCACCCATGTCGATGCCGACGATCGAAGCGCGATCGACACGCCAGTGATCGAGCAGCGCCATGAGCCGATCCGCCATCGCGTACGGCGTCGCCCCGCCCACCCACGCTTCGCTCCCGCCCATACCCGGCCAGTCGAACGCGATCACATCGAAGTCGTGGAGCAGCGGAGCGACGCCGCTCCACTGTTGCAGATTGTCGGGATAGCCGTGCAGAAAAACAACCGTCGGTCCTTCCCCGCCGCGAAAAAAGCGGACGCGCTTGCCGCCGACCTCGTCAAATCGAACCGGCAGCATGATCGGCGTGCAACATTTCGGCGGCAAGAATGCCGGAGATCGCGCAGAAGCTGACCCATTGCCCGGGATGCGTCGATGCGCCGGCGAGATAGAGACCTCTGACCCACGGGCTGCGATGCGCGAACCGGCCGCGCAGCATCATGCGCCGCGTCATCGCGGGATTCATGCTGTCGCGATAAAGGTGCATCTCGCGACCCCACGCGCGCACCGTGCGCTTGTGCACGAGCTTCACATCGCTCAACCCTTCGCGCCACCAGGGATCGTCGAGCATCCGCTGCAACCCCGCCTCCTGCTCTGCCTCGGATGTGTCGCGATCGAACGGCATGATCATGCGGACGGTGTCCTGCGTTGTGACGCGTAGTTCCAGTCCCCTCACCCGGCGCTGC
>DATBSF010000409.1:0-24544 GCA_036559905.1 Thermoanaerobaculia bacterium | reverse complement strand
CGAATGGTCGGAATGCGAGCGATTTGCTCGAGCTGCTCAATGGTCAGCGAATGGCCATCGAGTTTGATGTTCATGCGTGCTCGATCTCCGCGAGGAGTTTGCGGATGCCGTCGACGAGTTCCGCGCGCGGAATCGTCGTTTGTCCCGGCCGCGCTGCGATCCAGTCCTTCCGATCGCCGATGGCTTTCGTCTTCTCGCGTCCGACGGACATGTCCTTGACTGTCACGACACCCTGCGACTTCTCGTTCGTGCCATACAGGATCGCGAGCGGGATTTCATATTGATCGGCGTACTTGAGCTGCTTGCCCGGACCTTTCGCCGTTCCGATGTAAAGCTCGGTCGGGATTCCGGCGCGGCGAAGCTCCCATGTCATCTGCAGGTAATCGTCGGCGAGCGCGGGGTCCATGTTCGTGATCAGCACGCGCGCGGTCGCTTTCTCTTTGCCGATTTTGCCGAGGAAGGTGAGGGCGGCGAGGAGGCGATCGACGCCGATCGACGCGCCGACAGCCGGGATCCGCTCGCCGAGAAATCGCAACACGAGATTGTCGTAGCGTCCGCCGCCGAAGATGGAACCGAATTGCGGCGCATCGAGCAGCATCGCCTCGAACACCGGCCCGGTGTAATACGCGAGTCCGCGCGCGATCGAGAGATCGAGCGCAACGCGATCGTCGCCATACCCGAGCGAGTAGAGATGATCGGAGATGCGCGCGACCGCGTCGATCTCCGCCGACTTCCCGAAAAGTTCGCGGACTTTGCCGAGAACCTCGTTCCGCGAATCGGCTTTGATCGCGAGAAATTTTTCGATGCGATCGACCTGATCCTTGGTCAGGCCGAGGCCGCGGATGAAGTCGCCCGATTCGTCTTTGTAACCTTGCATCAGCTCGAGTCGGACCTTCTCGATTCCCGCTTTGTCGAGCTTATCGAGCACGCGAAAGACGTCGGCCGATTGCTGCTGCGGAATGCCTGCGAAATCGAGAAGCAGATTCAGAACCGTTCGGCTCGAGAAGCGCACGAGATAACGTTCGATCTTCAGCGCCGAGAGCGTGTCGCACATCCCCGCGATGATCTCGGTGTCGGCGATCTCCGACTCCGTTCCGACAGAATCGAGATCGAACTGCGTGAACTCGCGATAACGTCCTTTGTCTGGCTTGTCGGCGCGCCACACCGAAGAAACCTGGTAGCGCCGAAACGGCCGCGGCAGATCGCCGTACTGCGCGATCACGCGTGCAAGCGGCACAGTGAGATCGAAGCGCAGGCCCAGCTCTTCGCGCTCCGGATTCGTCACGCGAAAAATCGACTGCTGCGTTTCCTGCCCCGCGCTGCCCGACAGGACATCGAGATACTCAATCGCCGGAGTGCTGAGCGGCACGAAGCCGTAGAGCTCATAGACGCGGCGGATGACGTCGACCATCTCCTGCCGCGCCAGCATCTGGTCGGGCAGAAGATCGCGGAGGCCGCGGGAAAGACGGGGCTGCACCGTGTCAGGCATTTTGAAGGGGGACGAGGAATGTTGAATGTTGAATGTTGAATGTTGAATGAAAACAGCGCATTTCGCGCTCAGCATTCAACATTTAACATTCAACATTCAACATTTGAATTGGTACCGGGGGCCGGTTTCGAACCGGCGACCCCCAGATCCACAATCTGGTGCTCTAACCATCTGAGCTACCCCGGCACAAGGGGAGGAATGATACCAATGGAACCCAAAACCCGTGCCGGTCATTCTCACCGGACCACCATCAGCATGTCGATGAAGCCGCTCGCGGAATCGCGCCAGCTCTCCTCGATTGCGAACCCCGCTTCTCGCGCGAGCAGTTCCAGATCCGACTCCGCGTACTTATACGAATTCTCGGTATGGATCGTCTCCGATTTCTCCAGGCTGACTTGTATGCGCAAGGCGTCGATCGCTACGGTTTGTCGTTCGAGGCTGACGAGATGCATCTCGATGCGACTCTTCTCCTCGTTAAAAAACGCGCGATGGGCGAACTTCGACAGATCGAAATGGCCGCCGAGCTCGCGATTGATTCGCGCGAGAAGGTTCAGATTGAACGCCGCCGTGACGCCCAAGGAATCGTTGTACGCCGGTTCGACGATTTCCTTTGGCTTCTGCAGATCGGCGCCGAGGAACAGCGAATCGCCGCGGCCGAGTGTGCGGCGGATCTCGCGCAGCAAGGAGCCTGCGGCATCGGGATCGAGATTGCCGATGCTCGACCCGATGAAGAGAACGACGGTTTTTGGACCCGCCGAGATCAGCGATGCGATGTCGCGATAGTCGGCGCAGATCGCGTCGACTCGAAGCGACGGAAAGCGAACTAACAGATCGCGCGAAGTCGACTCGAGCAGCGCGCCGTCGACATCGATCGGAACGAAAGTCAGACGCGGCTGTCGCGCGATGACCGCATCCAGCAATTGCCGGGTTTTGTGGGCGTCCCCGCTGCCGAGCTCCACGATGCGGTCAGGCGCACCGAAGGCGCGTGCGATCGCGGTGCTATGACGCCGGAAGATCTCCGTCTCGGCGCGCGTGATCGTGTACTCGGGAAGCTCGCAGATTGCCGCGAAAAGCGCAGAGCCGAGGGAATCGTAGAAGTACCACGGCTGCAGTTCCTTGGGAGATTTCTGCAGGCCGTCGTGGACATCGTCGGCGAACGATCGGCGCATCGCGACCTGCTGAAATGTGAAGCGTTCGCGCGCGGCGGCTCGCTCGGACATCGGGACATTCTACAGAGGTCGCCTAACGGAGTGCCCGCCGCCCCGCAGTGCATCCGCGGCGCGCTCGAGCGCATCTCCCTTGACCAGGATGTAATCGGTGTCGAATGTCGAGATCAGAAACACGCTTACACCGGCTTTCGCGAGCAGCGACGTGAACTCCGCCGCGACGCCGACCATCGTCAGCGGCATCGGCACCTCGACCTTCAGACATTGCCATCCACGATCGGCGTGACTCCCGGCGGGAACCGCCGACTCTTTGCACACGACCGACAGCTCGTCGGCAGTGCGCGTGATCGAAACAAGTTCTCCGCTGGCCCATCGCGGCATGTCTTCCGACGGCGGGAGACGGACGATGGCGAAGGTGTCCTGCAGATGCGTGAAGATCACAGGGAACGAAGAGATTCGATGGTGGTGCGGAGTACCGGATTCGAACCAGTGACCCCCTGCTTGTAAGGCAGATGCTCTACCGCTGAGCTAACCCCGCACGGCGTTTAGTGTGGCACATCGGATGCGCGATGTGTACCTGTGATATGACGACCGAGTGACCGTCGTCGATGCCGTGATTGTCGGTGCCGGACCGAACGGTCTGTCCGCCGGCATCGTGCTGGCGCAGGCGGGCCATTCGGTTCTGGTCCTCGAGGCACACGAGAAAATCGGGGGCGGCGCGCGCACCGCGGAGCTCACGCTTCCCGGATTTCATCACGACGTCTGTTCCGCGATTCACCCGATGGCGGTGATCTCGCCGTTCTTCAAGTCTTTGCGGCTGGACGTCGAGTGGATCGAGCCGCGCTACGCGATTGCGCATCCGCTCGACCACGGACGCGCGGCGATTCTTGAGCGGTCGCTCGAAGCGACCAGCGCTGGTCTGGGCCGCGATGCGGCCGCGTATCGCGATCTTCTGCGTCCGTTCGTCGGCGACAAATTCTTTCCTGAAATCCTGCGGCCGATGCGGATCGTCCCGCGACATCCGATTCTTCTTGCGCGATTTGGCGCGTACGCAATCCGCTCGGCCATCGGTCTCGGCAAGAGATTTACAGAGGAAACGACGCGCGCGCTGTTCGCAGGTTGCGCCGCGCACGCGATCCGTCCGCTGGATGCAGCCGGCACCGGTTCGTTCGCGATGGCATTCGCGCTCAGCGGCCACGCGACTGGATGGCCATTCCCGAAAGGCGGATCGCAGCGCATCATCGAAGCATTGGCAACACGACTGCGATCGCTGGGCGGCGAGATCCGCACTGCGACGCCGGTGCGCTCGATGCGCGATATCCCGCAATGTCGCGCCGTGATTTTCGACGTCACGCCGAGACAGCTGGCGGCAATTGCGCCTAACGAGCTGCCATCGCGCTATCTCAAACGCCTTCGACGATTCGAGTACGGACCCGGTGTGTTCAAAGTCGATTGGGCGCTCGACGGACCGATTCCCTGGCGAGCCGCCGACTGCGCCGGAGCGGCGACCGTTCATGTCGGCGGCACGATGGAAGAAATCGCGCGACATGAGGCCGAAATCTGGCACGGACGCAACAGCGAGCGGCCATTCGTGCTGGTCGCGCAGCAATCGCTCTTCGATGCGACGCGCGCCCCGGCGGGAAAACACACCGGATGGGGATACTGTCACGTTCCGAATGGATCGACAGAGGACATGACTGATCGGATTGAAAAGCAGATCGAGCGCTTCGCGCCCGGTTTCCGCGATCGCATCCTCGCGCGGCATACGATGAATACGCCGCAGCTCGAAAAATATAATCCGAACCTTGTCGGCGGCGATGTCGGCGGCGGCGCGTACACGCTGCTGCAAACCGTCACGCGACCCTTCCCGAAAGCAAACCCTTACTCCACCCCCAACCCGCGCATCTTCCTCGGATCGAGCTCCACTCCTCCTGGCGGAGGGGTCCACGGTCTGTGCGGGTACTTTGCAGCCCAGGTCGTTCTCAAAACCGGGCTCTTCTGAGCTATCTAAATATCGCCGCGTCAGTTGTTTACGGGGAGGTAAACGGGCATATCTATTGCTAAAAATAACCGCAGGCTTGCGATGAATCGAAGGAGGCCATATGCGCAAGATGAAAATGAACAAATTTCTTGCCGCGACGTCGCTGGCAGTGACCGTCGCGGCGTTTGGATGCACCACGAATCGATATCCCGGAAACGGTGAGCCGACGATGACAAGTCCCGGTTATGGCGCTGCGAACCAGGCCGTGACGCCGGGTTCGTCGAGCGGAACGAATCCGCCGATGGCGAGCTCGTACACCGATGCGCTGGTCGATGCGGCCGCGCTGCAGGGTTATCAACATCAAGCAAGAGTTCTCGGGCCTGTGAATCCCGCTGGCGCGCAGGTCGGCGTTCCGATTCAGCCAACAGGAGGAGCGGTTGTGCCTCCGGCAATGCTCGTAAATCCGCAATCGACCATCAACCCATCCGTCAGCTCGCCCAATGGTGATCAGGGTATTACGGGCGGCGTCGGTGGTGGTGGTGGCGGCGTAGTGTTAGCCGGTGCAGCAACTGTGTCAGGTGGTTCGGTGTCCACAGGAAGCGCAGGCGTATCGACCGCATCCGCTTCGCCTCTCGCAGTGACGGGCGCCATCGGCGTCGGCGCCCCGCTGGCGGCCGGCACGGTTGTTCCCGCGACAACGGCGACAACGCCAACGCTCAGCGCCAGCTCGGCGCGCATAACGAACGGAGCTGTCCCCGCGACCGTTAACGACGCGACGACAACTGCGATGATGGCCGTGACCAACTCGTCCAATGTCGGCGCGACGCTGCCCACCGGAACAGCCGTCACCGGAACGACCGCAGTAACGAGCGCTCCGACAACGGCGAAAGCATCCGCGACGACGGCTAAAGCGACGACATCTTCGTCAGTTCGCTCAATCCCTGTCACGTCCGGCCTGAAGATTCAACAGAACTCCAGTGGACAGATCGTCGTCTCAAACACAAAGGCATCAACCACGACGCCGACGGGCAAGACGTCGACGTCGACTACAACCAGCGTTAAACCGTAAGTTTTCTCCTACCGAAGGCCGGGCTGCGGGGCCCGGCCTTTTTTTCAGCGCTGCATCTCGGACGCGACATGACGTTCGAGAATCGGCAGCGGCATCGATCCGTTCGCGAGGATCCATTCGTGAAATTGGCGGATGTCGAACCGCGGGCCGAGTCGTTGCTGCGCGTTGCTGCGAAGCTCCATCATTTTGAGGCTGCCGATCTTGTAAGCGAGAGCCTGCGCCGGCATGTCGACCGCGTACCGAAGCGTCTCTGTGGCGATTTCAGTTTCTGACAGCAACGTGTTTTCGCGCATGAACGCCGCCGCGCGCTCGCGCGACCATCCCAGCGCGTTCATGCCCGTGTCGACGACCAGTCGAACGGAAAGCATCATGTCCATCATCAGGCGTCCATAGCGGTCGTAGGGATCGGCGTAAGTGTTCATGTCGTTGCCGAGGGCGGCCGCGTATTCGCCCCAGCCTTCGATGTAAGCCGTGTCGAAATGCTCGCGGCGAAAAGGCGGAAGACTCTCGTTTTCCTCCTGCCGCGCGATCTGGAAATGGTGGCCCGGAATGAGCTCATGCGCGATGAGCGCCGGAGCGAACAGGAGATTCCGCTCGTTGAGCCGCGATCCGTTGTAGTAGTAGTGACCGATCGGATCCGATGCTGTCGGCTGCTGGTAGTAGCCGAATGTGATTCCGCCTTCCATCGACGGATTCAGCCGCTGTACGTCGTAGCGCGCTTTCGGTACTGCCGAGAAGAACTGCGGAACGTGCGGCTCGATCCTGTGCAAGTACGCCGTCAGGCGTTCGCCGACTTCCTCCGGCGTCTTCGCGAAAAAGCGCGAGTCTGTCTTCAGGAACTGATTGAACTCTGCCTGCGTACCCTTGAAGCCGATCACGTCGCGGACTTTCTGCATCTCGGCGTTGATGCGCTCGACTTCGCGCAGTCCGAGTTGATGGATCGCATCGGGAGTCAAATCCACAGTTGTCCGCTCGCGAACGAAAAATCGATACGCGGCATCGCCGCCTGGATATTGATGCAGGCCCACGGCATCAGACGTATTCGTTTCCGAAATGGAGTCGGCCAGACGCTGCAGCGCTTGGGAGACTCCGATGGACTGGCTCAACCCCTCGATCGCTTTTTTCGCGTACGGAACCTCGGCCTTCGGCAGCAGAACGCCACGTTCTCGCTGCTGTCGAAGTACCTCGGTGATCTGATCGACAACTCGAGGGATCTCGGCGAGCAGACGCGAGCGCTCGGCGTCGGACAATCGCTGCATCGTGAAGACCTGGCTGATGCCGAGGTTTCTGAGCGCGTACGGCGTGATCTGAAAGCGGTACCAGAAGTAGGGGAGACCGTCGACGGTCCGCTGGTTTTCCCAGCGGAGAATCTCGAGGCTCAGCCGATCGTCCTCGCGCAGGCGCGCGGCGTCGATGTCGTTAAGCCGGTTCAGAATCGAGCTGGCGAACTCGGCCTCGCTCTTTTCGTGCGCGTACGACACATCCGGCAGGTGTTTCGTCGGAAGGCCGAACTTGATCTGCAGCTCGACACTTTCTTCCAACTGGTGCTGCCAGTAGGCATTGGCGATTTCTTTCAGGCTTTCGCGTCGCGATGTCGCACAGCCGGCTAGGAGCAGAAATGCGATCGCGAGAATCCGTTTCTTCACAGTGCAGCGCATCATATTCGTCATCCTGAGTCGCGCAGACGACGAAGGATCTCGCTCACGAGATCCTTCGCTCCGCTCAGGATGACGAGGCCACTCCGGCTTGCCTCTTGCAGCCCTTTTGCTGGAATTTAACAATGATAGACTCAGGTTTCGATGAGTGCAGAAGTTGACTGAAACGCACTCATATTCGTGTTAAGTCATTTAAGGAGAATAGATTATGGCCAAGATTATTGGCATTGACCTCGGGACGACGAACTCCGTCGTAGCGGTGATGGAAGGCAACGAGCCCAAAGTCATCGTCAACGCCGAAGGAAGCCGCATAACCCCGTCGGTCGTGGCTTTCACCAAGAGCGGTGAGCGCCTCGTCGGCCAGGTTGCGAAACGCCAGGCGGTGACGAATCCCGAGAACACCGTCTTCTCGATCAAGCGCTTCATGGGTCGGAAGTCCGAAGAAGTGACCGAAGAGATGAAGATGGTGCCGTACAAAGTGACGAAGGCGTCTAACGGAGACGCTCGCGTCGACATCTCCGGCAAGATGTACTCCCCACCTGAGATCTCCGCGATGATTCTTCAGAAGCTCAAACAAGCTGCAGAAGATTACCTCGGCGAGAAAGTGGAGCGCGCGGTCATCACCGTGCCTGCTTACTTTAATGATACGCAGCGCCAGGCGACCAAGGACGCCGGCGAGATCGCGGGCCTCAAAGTCGAGCGCCTCGTGAACGAGCCGACCGCCGCCGCACTGGCGTACGGACTCGATAAGAAGAAGGATGAAACGATCGCCGTCTACGATTTCGGCGGCGGCACGTTCGACATCTCGATCCTCGAAGTCGGCGAAGGCGTCGTTGAAGTCAAGTCCACCAACGGTGATACCCACCTCGGCGGCGACAACATCGACCAGCGACTCATCGACTGGATCATCGACGAATTCAAGAAGGACCAGGGCATCGATCTGTCGAAGGACAAGATGGCGCTCCAGCGGCTGAAAGAAGCTGCCGAGAAAGCCAAGATCGAGCTCTCATCGACCGCATCGACCGACATCAATCTGCCGTTCATCACGGCCGATCAGACCGGTCCGAAGCATCTGACGATGACACTGACGCGCGCAAAGTTCGAGCAGCTCGTCGGCGACATCCTCCAGAAGACGATGGGTCCTCTGAAGCAGGCGCTCGCAGATGCGGGCATGCAGCCCAAGGACATCGACGAAGTCGTTCTGGTCGGCGGTTCTACGCGAATCCCGATGGTGCAGAAGCTCGTGCAGGATTACTTCGGCGGGAAAGAGCCCCACAAAGGCGTCAATCCCGATGAAGTCGTCGCGATCGGTGCCGCGGTACAGGGCGGCGTTCTCGGCGGCGACGTCAAAGACGTACTGCTTCTCGACGTGACCCCGCTCTCTCTCGGAATCGAGACCCTGGGCGGCGTGTCGACGAAGCTCATCGAGCGGAACACCACGATCCCGACGCGCAAATCCGAAACCTTCTCGACCGCCGCTGACAATCAGACCTCGGTGGAGATCAAGGTCCTGCAGGGTGAGCGCGAGATGGCGCGCGACAACAAACTGCTCGGCGTATTTAATCTGCAGGGTCTTCCGCCTGCGCCGCGCGGCATGCCGAAGATCGACGTCACGTTCGACATCGACGCCAACGGCATTCTGAATGTCTCGGCGAAGGATCTCGGCACCGGCAAGGAGCAGAAGATCACGATCACCAGCTCGTCCGGGCTGTCGAAGTCGGAAGTCGAGAATTTCGTCAAGGATGCCGAGTCGCACGCGTCCGAAGACAAGCAGCGGCGGGAAGAGATCGACGTCAAGAATCAGCTCGACTCGCTCGTCTATAACGTCGAGAAGATGCTGAATGAGAATCGCGACAAGATCTCGGGCTCGGATGTCAGCAACCTCGAGTCGGCCATCAGCGAAGCGCGTAAAGCGATGGAGCAGGGTGGCGTCGACAACATGAAGAAGGCGATGGATAACCTCACCAAGGCCTCGCATAAGCTCGCCGAGGTGATGTATCAGAATGCCGGACCGGGCGCGCAGCAACAGCAACAGCAGCAGCAACAGCAACCGCCATCGTCCGGATCGTCAAAAGATGACGTCGTCGAAGCAGAAGTAGTGGACGAGAACAAGTAAATCTGAGTGGAGCGCCGCCGACCGGCGGCGCTTCTTTCTTTATGCCGCGCAGACGAGCAGACGGATACGTGATGATCTCGGTGATCGCCGAGAGGTACAACATTCATCCGCAGACTCTCCGTCTGTATGAGCGTGAGGGGTTGATCACGCCGGCGCGCACTTCCGGCAACACGCGTTTGTACGGAGTCGACGAAGTGCGCAAGCTCGAGATGATCCTCGCGCTGACGCGCGACCTCGGCGTCAACCTCGCCGGCGTGGAAGTGATCCTCAACATGCAGAGCGCGCTGCAGGACGCGCGCGAGGCGATCGATCGCGCCGAAGATCACTTCGATTCGATGATGAAAATCATCCGCCAGGCGGTGCTCGACAAGCGCCACGGCATCGATCGCGAGAACGCGCTGGTCAGAGTCCACTCGCGCGCCCTGACAAAAAGCAACAAGTAGTGACCCGGGTCACGGTTCCGCGGCATGCGCTGCGCGATGCTCGCTGTTCTACATAGCGTGATCTATCGCAACTCGGCTCTCGCAGACCAGATCAAGTGGTTTCCGGATTACACGGCCGGCGCACCTGAGATCGTCCGGACGTTCTTGCGCAGCGAATACGACCTGCTCTGCCTCGCGGGCGTGGCGACCAGCAGCATCGCGGACCTCGCATTGTTTCTGAAGAACTCCGCGAACGTTCCGCTGGCGATCGACAGGTCCGCGGCCCTCGAGCTGCTGGTGCGCGCCGACAGGGCCGGCGAGTCGCTTCTCATCACCGGGAAGACAGCCGAGGTCCTTCGCGCCTACATCGACAGTCAGCCGGTGCGCACCGTAGATCGCGCCGAGATGACTCTGCGTCGCGCGATGATCAACTGACCTAGAATTACTTCACGCCTTCTCGCGACGATTCGACCGCCTTCCGCGCGCCCGAGGATACGCCTACGATCGTAGCGGCGGAGAAGGCGCGCCCTCTTCAACTGAGTCCCGGCACGGTGCTCGGCGGACGCTATCGCATCGTTTCGCTCGTGGGCGGGGGAGGGATGGGCGAGGTCTATCGCGCTGATGATTTGAAGCTCGGGCAGACGGTAGCGCTCAAGTTCCTCGCACGTCACGGCGACTCGGCACGGCTACACGAAGAAGTACGGATCGGCCGTACGGTCTCGCATCCCAACGTCTGTCGTCTTTACGACATCGCCGAAGTCGACGGACAGCTCTTCATCACGATGGAGTTCGTCGACGGCGAGGATCTGGCGTCGCTGCTTCGACGCATCGGCCGTCTTCCGGTGGAAAAGGCTTTGATGCTCACGCGGGAAATCTGCTCCGGGCTCGCGGCGGCCCATGACAAGGGAGTCATTCATCGCGATCTGAAGCCGGCAAACGTGATGATCGACGGACGTGGACGAGCGCGCGTAACCGATTTCGGACTCGCGCTGGCCGCCGAAAGTGCGAACGATACGGCAGGAACCCCGGCGTACATGGCGCCGGAACAGCTCGCGGGCGAGAGGGCATCGGTCAAAAGCGACATCTACGCACTCGGCCTCGTTTTGTACGAGATCTTCACGGGGCGGCGGGCGTTCGAAGGGATCTCTACGAACGATCTGCTCGCTCGTCAGCGCGCTGAATTCACCCGTCCCACTGTCGTGACACGCGATGTACCTGCGGTGATCGAACGGATCATCGTGCGCTGCCTCGACGCCAACCCCGAGGCTCGTCCGGATTCCGTCGAGGGAATCGTGCTCGAGCTTCCGGGCGGTGATCCGCTTGCCGCAGCAATCGCGGCAGGAGAAACGCCCTCGCCGGCGATGGTCGCGGCGGCATCCGAGCGAGGAGAGCTTTCGGCCGCTGCAGGTTGGTCTCTTCTCGCGATCCAGATCGCCGGTCTTCTTCTCTTCGCAGCCCTGACAGCGCGCACCACGCTCTACGGTCGCTTTCCGCTGAAATCGCCGGAGGTGCTGAAGGAGCGCGTCGACGAAGTTCTCTCTGCAACGGGTCAGACACTGACGCGTGCTGATTCTTCGGCGATCTTCGTCACTGATCAGCAGCAGTCGCAGTGGGTCGCCCGTCACGGAGCGGCGCCGGAAGGGATGTCGCCGATTCTTTTTTTCCACCGGCAGAGTCCCCGGCCGATGGTCGCGCTGAACTACGAACATCGCGTCCTTCCAAACGACCCACCCTTCCTCTACTCCGGAATGGCGGACGTCGCCCTCGACTCCAACGGACATCTGGTCCAGCTCACGATTTTTCCACCGCAGGTCGATGAGCCCTCGGGTCGGCCAACGAAGGTCGACTGGACGCCGTTCCTTAACTTCACCGGGTTGCGCGGACCGATGTCGCCGACGACTCCACGATGGGCGGCCCCCGTCGATTCCGATCAGAAGGCGGCATGGACGGTGGGCGCGGACGGCACGCGCATCGAGGCCGCGGCGTATCACGGACGACCGGTGTGGTTTTACGTCATCCCGCCGTGGCGGCGGCCCGCACGCATGATCGAGCATCAACAGGACGTTGGCAGCCGGATTTCCACTGCCGTCGTAGTGGTGCTTACCTTTTGCTTCTGGGCGGCGGCAATCGCGTTGGCGTTGCGCAACTTGCGCCGAGGCCAAAGCGATCGTCGCGGCGCGAAGCGGTTGGCCTGGTCTGTTTTCGCGACTTTGCTGATTGCTTGTCTGCTCATGACGCACCACGTCGCCGATGCGTTCGACGAAATGGTGTTGATCATGACCAGTGTCGGAATGGTGCTTGTGCTGACCGCTCAAACTTGGATCGGCTATATCGCGATCGAGCCCCTCGTCCGCCGGCGATGGCCCCGGATGCTCATCGCAGCGATCCGTCTTCTCAGTGGGCGTGTTCGCGATCCGATGATCGGGCGCGATCTCCTCATCGGAGGCACGGTTGGTGTGATCGTTGTTCTCCTTCGGCAGCTCATCGCGCTCTTGCCGGGAGTGCCTCCGCTTCAGTTCGCGAGCCTGGCGTTGTCCGGCCTCCGGTATATAGGTTGGTTCGCTGCTGGTGAACTCACGTTGTCGATCGCCGGTCCGATTTTCTTTGCAACGCTGCTTCTCGGTTTGCACGTCGTTACACGCAGCCTTCGCGTATCGATGATTGTCGCGGGCGCTCTTATCGCCCTTGTGACCGTAGGAGATGTGCCCGGTCCTCTCTGGGCGCGAATGCTCTTCGGGCTCCTGGTGGGTGCCGCGGTTCTGGTCCTGTTGTTCCGATTTGGACTTGTTGCGAGCAGCGCCGCCTTTTTTGCCTATCTGTTTCTCCGCCGAGTTCCGATCACGCTCGACCCGAGTGCATGGTATTTCGGACGTTCGACATTCGCCCTCGCCCTGCTGATCGCCATCGCGCTCTACGGATTCTTCATCTCCTTCGGCGGCAAACGTTGGTTCCCGGAGGTCGCTGTCGATGCCTGATGAGTCGACCGCTTTCCGCGCGCCCGAAGATACGCCGACGTTCGTACCGGGGGAGAGGGCACGCCTACTTCAACTGAGTCCCGGAACCGTGCTCGGCGGACGCTATCGCATCGTCTCGCTCGTGGGCGGTGGAGGGATGGGCGAGGTCTATCGCGCCGATGATCTCAAGCTCGGGCAGACCGTCGCGCTGAAGTTCCTCCTGCGCCGCGGCAGCCCCGACGCGGAGAGCCGCCTCGTCGATGAGGTGCGCCTCGGCCGCCAGGTGTCGCATCCGAATGTCTGCCGTCTCTATGACATCAGCGACGTCGACGGATTGCTGTTCATCACGATGGAGTTCATCGACGGTGAAGATCTCGCGTCATTGCTGCGCCGCATCGGACAGCTTCCGACGGCGAAGGCCACGTCGGTCGCGCGCGAGATCTGTGCGGGTCTGGCCGCTGCGCACGCGAGCGGTGTGATCCATCGCGATCTGAAGCCCGCGAACGTCATGCTCGATGGGCGAGGACGCGCGCGCATCACCGACTTCGGCGTCGCAGTTGCGGAGGAACGCGCCGGCGAGTCGGTGGCCGCAGGAACCACCGCGTACATGGCGCCGGAACAACTCGCGGGCAAATCCGCTACGCAGAAGAGCGACATCTACGCGCTCGGCCTCGTTCTGTACGAGATCTTCACCGGTAAGCGCGCGTTCAACACAAAGAGTGTCGGAGAGCTCGTCAAGCAGCAACAGAATCTCGCCCTGCCGCGGCCTTCTTCTGTCGCGCCGGCGATTGCGCCGTCGGTGGAGCGCGCGATCCTCCAGTGTCTCGATCCCGATCCCGACGGCCGGCCTCCTTCCGCCGATGATGTTCTGCGGCAGTTGCCTGGACACGATCCGCTGGCTGCCGCGGTACAAGCTGGTGAGACGCCGTCGCCTGCGATGGTTGCCGCCGCGGAAACGGCGGCCGAGCTATCTCCGATCGCCGCCTGGAGTCTGCTGTTTTTCGTGATTGCGGGCGTGTTCGCGTCGATCGCTGTTTCCGGAATGACGATGTGGTATCGCCGCTTCGATTTGAAACCTCCCGAGGTGCTGCTCGATCGCGCGCGACAAGCCGTAGCGGCCGCCGGCGTCGACACGCGCGGTGACTGGTCGTCGATTTACGATGACAGTCTCGTTCGCGGAATGTATTTTCTTTACCGGCAGAGCCCTGAGCCACTTCTGCCGCAGCGTGCGGATCGACGCGTCCTTGCGACCGATCCGCCGTTCACGCAACCCGGAATGGCGGATGTGCTCCTCGATGCGTCGGGCCGTCTCGTCGAGCTGAGCGTCGTGCCGCCGCGACATGAGATTGCGCGAGACAAGAGGTTGCCGACGTGGCCGCGGCTCTTCGATCTTGCCGCGATCGATTCTTCCAGGTTGAAGCCGGCGCCTCCGGAATGGCGCGCGCGCGTCGACAGCGATGAGAAGCACGCGTGGCTCACGCCGGACGGCAAACGCATCGAGGCCGCTGCATTCCACGGGCGTCCGGTCTGGTTCTCGACCGAGCTGACGACGCCAACACCGCCGTCGACCTACTCGACGGGCAAACAGGTCGCAAACGCCATGGTGATCTTTTTCCTGATTCTGCTGCCGGCGGCAGCGATTCTGATTGCGCGCCGGAATTTGAATCGCGG
Source organism: Thermoanaerobaculia bacterium (assembly GCA_036559905.1). Classification (GTDB taxonomy): domain Bacteria; phylum Acidobacteriota; class Thermoanaerobaculia; order Gp7-AA8; family Gp7-AA8; genus Gp7-AA10. The sequence continues at coordinate 10,021 of DATBSF010000409.1, read as the reverse complement.
GCGCGGCGACCGGCGCGGCTCGATGCGGTTTGCGATTTTCATTTTCCTGGCCGCCGGAATCTCGGCTGCTTTGCGCGCGCACCATGTCGCGGCCTTCGTTCCGGAGTGGCAGATGGCGTCGCGCATCGTCGCCGATTCCACGTTCTGGGCGTTCATGAGCTGGATCATCTACATCGCGATCGAGCCTCTCGCGCGTCGAAGATGGCCGCAGATGTTGATCGGCTGGACGCGACTGCTTCAAGGCCGGTTTCGCGATCCGGTGGTCGGCCGTGATCTGCTCGTCGGCGCTGCGTCCGGAGTTTTCGTCGCAATGATGTGGCAGGCGACGGCGCTCATTCCGAGGTTGTTCGGCAGCAATCCGTCGCTGCATCTGCGTGGGCTTCCGCTGGGATCGCCCTTCGGATCGACGGCTTACGTGTCGTCTTTTTTGATCTCGAGCCTCATCGAAGCGACGCTGCGCTCGCTCGGCGTAGTGACGTTTCTTCTGCTGGTCAGCGCCGTCATCCGCAATCGAACGGCTGCCGTTGCGATCGCGGTTGCGCTCATGGCAGCTTCCTTTTTGTTCGAGCCGGTCGGCCCGATCTCCCTGCGAATCGCCTACGCCGTGATCACTGCGCTGGTCGTCGTCATCGTGATGTTCCGATTCGGAATCCTCGCGCTGTCGGCGACCGCCTACACAATTTTGATCTTCTGGTCGATGCCGCTGACGCTCGATCCGGACGCGTGGTACTTCGGACGCTCGATGGTGGGCCTGGTGCTGATCGCTGCGATCGCGACGACCGGCTTCGCGCTGGCGGTCAGCGGCAAGCGGTGGCTTCCTCGGCTCGCGCTCGACTGAGTCAGGCGCTCCAGATCGTCTTGCGGAGATTCTCGAACACGCGGCTGTAATGCTCGCGCGACGCGCGGAGCTCGGTGATGAGCGTTTGAAAGTCAGGTTCGGAACGCAGCGGTGTGAAGAGTGGATCATTCTCAACGGCCGCGAGGCATGGAAAGCCGTCCTCCACGCCCGACCGCAGCCACTGCAGTGCTTCCTCTTTGCGGCCTAACGTCGCGAGCGCGCCGGCGGCGTCGAACGCAACGTGGTGGAAGTGTCCGAACGCCCGGCGCGTCTGCACCGTTTGGTCGATTGCGCTCTGCGCGCCGGTGGCGTCGCCTCGCAGTGCGGCGATTCCGGCGCGCAGCCCCTCGAACAGTCCGACGGAAGGAAACAATCGAGAAGCGTTGTCGAGAGTTCTTTCAGCTCCGGCGAGATCTCCCAGACGGATCTGCGCGTGAGCCATGATGTAAAGGACCCATGAGTCGGGATGTTTCCTTGTGGACACCCGCTCGATTTCGATTGCTTGTGCGTAATTGCCGCGAAGCGCTTCCAGCGTACCGAAGTGACTCTCGGCAAAAGGATCTTCGGGATAGATCGCGACGGCGCGGCGATACAGCTCATCCGCCTCGTCGACAAGGCCAACATGGAATGCAATGGTCCCCAGCCGCCCGAGACCCTCATTCAAGTTCGGCCGTTCCGAAAGCGCGGTCGCGATCTCTTCCATCGCGTATTCGTGCTGCCATCCGGCCTGTGGCGTCCATGCGAGCCGCCCGCGGATGTAGTGACCCTCGGGCACATTCGGGTCGAGTTGGAGCGCGCGGTCAGCCATCTCGCGCGCGCGGCGATCCCATCCACCTTCCGGATCGTATGTGAAAGCGAGGCGTGTGTAGGCATCGGACAGCCCGATCCATGGAAGCGGATTTTTGGAATCGATGTCGCGCGCGCGCTCGAACGATTCAATCGCTGCGTTGACGTTCGCGACTGTCTCGTGCAGCAAGAGCACTCGACCCTTGAGACAAAGCTCCATCAGATCGCCGGGCGCCTGGATCCTGTTTGCGATTCGCTGTTCGTCGGCGGGAGTCAGCTCCAGCTTCAGCGCGTCGACGATCTTGCGCGACACTTCATCCTGCATCGCAAATATGTCATCAAACGTAGTATCGATTTTGGTCGACCATAAAGGACGCTCTTCTGCGGCGCTGACGAGTTGCACCGTTACCCGCAGGCGGGATCCCGCCCGCTGCACCGTGCCGGCGACGACCGCGTCGACTCCGAGCTCACGCGCCGCGACAACCGGATCGGTCGCGCTTTGATACCGAAGAATCGCAGCCGTCGGCCTGACCAGGAGCGAGTGCACGAGCGCGAGCTCGCTGGTGGTCGCATCGGCGAGGGCAAGGCCGAGGTGGGAGTTCTCGCTGTCCGACGTGAGAGACTGGAACGGAAGGACCGCTAAAGACCGCTGTTGCCTCGGCTTCGCGCCGGCCGTGATCGCATTCAACTGCTCGATCAATTCCGCGATCGCCGGACGTCGCACAGGCTCTTTCGACAGCAGGCGAAGGATCACATCCTCCAACGATCGCGGCAGTGCGGCGTTCAATTGCCGCGGCGTCGCCGGTTGGCGATCGAGAATCTCGGAGATGAGCATGGCGTCCGTTTTTCCGCCGAACGGGCGGCGGCCGGTGGCCATCTCGTACATGACGACGCCGAGCGCGTACATATCGGCCGCCGGCGTCGGCGGATCGCCGCGGAGCACCTCGGGCGCCATGTAGGGCAGCGTTCCCGCGACGCGCGTGCGCAACTCCTCGGACACGTGCGCAGTCGCGTCCTCGGCGGATGCCGTCAGGATCACCGCGAGTCCGAAGTCCATCACTTTCACGTGACCCGACGGCGTCAGCATGATGTTCGATGTCTTGATGTCGCGATGCACGATGCCGCGCGCGTGCGCTGCGCCTAACGCTTCCGCAATTTCCTTCGCGTAACGCACGACCTGATCGACTGGCAAGGCGCCACGGGTGATGAGCGCCTGCAATGTCTCGCCCTCGACGCGCTCCATCACAATCACCGGCTGGCCGTTGTGCTCGAGCACATCGTGCACGGTGCAGATGAATGGATGATCGAGCGCCGCTGCCGCGCGCGCCTCGCGAAGAAACAGTCGGCGCGATGCGTCGCTGTCCATGGTCGCGTTCGCGATGAACTTCACCGCCACGGTGCGGTTCAGCTTCTCGTCGCGCGCCGCAAAGATCTCGCCCATCCCGCCCTGCCCGAGCCGAGCGATGATGCGGTATTGGCCGATCTGTTCATTCAGCACTAGGCCGCGATGGTACTACTCAGTGCCGTACGACCCGTCCTCGCGTGCTGCCGATCACGAAGTTGACCTGCAGTAATCCTCCGTCGGGAAAATCCTTGAAGTCGTCGCTGAAATCGAATTCGGCTTCTTCGAGATCCGGCTCGGTGGCATCGCCGATTTCGATGTAGTACGTCGTCCCCTTTTTCGCCGCGATCTGAATCCCCGCCAGCTCGTCGGTCGCGAGATCGAAGCTGTCGCTCAACTCCGCGATCGGCGTGCCGGGAAGCGCCTCTGCGCCGCATGCAACGGCAGTCAGCGATCCCGCCCGACCGGTGTAGATCTGGATGACGGTGTGATAGTTGCTCCCATTGGTATCGACGCGCAAAGCGCCATCCTCAGCCGGCGTGACTCGGAACCACACGGTCCTGCCGCTTTTCCCGGCTTCACAAACCACCGGATCGTCTGGGGAGTTACCGGTCGCGGATGTATCCAGAAGCATGGTCGTCGATCCGCTCAACTCGGTGGCGTTTGCGATGTCATCGTTGGTTGCCGGTTGCGCGAAAACAGCGGTGATGGTCAGCGGTTCGTCCATCTCGACCGACCCCACCGGGTCGGGGCCGAAGTAATCGCCGGTCCAGCCGCCGAAGGCATAGGGCGCATTGGGTGTCGCTTCGAAGATGACTTCCGTGCCGGCCAGGTAGGCATTGCCGCAGTTCGGTGCCGGAGTCGTCGTCACTCTTCCTCCTGAAGGAGGGGTGATATTGATCCTCAATGCGTAACACGTCGCGTTCGGTGTGAAGTGCGCAGTGCCGGTCTTGTTGCGGTTCATCGTCACGACTCCATTGGCCGCCACGTCGCCCGACCAGCGCGCGAAGCCGTAAGGGGGGCGCGCGCGGGGTTTCAAGCGCACGACCGTTCCCGCTGTGTACGCCCGTCCCCCATCGCAGTTCGGTGTGACGTCGGGCATTACGCCGCCGCGCGTGTCGTCATCAGTGTCAATCGTCAGCATGTAGCAGGTTTCGGCTGTTTTTGCGGGAGCATTCGGAACATCCACGGTGTACAGACCGCGTCCGAAAGTTGCCGCATGCAGCGTCGTGCCGACCCAGAACAATTCTTTGATGGAGACGTTCGCGGGTCCATCGTGTGGGACGGTCCACGTCATTCCGCCGTCCTCGCTGGTAAAAACGCCGACTTCAGTCCCGGCGTAGAGCCATTTCGAATTCTTCGGATGAATTGCGAGCGTTTCGATCGGCGCCTGCGGCAGTTGTCCCGTCACGCTGCTCCATGTCGCGCCGCCGTCTGCCGTCCGCCAGAGGTTGTTGGCCGAGAAGCCGCCAAACGTCGCGTACGCGGTCCGGGAGTCATTCGGATCGACGACCAGGCGTGTGACGAAACGATTTGGCAGCGGAGGGGAGCCGTCATCGACCTTCGCCCAGGCGGGAGAGCTCGCCAGGCCATTCGTGGTCGTGAAGATGTCGCCGTTGTTGTGGCCGACCCAGATGACGTTCGAGTTTCCTTTCGCAACTGCGATGGCACTGATGTTGTTCAGCCGTGCGTTGCCTGCGGGCGATTTGATTGCGGTCCACGACGGGCCGCCTTCCTTGTTCGATTTCTTGGCGTCGTTGGTCACCCACAGCGACCGCGCGCCTGCCAGAAGACGATTCGATTCATTCGGATCGAGGATGAACGGCGCGATGAAATTCGCCGTTCCGCTTTTGGCCTCGGTGATCGGATTTGCGCGCGAACGTTTCTCCCACGAACTGCCGTTCCAGAAATTGTAGAAACCGTAGATGTCTTCGGGCCTGGAGATTCCGCTGTCGTCGCTCCGATAGATCGTGAGGTACACGTACTCGCCGTAGAAGAAGTTCGGGTCTGTTGGATCGGCGGCAACGAAACCGCCGTCACCACCTTCCCATCGCGTCCAGGCCTGCGCATCTCCTCCGTATCGGACGCTTCCGTTGTCCTGCGTTCCAGCGATGACGACACCGCTGGTCGGGTTGCCGGCAGCTCCGTAGATTTGCGTGACGCCGAGGTTGTTGTTGAGCAGTTCCCATCCGGCGTCGAGCTCGACGTTGGTGATGTCCTGGGCGCGATAGAGTCCGCCGTCGTTGCCGAACAGGATCGTCTTGTTCGTTGTGCCGTAGCCGGTGGCGGCTGCGATCGCGCTATGGTCGGCGTGCGCGGAGCGAGGCGACTTCTGCCACTGGCTGATCTGCGTGAACTCGGCGCCGCCGTCGGTGCTCCGGTAGATGTCGAGTCCGGAGATCAGAACGTGATTGGCATCGGTTGGATCGACCCACACGACATTGCTGTACCAGCCTTGCTCGCCGAGGTAGCCCGTGCCGGTATTGACGCGCATGTAAGTCTGTCCGCCGTCCGGGCTCTTGTAGATATCGCCGCCATTGAAATCGAGTCCGGCATAAACGATGGTCGGGTTGCTGCGGGCATACGCGACCGCGATCAAACCCTCCGCAGGAATTCCAGCCGCTTCCTTCCAGGTCGCGCCGCCGTCCGTCGAGTAATAGGCCTGTCCCGTTTTCGTGCTGGCGATCGCGCGGCTGTTATCGGTTGGGTGAAATTCGACAACCCAGGCATCGACGCCGCCTGTCTGCTTCAGTGTCTCGTTCCATGTGTTTCCTCCGTCGGTGTTCAGCCAGATGGCGCTGGCGACATCGGAAAACACAGATTTGGTGGCGGCCAGAACGCTGGTGCCATTCGCGGATATCGAAATCCTTTCGACGCCGCCAGACCAATCGGCGGCGCTGGTCGCAGGTAACTGCGTCCATGTCTCGCCCCCGTCGGTGCTCTTGAAAATGCCCGCGCCGCGCAGTGTGCTCGCGCCGGCGCCGCCGCCCGTTCCGGCAAACATCGTTTTCGAATCCGCAGGACTGATCGCCATCGCGCTGACGGCCAGATTCGTCATGAAATCGTTCACCGGCTGAAAGGTAGTGCCGCCATTCGTGCTCTTCCAGATGCCGCCGCCGGGATTGCTGACCCACATCAGATTCGAATCGGTCGGATGCACCAGAATCGTCCCGATCCTGCCGCCGACGTTTCCGGGTCCTAGCCACTTCCACGAGCCGCGCGACACGCCCGCGCGATCGGGTTGCTGTCGGCGAAGCTCAGTTGCCTGCGCCACTGCCCGAGTGTATGCGCCTGGGACGATGCGGCCGTTTTCGTCGGACAAGATCATGCGCTGGAAATCGTCGGCGCCGTCACGGGTAGGGTGCCGAGCGTGTTGTGTTTGGTGCGGCGCAGTCGCTGTAGTGCATGCCGCGGCCATCACGAACAGAGCAATCGCTGATCGTCTCGGGACTTCCATTCTTACCTTCTCCTGATTGGTATTAATTGTAAGCCCGCCACTGATGGAGCGATTGCGTGATCGGCATCACGCCGCGGGCGCAATTCGGCATCTGTCGTGAACGTTTTTCACCTCGTTTTGAACGGAGGCCCCTTTGATCTACCGGAACTCTTCTCTCTCGCAACAGCTTTCCTGGAATCGGGATGACACAATCCTCGCGGCTGACATCGTATTGGTCTTTCTGCGCGGCGAGCGCGATCTCCTGCGTCTTGCACAACTGGCGAAAAGCACGGTCGCCGACCTCGACGTGTTTCTCACAGAGACCGAGGGCGTGCCTCTGGTCATCGAACGATCGGCGGCCGGACAGCTTCGCATCACCTGCGAAAAAACCGGCGACAGCCTGTTCATCACCGGTAAAACTGCCGAAGTCCTGCGCGCCTACATCGATTGCCAGCCGGTCCGCGGAATCGATCGTGACGACATGACACTGCGACGACACGCGTCGATCTGAAGAAGTAGACTCTGCGCCATGATTGCAATCGCGTTGATCATGGCCGCCACGGCGACACAGCCGCAACTGACTCCCGAGTCGCTTCGCAGCGCTGCTCACGAGTATTACGAGTGGCAGAAGCGCGAATTTCCTGTATTCGCGAGCGATCAGGGATTTCACGCGTACGACGATCGCATCGCCGATTACTCGCCGGCGGCGATCGCGCGGCGCGTGGCGCGCGTCCACGATCTGCTGCAGCAGGTGCGCACGGCCGATATCTCGAAGTGGAGCAAAGACGACCAGATCGACGCGATCCTTTTTCGTGCGCAGCTCGAAGCGCCCGACTTCGCGAGCCGTGTACGCAAGCTGGAGCAATCGAATCCTTCGATTTACGTCGACGAAGCGAGCAACTCGATCTTCTCGCTGTTGAAGAAGGAGTACGAAACGCCGCGCAATCGCGCGATCGCGGCGACATCACGTCTGCGCAAAGTGCCGGCGATGATCGAGCAGGCGAAGAAGAACCTCACGAAACCGGTGCGCCTGTACGCGGAATTCGCGATCGAGTCGGCGCGCAGTATCGATCCGCTTCTCAACGACAGCCTGATGACGCTGGCCGGCGATCTGAACCCGGCCGAACGCGATGCGCTGATCGCGGCGAAAACAGACGCGTTGCGATCGCTGCACGGTTATGCCGACTGGCTCGAGAAGCGTCTGCCCACGATGACTGCCTGGAATCCGGTGGGCCTCGAGAATTACGAGTACATGCTGCATCGCATTCTGCTTCTGCCGTTCAGCGCACACGATGTCGCGCACCTCGGCGAAGTCGAGCTGGTGCGCTATCGCGGCCTCGAAGCGTTGCTTCCCGATCCGTCGCTTGCCGATCCGAATCCGCAGCGGGCGAAAAATATCCCAGCCGATCAGCAGTCGTTCCTGAAGGCGTATCAGAGTCGCGAAGAGGAGATGGTGCAGTTCCTCAAAGAGAAGCGCCTCGTCACGATTCCTGATTACATCGGACCGTTTCTGATCCGCCAGCTCCCCGAGGCTTTCAAGCCGACGAGTCCCGGCGGCTTCATGAATCCGCCCGGCATCTACGATCCCGATAACAGCGGATTCTTTTTCATCCCGACCTACAACCCGCAGAGCCGCAACTTCTACATCCGCGCCGCCATCGAAGATCCGCGTCCCATCCTCGGACACGAGGGCATCCCCGGACATTTTCTACAGATCTCGATCGCGAATCATTTGCAGAACGAGATTCGCCGCCATCACGGCGATTCGGTTTTTGTTGAAGGCTGGGCGCTCTACGGCGAGGAGATGCTGCTCCGTGAAGGTTTGTATCCGACCGATTCGGCGACTGCCGGACAGGTGCTGCGGCTTTCGCGCTATCGCGCCGCGCGCATCGGCGTCGATGTGAATCTGCACACCGGCAAGTGGACGTTCGATCAGGCGGTCAACTACTTCATGGAGGGCGGCGGGCTCGATAAGGAAGCGGCAACCGGCGAAGCGGCCGGATCGGCCGTCGATCCGACGCAGAAGATCAGCTACATGACGGGAAAGTGGCAGATCCTGCGTTTGTTAGGCCGCTACCGCGACGCCAAAGGCGCGAACTTCCGTCTCGGCCAGTTTCACGACGATCTGATCGCCAACGGCTCGTTGCCGGTATCAGTCATTCAATGGATTCTGCTCAACGACCCCGCTGATCTCGAAAAAGCGACGGGTCTGAAATTGCACTGATGCGCGTCGTGGTGACCGGCGCGGCGGGGCTGGTTGGACGCGCGTTGGCCGCGAAGTATCAGGCGATCGCGCTGAATCACGCCGACCTCGACATCACGGATCGAGATGCCGTGCGCCGAAAGATGAAACAGCTGCGTCCCGACCTGGTCATCAACTGCGCAGTCGTCGGCGTCGACACGTGCGAAGACGATCCGAAGCTTGCGAAAGCCGTCAACGTCGATGGCCCTCGCAATCTGGCCGAGGTGGCGCCGGCGATCGTGCACTTCAGCAGCAACTACGTTTTCGAAGGCGCGCAGGAAAAGTTCTACGCGATCGACGACGAAGCGAAGCCGATCAATGAATACGGCTTCACGAAATTGGCAGGCGAACGCGCTGTCGCGGAAGCGTGCCGCAGCGTGTTCATCATTCGCAGCTCATGGATCTTCGGACCTGGAAAGGAATCGTTCATCAGCACCGTGCACCGACAACTCCGGGCAGGAAAAAGTGTTCGAGCGGTGTCTGACATCTGGGCGAGCACGACCTTCGTCGATGATCTCGTTCTACGCGTTGTAGAGATCGTTGAGCGGCTCGAATACGGTATGCATCACGTCGTGAACGGCGGTGTTTGCTCGAACGAGACGTTTGCCCGTGAAGCCGCGCGTATTGTTGGCGCACCGGAGAATCTTGTTCAGTCCGTCTCGACGCGCGAAGCGCATCGTGCTCCGCGGCCTCGATACACACCGCTCCTCGCAATGCCACCGCTTCGTGACTGGCGCGAGGCGCTGACTGCGTATATATCTGCCGATCATGACTGAGATGACGAGTTACCCGCCCGGAGATTTCTGCTGGACCGAGCTGACCACCACCGACTGGAAGAAAGCCTCGGAGTTCTACGCATCATTGTTAGGCCTGACCGCGAACGCGATGCCGTTCGACCCGACCCAGCCCCCATACGTGATGCTGCAGAAAAACGGCAGGAACGTTTGTGGACTATTCGAGAACAAGCAAGTGAAGCCGGCGTGGCTGTCGTACGTCAACGTCACCAGCGCCGATGAGACCGCGAAAAAAGCGAAATCGCTCGGCGCGAAAGTGCTGGCCGAGCCGTTCGATGTCCAGGACGTCGGCAGGATGACGACCATCGAGGACAAGCAGGGCGCGAAATTCGCGATCTGGCAGGCCAAGCGGCACAAAGGCGCCGAGGTGATCAACGAGCCGGGGACGATGTGCTGGAACGAGCTGTCGACGAACGACATCGAGTCGGCGCGGAAGTTCTACTCCGCGCTGTTCAACTGGAAACTGAAGATTTCGCCCGGGTACACCGAAGCCCATGCGGGCGAAGTGGCGACGGCGGGGATCCACGACATGGCGAAGGAAATGCCGCCGTTCTGGATGCCGTACTTTGCTGTGACCGATTGC
>DATBSF010000408.1:0-6535 GCA_036559905.1 Thermoanaerobaculia bacterium | reverse complement strand
GCGGTCATCCGCATGGCGATTCGCGATCTCAACGATCCGCTCGTCGATCGCTACGAGCCCGCCGTTCTTCTCGGCGCCATGCGCGCCGATGTCTGGTACGTGCCGCTCATCGGCAAAGTGATCGAGCACCTTTCATTCAGTCATTTCTATCGGCGCCGTGTGCCGGGAGGATTCCTGCCGTTCATCACGCGCGGAACGCGCACGATGGCGCGTACGTGGTTCGGCGAAGCGATCGACGCGCATCGCGCCGGCAACCACGCCGCGGCCTTCATCCGCCTCGGCGAAGTCTCACACCTCATCGCCGACATGTCGTGTCCCGTGCACGTGCATCGCGTGATTCACGAGAGCGATCCGTTCGAGTGGTACGTCGAAGCGCATCACCAGGAATTGCGATCGCTGCCTCTGCCGACCATCGAAAGCCGAAAAGCGGAGGACCTCATCGACTCGATGGCGTCGGTCACGCGAACATTCGAGCCCGATCGCACAAACTACTCCATCGGCCGGATGCTGCGTCGCGCCGGCTTGCGCAAGAGCGTTCCGCGCTCCGTGATCGCGGAGCAGGCGCGACAACTCATTCCATTAGCGGCCGCGCATACCGCGGCGATGCTGCGCTTTTTTCTATGCTCAACGGCAAAGTCGCACTGATCACGGGCGGCTCGCGCGGACTCGGTCGCGCGCTAGCGCGTACTTTCGCGGAAAACGGCGCGAAGGTCGCGTTCAGCTACTCGCGCGATGTCGCAGGTGCGAAGGCGACCGCCGATGCGATCGGCGCGCAATCGAAACAATTTCAGGTCTCCGTCCTCGATGTTCCCGCGACCGAGGCGATGATCGCGGAGATCGAGCGCGATTGGGGCGCGATCGACATTCTCGTCAACAACGCCGGCGTGAGTCAGGCGATGCCGCTGGCGCTGATGGAGGAAGAAGACTGGGACCGCGTCATGGACATCAACGTCAAGGGCACGTTCCTCACTTCGAAGAGCGTGCTGCGAGGAATGATTCGTCGCAAGCGCGGTGTGGTCCTGAACGTCGGATCGCTCGTCGGTGTGCGCATGATCGAAGCGCCCATCCATTACTGCGCAAGCAAGGCCGCGATCAAAGGGTTGACCGAGGCACTGGCGAAGGAAGTGGCGCGTTATGGGATTCGCGTGATCTGCCTCGCGCCGGGATTGCTCGAGGACGGCGTCGGCCGCAATCTCCCCGATTACCGCCTCGCCGACTACCTCAAACACTGTTCCCTCGGCCGCCTCGGCGGACTCAATGAAGTCGCGAACTTTGCTGCTTTCCTCGTCTCCGACGCCAACAGCTACATGTCGGGCGAGACCGTGGTGATCGACGGAGGCCTGTGAGCGCAAAAGTCTGCGTGGTTCTCGGCGGATCGGGTGTCGTCGGACGCGAAGTGTGCCGCACGCTCGCCGCGCGGGGTGCACGAGTGGGCTTCACGTTTTTCACGAATGAGAAAAACGGCATCGACGGCGTGGGAAAGCGCCTCGATGTCGTCGATGTCCCAGCCGTCGAGAGGACGCTCGACGAATTCGCAGATCACTTCGGACGCATCGATGCGCTCATTCACTGCGCCGCCGTCGGCACCCATCAACTGATGGGCGAGGTTGACGAGCGCGCGTGGGATTCCATGCTGGCGATCAATGCGAAGAGCGCATTCTTCGCCGTGCGTCGCGTCACCGAGAAGATGCGCGAGCAAGACGGCGGCAACATCGTGCTCCTCGGGTCGATCGATGGCGTCAAACCCGCGCCCTCGCCGGTGCACTACGCGGCGTCGAAAGCGGCGGTCGCCGGAATGGTCAAGGCGATGGCGAAAGAGCTGGGCCCCGACAACATTCGCGTCAACAGCGTCGCGCCCGGAATTCTGGAGGATGGACTCTCGCGCGGGTTGCCTGATGACCTGCGCCAGGAATACCTCAAGCACTGCGGCCTCAAACGCCTCGGCAAAATCGAAGAGGTCGCATCGCTCGTGAGCTGGCTCGCCGTCGACAACACATTCGTCACCGGGCAGACCGTGATCCTGGACGGCGCGCTATGACTCGCATCGCCCTCGGAATCGCGGCGCTCGTCGGCTACGTCATCCACTCCGCCGTGCATCTGCAACGCGGGGAACCGTATGACTTGCTTTGGGGATGTCACCTCGCGGCGCTGCTGGTTGGCCTCGGACTTCTTTTTCGAAACGCGACGCTCAATGCGATCGGACTCCTCTGGTCGTGCTTCGGAATTCCGCTGTGGCTGCTCGATGCGATGACCGGCGGCGAGTTCATGCCGACCGCGATCCTCACGCACATCGGCGCATTCGTGATCGGGATCTATGGCGTTCGCCTGCTGGGCATGCCGCGTCGCAGTGCGTGGTACGCGCTCGCTTCGTATTTTGGGCTCTGGTGGTTGACGCGCTTGATCACGCCGCCGCGCGCGAACATCAATCTCGCTTTTCACATCCAGCCGGGATGGGAAAACCATTTTCCTAACTATCCTGTCTATTTCTTCACGCTGCTTGTTGGCGGCGCGGCAACATTCGTGATCGCCGAGCCCCTCACCCGGCGCTTCGCGCCACCCTCTCCCCGCTTTGCGGGGCGAGGGGTCTCGCAACAAGATCCTTCTCCCCGCCTGCGGGGAGAAGGTGGCCGAAGGCCGGATGAGGGGCACGCATGAACACCGTCGATCGTTACGCCCGCCACGTCGATCCAACCTTCATGAAATTGCTCGGTGTTCTCGGTTACGGACGCGTTTACGTGCGCGCCGAGGGTGCATACCTATGGGATGAGCAGGGGCGGCGATATCTCGATCTTCTCGCGGGCTTCGGCAGCGTCAACATCGGACACAACCATCCTCGCCTGCTCGCGCGTCTGCGCGAGCTGCTCGATGAGAAGCCGCCGAATCTTCACCACATCGGACCATCGCCGTACGCCGCGCAACTCGCAGAAGAGCTGGCGCGCATCGCGGGTCTCGAGATCTCACTCTTCTCGAACAGCGGAGCGGAGGCGGTGGAAGCGGCGATCAAGCTCGCGCGCGCGGCGACCAGGCGCACTCGCATCGTCTACTGCGACGGCGCGTATCACGGCCTGAGCCTCGGCACGTTGTCAGTGAGCTCGTCGAAACGCATGCGCGCGCTCTTCGAGCCGCTGATCCCCGACTGCACCGCGATTCCGTTTGGCGATGTCAACGCACTCGAAAAGGAGTTGAAGAAGCGCGACGTCGCGGCATTTCTCGTCGAACCGATCCAGGTCGAAGGCGGCCTTCGATTTCCGCCCGACGATTACTTGAAGGATGCGCGAGAGCTCTGCACATCGACCGGCACCTTGTTCGCCGTCGATGAAGTGCAAACCGGATTCGGCCGCACGGGAAGCATGTTCGCTTTCCAACGGCCCGACATTCTGATTCTCGCAAAGGCGCTCGGCGGATCCATCGCACCGATCGGCGTGACCATGACGACGCGTCGCGTGCAGAAACAGGCGTACGGCTCGTTGCGCAAGTTCGACCTGCACGGATCGACATTCGCCGGCAACACGTTCGCGTGTGTCGCCGCCCTCGAGACACTGCGGATCATTGAAGATGAGACTCTGGTCGCGCGCAGTCGAGAGAACGGCGCAGCATTTCTGGCGGCATTGCGCGAACGGCTGCATGGCCATCCGCGCGTGCGCGAGATCCGCGGACGCGGCCTGCTCATCGGCATCGAGATCACGAAATTCCTCGGCCAGTGGTTCGCGCTCGCGCTTCTCGAACGCGGCGTCATCCTGCAGCCGGCATCGCAAGCATGGGAGGTGCTGCGCATCGAGCCGCCACTCACGATCGAGCCGAAGCAGATCGAAGAAGCTGTCGACGCAATCGCCGCCGTCTTCGAAGAACACCGCGGAGTCGTTTCCGTCCTCGGCAAAACGACGAAGCGCATGGCGGCGCAGTTCGCATCGGGAGGGCGGTTCCGATGAGCTGGCGCGAGCATCGACGTGATCTGCGCTTCGCCGCCGGCGTGCTGCGGCGCAAGCCCTTTCAGCTTCTCCTGCAGGTCACCAATCGCTGCAACATGCAGTGCAACTTCTGCGACTTCTGGCCTAACGGCGCGTCGCCACGCCAGGAGTTGACGGTCGATGACTTCGCGCGGCTCGAGTCACAGCTCACAACGCTCGGCACTTTCCTCGTTTCCGTCGAAGGCGGCGAGCCTTTCGTTCGACCCGATTTGATCGAAATCGTGCGCGTCTTCGGCAAGCGCCACATTCCACTTTTGTACACAAACGGCTGGTATGTCGATGAAACGAACGCCCGAGCGCTGTGGGACGCCGGACTCGCGCAGGTCGGCGTATCCATAGATTATGCAAGCGCCGAGCGCCACGATCGCCGCCGGCGCCTGGATGGCGCGTTCGAACATGCCTGGCGCGCCGTGAAAACTCTTCGCGATGCCGCGCCACACGGCGGCAAGCAGGTCCATGTCATGACTGTGCTCATGGACGACAACATCGACGATCTCGATGCCCTCCTCGAACGTTCGGCCAGCGAGGGCGTGGGGCATTGCGCGACGCTGTTGTCGACGCGCGGTTTTCGTCGTGCGCCCGGCGCAGCGATGCCATCTCGCGATGTTGCCGATCGCATCACCGCGCTCTGGTCGAAACACGCCCACTTCCGCATGTTCGGCGATTACATTCGCACGATCGGACCCTTTCTCGCCGGCGACGCGATGCCCGACTGCCACGCCGGCGTCCAGAGTTTCAACGTCGATCACCTCGGCAACGTTGCGCCGTGCATCGAGAAGATCAACCAGTCGTTCGGCAACATTCGCGTCGAGCCGCTTCTCGCGATTCATGAGCGCATGCGCGATGCCGATCCGGGCCGAGGATGTCAGGAGTGCTGGACGGCCTGCCGGGGATTCAATCAGGCCCTCGCAGAAGGAGGCAGCATGGGCGCGTGGAGCGATCTCGCGACGCGCATGCGATCGGTCTGATGCGCTACTACCTCATCGATAAAGTCCACGAGATGAAGCCCGGCGTCAGCGCACGCGGAGTGAAATGCGCGACGCTGACGGATGAGATTCTGCACGACCATTTCCCCGACTATCCGATGCTCCCGGGCGCGCTGATTGTCGAAGGCGCAGCCCAGCTGGCCGGATTTCTGCTGGAGATGAGCTTCAACGGAGACGGACGTCCGCTGGTGCGCGCGCTGCTGGTGCAGATCCATCGCGCGAAGTTTTACGAGCCGGTCGGTCCCGGCGATCAGATCGAAATCAGTGTCAGGATCGATTCGACACGCGAAGAATCGGCGCAGGTCGACTTCGATGTCATGTTAGGCGCGAAGGAAGTAGCGCGCGGCACGCTCACCTTCGTGCTGCGTCCGATCAACTCTTCGCGCGTGCACGAGCAGCGGCGATACGTCTACGCGCTCTGGACGCGCGACTTCTCCCCTCCGCTGGTGCTGCCATGATCGTGGTCAGCGGAATCGGCGCGGTCGCCGATGAGACGTGCAACTCGACTCCGTTTCTCAAGGCGCGCAAGACGCGCAAGTTCATGGGCAAGCAGGATGAGATGGCGGTCGTCGCCGCCGCGCGCGCACTGCAATCGGCATCGATGGACATGCAGCTCGGCGAGCGCTGCGGGCTCTACATGTCGGTCGGATACATTCCGTTCGAGCGCGAAGACATCGATCTCCTCATCGACGCATCGCTCGATGACGGGCGATTCTCGATGCAGCGCTTTGCGTCGAACGCCTTCGGCGCGATCAATCCGCTGCTGACGTTTCGCGTCCTGCCTAACATGCCTGCGTTTCACGTTTCGCTGAATTTCAATATTCAGGGACCGTACGTCGTCACCTATCCCGGCGTCGCGCAGTTTTATCTTGCGCTGGAAGAGGCGTTCACTGCGCTGGAGTCGGACGCGATCGATGTCGCACTCGTCGGCGCGGTCGCCGATCAGGACAATCTGCTCGTGCAGCATCACTTCAGCAGGATCGAGCCGCCGGTGGACAATTTAGCGAATGCGGCAGCATTTCTGGTTCTCCAGCGCGAAGCCGACGCGAAGCACCAGCGCGCGAGCCTACTTGATTGGCAATTGCGATACACCGCGGTCGATCCGTTCGCGGCGATTCCGCATCGTGAGTGCTTGCAGCGCAATGGAGTGTGCATTGCCGGCTCGCGTTTTCTCGGGCCGGCATCGCTCGGCGTCGCGCTCGCGGCAAGCGAGCGCGCGCACCTCGTTCACAGAGTCACCAGCCGCGACGGGTTCGATGCATCCAGCACATGGGAGTTGGCATGACACGGTCTGGAGTGCGGCGGCTCGCCGCCGCTCTAACGCCGGCAGCTTGCTGCCGGCGGCCGTGGCAAGCCACGGCCGGGAAAGCGGTGGGAAGCCGCCGCACTCCAAAATGAGACATCGCGTCGTCATCACCGGAATGGGCGTCGTGGCGCCAATCGGAAAGTCCGTGCCGGAGTTTCGTGATGCGCTTTTCGCGGGACGATCGGGAATCGGCCCGATCACGATTTTTGATCCGGCCACGCTGCCGACGCGCATTGCGGCCGAGGTGAAATGGGAGGGAGAGATTCTGCGCGATC
>DATBSF010000407.1:0-2827 GCA_036559905.1 Thermoanaerobaculia bacterium | reverse complement strand
TCGCGAGGAGAATCGAGATCGAGTTGAACATCGCGCTGAGGAGCCACACCGCGCCCCACACGATGCCGGTCCCGTTCGCAATCGACGCGAGCCGCGCCGGCTCACCCTCGGCAAGTCGCAGTCGCCCGGCCAGGCTGCCCATGAACCACACGATCATGAGTCCCGCGACGATGCGCAGCAGGGTCGCCCACTCCCACGACATCCGCTCGTTGAGCATGGCGCTGACGAAATCGCCTTCCGGTGATCGCGGATCGGCATGCGCGCTGCGCAGAAGAAACCACTGAATCGTCAGCCAGAGTCCGGCCCACGCTCCCGCGCTTGCGCCTAACTTTTCCCAGATCGTCGTCCCTTGTTCCATGTCACCTCCATTGCGGCATGTTCTCGACGTAGCGGACGTACTGCTCGAGCACTGCGTCATTGGCGGTCAGCCGGCCGCGCCACGTGATGCTCTCCATCAGGGGAATGTCGTCGAGCGCCGTCGCCCACAAGAGCGCCAGCGCGCGCACGAGATCCCGTCTGCGCTCGAGAAAGAGGATCGTTTGCGTGCGGGAATGTCCGTTCGAATCAGGACGGATCGTGAAGACGATGAAGTATTCGATCGGCTGGGTGATGTGCACGTGCACGATTCCACCGCCGTACTGCGTGAAGGTCGCATCGATCGAAGCGCCCGAGAGCCCGACCCAGGTCAGGCTCGGCCGGTTAGGCAGCCGCCCCTTGATGCGATGCGCGATTTTCCAGGGCGATTCGATCTCGAGCGATGCGGTCGTCACTTCGATGCCGTGCGACGGTGCGAAATGCGCGAGATCGAATCCGTTCGCGAAGACGATGTCCGGATGCGCGCGAACGCGCTGCTGCAGCAGCGTTCGCTGATACGGCGCGGCAACGTCGGGCAAAGCGAATGGCGTCTCGTCGCCGAGCCATGCCCATCGGAAGCCCCATCGTTCGGTTGTCGGGTATCGATCGGAAACGCGAACGCGATTGCTGCGGCCGACCAGATACCAGCCCTGTTTGACGCCATCGCCAAATCTGGAGTGCGGCGCCTTGGCGCCGCTTTCATAGCCGCGGCTTGCCGCGACGTTAGAGCGGCGGCACGCCGCCGCACTCCAGATCGCTACCATGTCGGCATCTCCTCGACGAGATTCGCGTAACGTTCGAAGATCGCGTCGGATGCGACGAAGCCGTCTCGAAATTCGAGTCCTGACAGCACGCGCCGATCGGCCCACGACGTGGCGACCATCATCGGCACGGCGCGCGTCAGCGAGCGCCATCGCGGCAAAAAGAAAATCGTCTGCGTCGCGGATCCGCCGTCGGGCAGCGGACGCGCGGCCCACACCAGCTCGAACGGAGTCGGTGAGTCGACCTTCACCCACGCGAGACTCGGGCCGATGGTCGTGAATGTCCAACTCGCGGACCGGCGAGCCAGTCCAAGAATGTATCGCATGAATGTTGTATGGAAATGTGCGTGAACGCTGACAGACAGACGATGCGGCGGCTCCGCTTCGACCGCCGGCTCATCTTCGAAATGGAAGCGATGCACGCCGATGACGTGCGCCACATCGAGACCGTTGCCGAGAATCACATGCGGATGACATCCAATGCGCTGCATCGGTAGCCGCAGAACATGCGCGCGATTCGACGGCTCCGGCATCGGGAGGTCGTATGCGGGCGAGTCACCCGCCCACACCCACACGATGCCCCAACGCTCGAGCACCGCGTACGTCTCGATCCGAGCGCCGTTCGCGCAAGATCCGTCGGCGTTCCAGCACCATTTGTGAAACGCACACTGCAGGCCCTTGTCGATCACTTTGCCGAGAGACAAGTCGGCGCCGAGGTGACCGCAGGCGCGCTCGACGGCATGGAGGTCGCCGGAAAAATCGCGATAGACGACGACATCGCGCTTTCCGATCGGGACGCGCTTGATCTTGCCGAGCCGAATCGTGCGGGCGCGGCCGATCGGATACCAGCCTTCGCACACGACTTCCGGATTCGCGAATCGATTCATAGCGTGACGAGCCCCATCGGCGATTCGTCGCCCCGCAGAAATCGCGCGACGAAGCGCGCCAGAAATCGCGTGTACGACGGCGCCTCGACGCGCCGCGGCAATCGCGATCGCAGCAGCTCCCGCAATCGCGGCAGGTTGTAGCTCGGCACCTCGGGGAAAAGATGATGCTCGAGATGGAAGTTCTCGTTGAGCAGCAGAAACGCGACGACGCGATTGCTGCGGACCGATCGCGACGCGAGCAGGGGATCGTCGGACTCGGTGAGCGCGTGTTGCGCAAGCGCGCGAACCGCGGAGATGTATCCGACGACCACTCCCGGAATCAGCCAGACCTGCAGCAGGATTCGAATGGGAACGATCTCAAAAATCGGAATCAGGACCGCGGCGATCAAGCTGCATTCGAGAACCAGGCGGATGCGATCCGCGCGATTGGCGCGTCGCCACGCGACGATCGGAATCATCGGCATGTAGACCAGCGTCCCCATCGTCAGTCGAATCCACTGCAGCGCCCAGCGCACGCGCGAGTCGCTGGTGTAATTGCGGTATTCGTCGGGATCGCCGGGACCGCCGAGAAACTTGTGATGCAGATCGTGCAGCACGCGATAGCCGGACGGCGAATGCAGCAGCGGAATGCAGAGAATGATGTTGACGACGTGATTTAGGAATCGATTGCGGAACAGCAGGCCGTGGTGCCCCTCGTGCGACAGCAGATAGAACGCGTTGAGCGCCGCTGCGGACAACGGGATACCTGCGGCGCCTAACAAGATTCCAGCGATCCACAGCGCCGCGAAGAATGCGATCTCCGCGATGCGTCGCGCCGGGCGCTGC
>DATBSF010000406.1:0-5476 GCA_036559905.1 Thermoanaerobaculia bacterium | reverse complement strand
CACCGGCGCCAATGAGAATGGGTAGGGAAAACTTCTTGATCCGCCTCACACGCTCTCTCTGCACTGCTAACAAGAATAGCAAAGATGAGCCCGTGTTAAATTCCCGTCGTGCCACGCTTCGTCGACAGCCGGACGCGGGTCCGCTACCAGGAGACGGACCAGATGGGGATCGTCCACCACGCGAACTACATCGTGTGGTTCGAAATCGGACGCACCGATCTTTGCCGCGCAACAGGCATCACATATCGCGAAATCGAGAATCGCGGCCTCATTCTCGTCGTCACGGAAGTGAACTGCCGCTACCGAGCGCCATACCGCTACGACGACGATGTTCTGATCCGGACGTTTGTGACCGAGGCTCTGACGCGTGCGATGACGTTCGGATATGAGCTGCGCGACGGCAGCGGCGAGCGCCTGCACGCGACCGGGTACAGCAAGCATGTTTGGGTCGACCGCGAGAGCCGCCGTCCGACCATGGCCGACGCAGAAGTCATGCAGGCGTTTCAGCCCTTCCTTCCGGCGTAGGGGCGCACAGCGTGCGCCCCGCAGCCTGCGTCCGAGTGTGGGCGCGCGCAGCGCGCCCCTACAACATGAAAAGCGTAGACTACGCCCCATGGCCCGCAAGCTCGTTTTCTCTCTGATGGTCGCAGGATTTGTGTCGGCTCTTTACGGTCAGACGACGTTCTCGGTCGTCGTCACCGACTCCAAGGGCAATCGCGTCCGCACGCTGCATCGCGAAGATTTTCAGATCGCCAAAAACGAGATCACAGCGTTCGCGGATGCCAGCACGACCGCCGCTATACCGCGCCGGATCGCAGTTCTCTTCGACATCACGACGATCGAACTTCCGGCGCGAGCCATGATCGTCGAGTCTCTGCGCGACTTCTTCGCGAAAACATTGCGGCCCGGCGATCGCGTCCTGATTCTGACAGCCGGACAATCACTCACGCCGCTGTCGTCGTGGACCGCCGAAAAGAAAGACATCGACGCGGCGCTGGATCGCGCTTCGACGGGAGCATCACAGACGATGGCCGGCGATCGCGCTCAGGCCGAGCGGCGCCTGCGTGAGTTGATCAATGACATCCAGCAGGCGAGTGGCAGCCAGGCATCCTTCTTCAGCTTCGACACGCTCACGACTGCGGTCCGCAACTACGCGGCTGCCGTTTACCGCGACACTCGGCAATCGATCAGCCTGATGACGACAGCCACCGATCTCTTTCCATCTCGCTCGACGCGCAATGTCCTGATCATCGCGGGGGCCGGTCTTCCCGTCCGCGCCGGAGCGGACATGTTTCAGTATCTCGACACGATCAAATCGCAGGCCGAGCAGGGGATGCTCGGCGCCACGCTGCGTCAGGGAGCCGCGCGCAGCTCGCCGCTCAGCGACTCGAGCGCGTACGACCTGACGGAAAACCTTCGCGGTTTTGCGGCCGAGGCGTGGAACAAGGGCGTCGCGATTTATGCGATCGATTCGGAAATGGGCGACTCCGCGTCCACGATGGTCGAATCGCAGCGCACCATCGATCGCGCGGCGGCATTCACGACAACCGCCAACCGCTCGGCGGGCTATCAAATGATCGCCGACGGTACCGGCGGCCTTGCGATTCTCGCGCGGCGGCCGAGCGAGGCCCTCGAACAAGTCCGATCCGATCTCGACGCGTTCTACACGATCGGAATCAATCCGCCGGCAGCGCCCGCAACGCAGAATTCGGTGCAGTTGCAATCGAAGGGCTACAAAGTCCGCATGACGCCGGGCGGAACGCAGCCAACGCCCGACATCGAGATCAGCAGCCACGTGGTCGCCCACCACCTCCTCAAACCCGACACCAACGATCTCGGCATCACGCTGCAGGCGGCCGAGCCGGTCGCCGATGGACAGAAGAGGCGCGTCGCGCTGAAGGTGATGATCCCGATCAAGAATATGAAATTCGTCCAGGAAGGCAACGAGGTGATCGGCGGATTCTCGGTCTACATCGCGACCGGAGATCAACTCGGCCACGCATCGAACGTCAACAAACAGTCGAAGCAGCTGCGCTGGCCGGCCGGCGCGCTTCAGGCATTGGGCGATCGACAACTGACGTTCGCGGTGGAAGTTGTTCTGGAGCCGGGACGGAATCAGATTTCAGTGGGCGTGGTGGACGATCAATCGAAGACCACCGGCTACGATCGCGTGTCGATCTGACGCGAAGCGTGATCCTGAGCCGCACAGACGGCGACGGATCTCGTGGATGTGGTCCTTCCCCTTCGCTGCGCTCAGGGTCAGGATGACGTGCTATTTCGCAGCGATGCGCTTGGCGGCCGCGCTGAGTCGCGATTTGTAGCGATCGGCGGTGTTGCTCTTGATGATGCCGCGCTTGGCGGCTTTGTCGATCTCGGAAAATCCCGTGCTGAGATCTGCTTTTCCTTCCGCGACCGCGGTGCGCGCCTTCTTGAGCGCGCTCTTGAGGCGCGATTTTCCAGCGATGTTGCGAATCTTTGCTTTTGCAGCCTGCCGGCGCTGTTTCTCGGCCGAGCGAATGTTAGCCATTAACTACTCCTCTTATTTAGTATCGATTCCGAGCTGCTTCAACCGGTCCTTCGCGAGCGCGGATTCGCGGGAACTGGGATATTCATGAACCACGTATTGGAATTGCACGATCGCCCGTGGCCGATCGTTGAGGGCCAGATAGGCATAACCCTTTTTCAGAAGTGCGCCCGGCGCCTTGTCTGACTTCGGGTATTTGTTGACGACGCCGTTGAACTGTTCGATCGCCTCCGAATATTTCTTTTGCGAGTAAAGGCTCTCGCCGATCCAGTACTCGGCGTTCGAAGAAAGCTCGGAATTCGGATAGTTTTTCAGGAAGTCACGGAATCCCGCCAGCGCCAGATCGTAGTTGCCGCGCTGGTAATCGCGATAGGCGGCCTGATAGACCTCCATCGGATTGTCGCTCGTCGGCGCCGGCACATTCACCTCGGTCACCGCCGGTTGGGGGGCCGGGACAGTGGCCGGCATCGCGCCGGGGGTGGCGGGGACGGGCGGGGTGGGCTGGGGGGCGGCGGCGGCGCGTTTTAGATCGTCGATGTCGCGCTGGGCTTGCGTGAGCTGCTGCACCATCCGATCGAGCCGGAAGTTCGTCTGCTCGATCGAACCCTGCGTGTTGTTCATCTTGTCTTCGATCTGATCGACTTTCGCGACCAGCGTGGCGTTCGATTTGAGGAGCTGCTGGGTCTGATCGGCGATGCGCTGATTGATGCCCTGCACTTCTTCCTTGCCGGCCGTCGTGCGCTTCGCCTGCGCGAGCTGTTCCTGCAGCTCGCTGATCTGACTCTGCAACTTTTGAACGTCGGAGGAGGTGACGCAACCGGTGAGGAGTAAAGCGAGGGCGATGGAGGCTTTCTTCATTTTCCGACGATCACCAGATGCGCGCGGCGATTCTTCGCCCACGCCGCTTCATCGTGTCCCGGATCGAACGGACGCTCTTCGCCGTAGCTGACCGTGCGAACGCGTCCCGTATCGACGCCTAACGTCACCATGTATTCCTTGGCGGCATTCGCGCGGCGATCGGCGAGCGCGAGGTTGTACTGCTCGGTGCCGCGCTCGTCGCAGTGGCCTTCCACCAGCAGGTTGTATTGCGAGTTTTTCTTCAGCCAGTTGGCCGACGTCGTGAGCGCTGTCTGCGCATCCGCAGACAGCGTCGCTTCATCGAATCCAAAAAACGCGTCCTGCAGATAGCCGCGCTGTTCGGCAACGCGATTGAGCTCCTCGATGTCGCTCGGCAGATTCTCGACGGTCACCGAGGGCTGCGGCTGCTGCACGAAGTCGGGCGGATTCGCGACCCGCGTTTCGGTCGTGGTGGTCGGAACCGGAGGTACGCTGGCCGTGGTATCGGTCGGAGCGACTTTCGGCGGTGGCGGCGCTTTCTTGCTGCGGCACGCCGGTGCGAGCACCAGCGCGATCAGCACGATGCTGAGAGCAAATGCTTTTACTACCTTAGTCATTGTCTTTTCAGCTCCTTATCGAATCATAACCGGTTCTTGGTTCTTGGTTCTTAGTTCTTGGTTCTTAGTTCTTGGTAGCCGACTAAGAACCAGGAACTAAGAACCAAGAACTGCTACTCCGCCTTCTTCGACCAGTCGGGTTCTTTGTTCTCGCCATCGAAAGTCAGCTGCATGAGGTCGGTTCCATCGATGCGCATTCGATAGATCTGCCATCGGCCGCTGCGATTCGACTGGAACGCGACCCAGCGGCCGTCGGGTGACCAGGCCGGCTGTTCGTTCGATCCTTCGCCCGCGATGATGCGGCTTTGCCGCGTGATCACGTTCGCGATCCGAATCTGAAACCGTCCGCTCACACGCGAGGTGTACGCGATCTGCTCTCCGTCCGGCGACCATGTTGCGTCGTCGTTCCAGTCGCCTTCGAAAGACAATCGCTGGACATTCGTCCCTTCAGCGTCCATCACGTAAATCTGCGGCGTGCCGCTGCGTCCGGACGTGAACGAGATTTGGCGCCCGTTCGGACTCCACTCCGGCGTCGACTCGATCGAGTAGCTCGACGTGAGCCGCCGCAGGTTCGAGCCGTCATCGCGGATGATGTAGATGTCTGGGTTGCCGGCCAGCGATCCGACAAACGCGATGTCGTTGCTGAGCGGTGAGAATGTCGCCGATGTGTTCAGGCCAAGATTCGTTCGAATGTGGATGCGGCCGCCGCCGAGGCGATTGATGATTTGCATTTCGCTGCGGCCGCCGCTGAACAGCGTGTAGACCATGCGGTCGTTGTCGGGGGACCAACTCGGAAGAATCGCCAGCTCGTTGTGATTGCTGATGCGGCGCTGATTCGTGCCGTCCCAATCCATCAGCCAGATTTCCCAGTGGCCGGTGCGATTCGATGCGAATGCGATCTGCGACAGGAAGATCCCCGGTCTGCCGTTCACGGCGCGCACGAGATCGTTCGCAAGCATGTGCGCCATCCGTGTGAGCACCGCCGGAATCCCGCGGTAGCGACGCGCAAATTGCGATCCGCCGGTGGCGTCGATCAGGCGCGCCTCGAGGATGTAGTCCTGTTCGTCCTGTTGCACTTTCAGCGAGAGGACGAATTCCGCGTTCGCAGCGCGCGCGAGATCGGCGTTCACAGCGACGTTAGGTGGAATCGGCACGAGAGCGAAGACGCCCGACGCCGCGAGATCGCGCGTCAACGGACCGAAAAATGGATCGACGGCCTGGTATGGCAGCGTCGTGTCAGGACGCGGCACCGCGATGCGCACGATTGCGCTCGCCTGATTGCGACTGATCTCGGGATGGATCTGTGTCTGCGCGTGCAGTGAGCCGGCGATGAGAAGCAGTGCAAAAAAAGATCGTTTCATCGGAATTTGAGGTGGACGCCGAGGTAGTTGCCGCTGTAGCCGAAGGGGAGGGGCGGGAGTGGCGAGGCTTCCATTACCGCGCGCAAGGCGGCGCGATCGTAGAGTCCGTTGCCGCTCGCATCCTCGACCTTCACATC
>DATBSF010000405.1:0-2966 GCA_036559905.1 Thermoanaerobaculia bacterium | reverse complement strand
CCGACTGCATCGCCGTCTCCGTGAGCCGCGGAAACAAGTAATGAAAGCCACACGCGGAGCAGCGCACGACTTTGAACTCGCCGAATCCCGCATAGCGGATCTCTCTTCGCTCACTGCCGCAGAACGGGCACGCCGGAAATTCGAGGCGGTCCTCAGAAATCATCGCGTCTATTCTGACCGCTTATCATGACTTCGATGCAGGGCCGTTCCGTAGCGCTGATGCTTGCGCTGGTCATTCTGGCGATCGTCATCCACGTAACGGCGCTCGGCGGATTCTGGCTGTACGACGATCCGATCGTGCTGGAAGAGGCGATCCGGCAATCGACTACCGCGTTGCTGTTCGATCCGGACGAATACACGCATCTGTCGACGGCGAGTTTTACGCCGGTCGTGCTGCTGTCTTTCAAACTCGACTGGCAACTCCACGGCCCCGACCCGCGCGTCTTCTACACCGATCAACTGCTGGTGCTGATCGCCGCAACACTCCTCTTCTATTTTCTTTTGCGACGTTATGTGCCCGATCTCTACGCTGCGGTCGGATCGGGAGTCTTCATCACGTCGTGGGCCGCGGTCTATGCCGCGCGAACGCTGATGATCCGCCACTACGTCGACGGACTCGCATTCGCGCTGGCGGCGATGCTCGTGTGGCGGCGATCGAAGGTCCTCGCTGCGATTCTCTATTTGCTCGCGATGCTCTCGAAAGAGGTCTATGCGCCGATTCCGCTCCTCTTCATTTGTCAGTCGCGCTTCGAGGGACGCCGCTGGCGCGACATCGCGCGTGATCTCATCGCACCTGCAATCGCGGCAATCGTGTTTCTCGTCTGGCGAGCGCGAATGACCGAGATGACCGAGGCGTCGGAATTGATTCCGGCGCAGTCGAAGGTCATGAGCCTTCCGCGCGCGCTGTGGGTGCATCTCACCGGACCCGAAGCGCCGATGTGGGCGCAAGCGGCCTGGGCGATCTGCATCGTTGTCGCGCTGGCGCTCTTCATCTGGCGTTTTCGCGCGCGCGCGATCGCAGTGCTCGCGGCAAGCCTGATCGTGATGCTGCTGCCGATTCTGCCGCTCGCGGCCAACTTCGAGTGGCGATACAGCTTCGCCTTCGTCTTCTTCACCGTCGCCATCGTCACCATCGCCCTCGGTACCTCCGGAAAGCGGTGGGCTATCGGCGTTCTCGCTCTGCTACTCGCGACGACTCTAGTCACGTCGTTTCAACAGCGGCGTTACTACGAGGATCTCACTCGCAAGGGCATCGCGCTCGAGGGCCGGTATGTCTGGACGCAGTCGGCGAACGCTCCGGCGCTCGCGGCGTCATCGGCGGCGTGGTACCTCGATGGCTTGCGCTGGATTCGCAAGTACGATCATCGGGGCGATGGACCGCCCGCTGTTTACTCGCCGTACGCGATCACCGTCGGCGGCATGGACCCGGCGCGCATCATGACTGTCTCTCGCGGGCGCATCGTTCCGATCACGTCGACGACGACGTTCGGCACTCCGGCGGATTGGCAGCTGGCGCGAGCGCGATTCGACCCATCGGCGCCGTTGTCGGTTGAATTCGCGGTCCGCAATCACGACGCGCAATGGCGGCTCGGACCTCCCGGCGGGCGATTCGTTTTCCTCACCGATCCGGGCTATACCGCGATTCCGATTCCGCCGGTCGGGAAGCAGCACGTGCCGGTGCCGCGCGATCCGCAACACTTCAGGATCGTCCGCGAAGGAAAAGATGGACGCTGGACCGTCTCGCCGCCGCTACCGATTCCGGCCGAGGGGTCCGTTACGACTTGGCGTCACTGAATGTGAAGGTATTGCTGGATCGTCATCCCGACGACTTCTTCGAACCGCTGGCCGTACGACTTGATCATGCCGGACGGCTCGTCCAGGAAAACGCGCTCGACGCGAAACAGCGGAACGAACATCGTGATCAGATCGAGGTTCGGATCGTCGCCGCGAGCGAGCTGCCGCATCCAGTCTTCGAATGCATCGAGGTTGATCGCGCGCACCGTGAGTCCGGCGGGCGACAGCGCCGATAGCACGCCGAAGAATTTCTCCTTCGGGTTGACGAGATTCACGATGACGAGCGATGACGCGTCGAAGCCTTCGATCATTGCACCCGCTCGCTCAGCTCGATCAGCACTCCATTGCCGTCCGCCGGATGGAGAAACGCGACCCGGCATCCGTGCGCGCCCGGCACCGGCGCCTCGTTGACCAGCCGGTATCCCTGATTTTTGAGACTTTCGAGATGCCATTCGAGATTCGTTACACGAAAACAGATGTGATGGATTCCCTCGCCGCGCCTTTCGATGAATCTTCCGACCGGCGAATCTTCCGACAAAGGCTCGAGCAATTCCAGATTCGCGTCGCCGACGCGGATGAAGGCCGTCTTCACGCCCTGCGACTCGACCGTCTCGACCGAATCAATCGAGAGGCCAAGGGCGGAGTAGATGCGGGCGGTTTCGAGGGAGCGGACCGCAATGCCGATGTGGTCGAGAACAGGCTTCATCATTAGACGCCGCGGGCCTCCGCACCCCAGATGTGTTTGTGCAATTGCGTTTGCAGCCGCGCCGGAAGACGGTCGGCCAGCATCCATTCTGCCAGCGATTTCAAATTCATTTCGCCCCACACCGGCGACATCAGCACCGTCCAGCGGCTCAGATTACGCTCCTCGATCACTTTGCGGGCCCAATCGTAATCGGCGCGGTCGGCGATGACGAACTTGATCTCGTCGTTCGGCTTCAAATCCTGGAGGTTTTCCCAGCGATTCTTGTTGGCCTCGCCAGAACCTGGACATTTAATATCTAGTATTACCGTGACTCTTTTATCGACGGGCTCGATGTCGATCGAACCCGAAGTCTCGAGCAGCACTTCGAGGCCGTCGTCGCAAAGCCGCCGCATCAGATCGAGCGCTTCCTTCTGCGCGAGCGGCTCGCCGCCGGTGACTTCCACCAGATTGCAGCCGTAGCTTTTCA
>DATBSF010000404.1:0-14505 GCA_036559905.1 Thermoanaerobaculia bacterium | reverse complement strand
GGTAACACTGAGTTTAGTCTCCGGAAGAGCATGGCATCTCAGTTGCGCTTACAGGGAGGGAACGAAACCCATGGAGAGAAAGAACGGCTTCACCCTCATCGAGCTGTTGATCGTCGTCGCGATCATCGGCATCCTTGCGGCGATTGCCATTCCAAATCTTCTGACCGCGGTGCAACGAGCGAAGCAGAAGAGATCGATGGCCGACATCCGCTCAATTGCGACGGCGTGGGAAGCGCGCGCGACGGACCTCAACCGCTACAACGCCGCCGGCGTCACCCTCCCGACGGCGTCTGTCACGATTGTGAACCTGACGACATTCCTTTCGCCGACCTATGTCAAGACGTTCCCGCAGCGCGACGGCTGGGGGACGAACTGGGGTCTGGCGGCCGATCAGCCCTGGGGCTCGGGCACGAACGCGCAGATGTACGTCATCATCTCTTACGGCAAAGACGCGCAGCCGGAAGGCCGCTACCGAGGTGGTGCAACCAACATCTGGGATTGCGACATCGTCTACTCGAACGGTTCGTTCGTTCAGTACCCCGAGGGCGTACAGCAGCAATAGGCTACCGCTCGGCGAGGATCTTCATCACTGAGTTCAACGCGCCGTAGAGCCGGTCGTGATAGGTCGAAGCGTCGCGATAAATCTGCTGGAAGGATCCGAGGTCCTTCTGCGCGACGATGAGGTTGACGCCGTACAGAAACGCGGCGTTGCCGTCCAGCGTGCGGAGATTGTCGGAGACGAGTATGAAGAACGACTTGCGGCGATCGTTGGGAGCGAGTGACACGATCGGCTGCATCGCTTCCAGCGGAGGCGCAGTCGTCTGCCCGGGATTGAGAAACACAACCGGCGGATATTCCTGCATGTAGTAGTCGCGCGCTTGCTGTGCGGTGGCTACATGCATCGGCATGAAGCCGATCAGCTTCGCCGCCTGCCGCAGCGCGGGCGAATCATTTCCAACGATCAGCGCCTTCGCGCCAAACCCTTCGTCCTCTTCGCCGGCGGGGGCCGGCTCAGGCGACGCGCCGGGAACGGGAGCCGCCGCACCTTCGAGTTTGCGGCGATCGACCGTCAGTTTCGTCTTGCATGCGGGGCAGGGAAACGTAACTTCCTTCATCGGAAGTTTCGTCTCGTCGAGCGAGAGCGGCTTTTGACAGGAAGTGCAGACGATCTTGATCATCGTTATTACTCGAGCATCGAGAGCATCGATTCGCCCTCAGCCTCTTTTTCGGTCGGCTGTGGTGCCTGATCGTCGGTCAGACGCAACGCGAGGTTCGTCGGATTCGTCGCGTACGCAAGGGCGATGTCTTTCGTGATCGTCTGCGCCTGCCAGAGTTTCTCGAGCTCGTCGT
Source organism: Thermoanaerobaculia bacterium (assembly GCA_036559905.1). Lineage (GTDB taxonomy): Bacteria > Acidobacteriota > Thermoanaerobaculia > Gp7-AA8 > Gp7-AA8 > Gp7-AA10. Next base: position 13,155 of record DATBSF010000404.1, on the reverse strand, counting down.
CGAAAGTCTGCATGCCGTCCACCGACCCGTCGTGCATGGCGTCGGTGAGCGACCGGCCGTCGGTCTCGCCCTTCATCACGTAGTCGCGGGTGCGCATCGTGGACTTCAAAATCTCCAGGACGGCAACGCGGCCGCCGCCGGTCTTCGGCAGCAGGCGCTGCGAGATGACGTAGCGAAACGACTGCGCAAAGCGCGTTCGGATCTGCGGCTCCTGATCTTTCGGAAACACACCCACGATGCGATCGACAGTCTTGGCGGCGTCGATCGTGTGCAGCGTTGACAGCACGAGATGTCCCGTCTCGGCGGCTTCCATCGCAATCTCGATCGTCTCGACATCGCGCATCTCGCCGATGAGAATCACTTTCGGCGCCTGCCGCAGTGCCGCGCGCAGCGCGAGCGCAAAGGTCTTGGTGTCCGAGCCGACCTCGCGCTGATTGACAGTCGATTTGATGTGGCGGTGCATGTACTCGACCGGATCCTCGATCGTGAGGATGTGGTATGCGAAGTTCTGATTGATCTCGTTGATGATCGCCGCCAGCGTCGTCGACTTGCCCGAGCCGGTCGGACCGGTCACCAGGACGATGCCGTTCTTCAGCTTCGGAATATTGAAGAGCTCCTGCGGAAGCTTGAGACCCTCCAGCGACGGAATGCCTTCGGGGATGACGCGCAGGACGATCGCGTACGTGCCGCGCTGCGTGAAGACGTTGACGCGGAAGCGCTTCTTTTGCGGAATGGAGTACGACAGATCGACCGATCCGTTGCTCAGCAGAGTGCGGGTTAGCTCGCGATCGTTGCGGAGCATGTGCATCGCGATCATCTCGGTCTGGTATGGAGTCAGCCGCGGCAGGCCCGGAAAATTGACTGCGACGAGCTGTCCATCGACTTCCACCTGCGGCGGACGGCCGACCGAGAAATTGAGATCGGAGACCCGATCGGAAATCTTCAGCATCGCCTCGAGGATGGCGTCGAGATTGAAATTCTTCATGGGGACACAGATTGTAAGGCAGAAGGCAGAAAGCAGAAGGCAGAAGGCAGAAGGCAGAAGGCAGAAGTGGGCGGTGGGACTTCTGCCTTCTGCCTTCTGCCCTCTGCCTTCTACAATCTGGGTGTGTCGATCATGGCCATCGACTACGGCAGCCGCCGCATCGGTGTCGCCGTCAGCGACTCGGGAATCCTCGCGACACCCCATTCGGTCGTGCCGAACGAGGGGGATGTCGTCGAGAGGCTCGCCGATCTGGCGCAGCAACTCGACGCCACGACGATCGTTGTGGGCATCCCACGCCGCCGTTTCCCGAGCCGCAACGAGAAGACCTTTGACGATTTTGCGCAGCAGTTGCGGCAGAAAACCTGCAAACAGGTCGTCCTCTGGGATGAGGCGCTCACGACCGTGGACGCTGCCGAGCGGCTGCGCGCGGCCGGACGAACGCGGCGCGAAGCAGAGAAAGATATCGACATGGCGGCGGCGGCGGTAATTCTGCAGTCGTACCTCGACGAGCAGCGGAGGCAGTCATAGCCCGCGCGATGGCGCGGCGCCCGAGCGGCTGCCGCAAATACTTCCAATCGCTGCTGACCATCCTCTTCTTCGCGGGACTCCTGACCGCCGGCGGGGGATACTTTTTCTGGCGCGCGCTGACATTTCCCTACAAGGGTTATCCGGAGCCGCTGAAAGACGTCGAAGTGCGCAAGGGGCAGCGCACCGCGATCATTCTTCGGCATCTGCGCGAAGCCGGAGTCCTGCGCGATGAATACGTCCCGCTCGTCTACATCAAGATCTTCCGGTACGGCGAATCGATCAAAGCCGGCATCTACGAGTTCTCACGCCCGACTTCCGCCGCCGATGTCGTCGAGAAGCTGATTCGAGGCGACGTCGCGCTCAAGAGCGTCACGGTCCGCGAGGGGCTCGATCGCTTCGCAGTCGGACGCATCTTCGTTGCCGACGGATTCGGACGGCCCGCCGTTTGGGATGCCCTGACGGCGGATCCGGAGCTCATCCGCGACCTTGCTCCGCAAGCAAAAACTCTCGAAGGCTATCTGTTTCCCGACACGTACAAATTCGGCCCGGGAACACCGCCGAAGACGATCGTGCAGGCGATGGTGCAGAACTTCCGCAAGCACTTCGGTCCGCAGATGGGCTACATCACGACGGGCCTGAACCTGCATCAGACCGTGACGCTGGCTTCCATCGTGGAGACGGAAGCAAAATTGCCGCAGGAGCGGCCCCTCGTCGCGTCGGTCTACCTCAACCGCCTCAATCGCCACATGCTCCTGGGCGCCGATCCGACGGTCATCTACGCGCTGAAGCTCGCGAATCGCTGGGACGGCAACATCCACAAAGCCGACCTGCAGATCGACTCGCCGTACAACACCTACCGCTTCCCCGGCCTCCCACCCGGCCCGATCGCTAACGCAGGTCTGGCCTCGCTCTCAGCGGCCGCCGCCCCCGCCAAAACTGCGCTTCTGTATTTCGTGGCCCGCCATGACGGATCGCACGCCTTCGCCACGAATATCGAGGAACACAACCGCAACGTGCAGCAGTTTCAGGTCCAGTGGTACCGGGATCAGCGGACGGCTACGGCAAGCTCAACTGCACCGAAGTAAGGGCATTCGGCGGTGGTATCCTATTCCACACAAATAGAACTCCGGAGTGAAGAGTGTCTTCCAAAACGCGGCCGTACGATCAGTTCGGCAACTACATTCTGTTCAAGAAGCTGGAAGCCGATCCGCTCAGTGAGCTCTGGCGTGCCGCCCGTATCGACGACCGCCACCTCGGCCCCCTGGTCGCGTTGCGGCGATTGCTCGGCGGCAACCGCGACGCTTTGATTGCGGCAGCATCCGACGCGCGGGAGATGGTACCGCTGCTCACAGGATCGTCATTCGCCAAAGAGCAGGCGATCGATGTGATTCACGGCGTGCCGTTCATCGCGCACCAGTACGACGGCGGCCGCTCGCTGCGACACATCGTCGATCGCGCGCGCGGCGGGGCGGGCGTGGCGCCGAATCCGATTGCGATCGATCAGGCGATCCACATCGCGGAGAAGATTGCACTCTCACTCAGCACGCTCAACGAGTTGCGCTACGGCGGGAACCGCCTCTCGCACGGCGGACTGATTCCGCAGTTCGTGTGGATCGAAGAAGACGGCGAGATTCGCGTCGCCGGTCAGCAGCTCGGACGCGGTTTGATCGCGTCGCTGAAAGACGCCAAAGTTGCGGCCGCCATCGGCCGCTACTTTTCACCCGAATATCAGCATTCGGGCGAGCCGTCACAGGCTTCCGAAGTCTTCGCGATGGGCGCGATCTTTTTCCTTCTGATCACCGGAATCGAACCTCCCGACGCCACTCACGTGAGCGCTTTTTCTCAGCACGTGCGCGCCACCAAGACGATGGCGGGCGAAGCGATCCCGGACGACATCCGCATCCTCCTCGAGAAATCGCTCTCGATCGATCCCGCGCGGCGATACGGATCGGTCGCGGACATGAAGCAGGCACTCTCAACACTCGCACACAGCGGGAAGTATTCAGCGACAACATTCAATCTCGCCTTCTACCTCAGCGCGCTGCTCAAGAAAGAGGTCGAAAGCGAAACCCTCGATCGCGAAAAGGAATCGAAGGTCAACGTCGCACCGTACCTCGAGCAGCAGCTCGACATCTCCGCTCCGATTCCGGTCGCACCGAAAGAGAAAAGCAAGATGCCGCTCATCGCGGCAGCGGCGGTTGTCGTCGCCGCGCTCGGAGTGGGCGGCTTCTGGATGATGAAGGGTTCGGCGGCCAACGCGAAGTCGCAGATCGCCTCCCCCGCCCCCGCAACCACCCGCCCGCCGGCACACCCGCCCGTCGTGGCGCAGCCGATCGTCGCCACCGCGACGCCGCCGGCGAACGCGACGACCGCCACGATCGATCCCGCAGCGCAAAAGAAGGCCTTCGAGGATGCCGTCAACCAGAAACTGCAGGAAGAGATGCTGAAGATGCAGGCGACCTTCGACAAGCAGTTGCAGCAGAAGAAGTCGAAAAACGCAGCGGTCAGCGCGCCTCCGGCCGTTCTCACTGCCTCGGTTGCGCCGGAGCGCACCGAGACGATGGACGATCGTTCATCCTCGGCGGCGGCATTCGATGAGCGGCGGCTCGCCGCATCGCGAACGGAGACCGTCGCGCCGCAAATCCCGGTGCCCGCCCCCGTCACGCAGACTCAGGCGCCGGCGCCGGTGCCGGTGCCACAGCCGCAAGTCGCCGCGGCGGCGCCCAGCGTCAAGGAAGGCGACGTCGTGAAGTTCGATGAGCTCGACGAGCGTCCGGTTCTGACGTCGCAGCCTCGCGTCCAGTACCCGCCCATGGCCATGCGCCAGCGCATCGAGGCCTCGGTCATCCTCACCGCTCTGATTTCCGAGAACGGCGACGTGATCGACGTGAACATCTTGCGCGGTGATCCGCGCCTCGGCTTCAACGATGCCGCCATCCGCGCCATGCGGACCGCCAAGTTCCGCCCTGCGATGAAAGACGGAAAACGCGTGAGAACATGGCTGCCGCAGCCGATCGATTTCAAGCTGAAATAGACGCTAGCGCTCCGGCATCCAGCCGATTGAATTGAGCCTCAGCCCCAGTCGGCGTGTGTCGCTGCTGACATGCTCGGTAGCGGGCGTGATCACGCGGTCGGTATCGAACACCAGCAGGTTCGGTGCGTCGGATCGTGCATGGACGACAATCTCGCGATTCATGAACTCGCGCGTCCCACGAAATGAGTCGATGACGTTTCCGTTCAGCCGCACAACAACGTTAGGCGGAGTGCGGAGCGCATCGAGCGGAATGTAGAGGTTAAAAGCCAAACGCGCGTTACCGGAAAGGGGCGGCAGCTGCAGCTCGCCATGACTGCTCATCCAACGCCATGCTTCCGTTCCTTCACCTTCTTCCCAATACCATCCCGTACCGAATACGACGAAGTCGGAGATCGGACGCACTGAGGCCTCGAAGTACCGGTGGCGCACGAGGTCCCACAATCTCCCGCGAGGTCGAACAAAGTTCTCGGCCTTCGGAGCATTACTCACGTCTTCGCGCAGGTAGTAGCCGGGCTGGCGTGTCGCCCACATCGGTGGAGGCTGCAGGTCTTCAATGAAGCGTAGTTTGAACTCCGGCAAGTACCATCGCGCATAAGGCACCATGCTCTCGTCAACAAAGACCGTGGCGTTCCGCCGATCGACATGATTGCGAATCCAATCGACGGCCGCCACCGGCGGAGCGATCGACGGCCGCACAACGGTCAGCGCGGGCCAGGTCCACAGGATCATGATCCCGACGATGACGGCGGCCCCCATCGGCTCGAGCCGTCGCGTGAGGAATTGCAATCCATCCGCCGCGAGAATCGCGATCATCGGCGCGTATCCGATCGAGAAGCGGCTGGCGCTGAAGTGATCGAGCATCAGCCAGCTGGCCACCGAGAAGATGCCGAATGACGCAATCGCAGCGAGTACATGCGCGCGTCCGCGTGCGATCGCAATCAGACACAGACCGGCGATGATCGCGTTGATCACCGGCGCGCGATACGGCATCACGAAGAAGTCGTCGAAGACACGCCACAGCGGCGGACGCGTGGGCGAACGGAAGGAATCGACGCGCGCGATGTACCCCTGATGCACGCGGACGGCATACAGATAGTCATTCCAGCCTGTGAGATAAGCGGCGATGCAGTAGCTGATCGCGACGATCGCGACGAGCAATCCCACCGCACCGACGACCCGCGCAACGCTTCTCCGCATCTGAAACAGGCTCGCCATGACGAACGGCACGAATCCGATGAGCAGATTCTGCGGGCGGAATCCGGCAGAGATCGCGAGCACCGTCGCGCCTGCGAGATAGGCGTTCGGATTGCGACATCCGACGAGAAGCAGCGCCAGCGCGATGATCACGAGCGTCATCGATGGCACATCGCTGAATGCACCGCCGCCGTAGAACCACACGTTGGGAAAGAACGCGAGCAGGAGCGCCGCCGAAAGCGACGTCGAGAACCGCATGCGCAGCTCGCGACAAAGAAAAAACATCGCGGGCACGATCGCGATGGCGCCGAGGAGGCTGAGGACCTGGAGGGAGTGGAAGTCGCCGAAGCCGAATTTGCGAATGATTTTCGCCGCCAGGATGTACAGCGGAAAACCGGGAGGGTGCGGGCGGTGCTGCGCGACATTGAAGTGGTCGAGCGACAGCATGAACAGCACTTCATCCCAATCCCACGGAGTCCGCGCGAGTGCGAACCACCGGCTGACGGCTGCAAACAGCGTCACGCCGATGAGCATCCAGCGCTGGCGTGGCGTCAGCGGTTCGGGAGGGCGCTCGAGCGATCGCCACCACTCCCGCAGCGTCAATCGGCGGCCGAGCTCGGTCAACGGCACCATTCTCGCAAAAAGTTACGGCTGCATGCCCGGAAAACCCGTGAGGAGGCGGTGGGCTCTCGACCTCCATGGCTTCCGGCGCGCCGGGAGCAAAGATAGCGGCTTCAGCTACCAGCGCTCCGACGGTCGCTCGATCACCGACGAGAAGACGCTGGCGCGGATCCGCCGGCTGCGCATTCCTCCAGCCTGGCGCGAGGTCCGTATCGCGCGCGGGGAGTCATCTCCCCTGCAGGCGGTCGGCGTCGACAAGAAAGGGCGCACGCAATATCTCTATCACCCCCGAGTCCGCGCGCAGCGCGAGGAGGAGAAGTTCCAGCGCGTCGTCGAATTCGGCGAGTCACTCCCACGATTGCGCCGGCAGGTGCGCAGCGACCTGCACCACCCCGACCTCAGCCGCGACCGCGTCCTCGGCGCCATCGTGCGTCTCATCGATCAAGGCTTTTTTCGCGTCGGCAATGACAAGAGCGCGAAGTCAGAATCGACGTACGGCCTGACCACGATTCAAGGCAAGCACGTGAAGGTCGAAGGATCGAAGCTCCTGTTCGACTACATCGGCAAATGGAAAAAAGCGCAGAAGCGGAAGATCGACGATCGGGAAGTCGCGCAGATCGTCCGCGCGCTCAAAGGTCTCAATCAGAAAGAGCTGTTCGCCTTCGTCGAAGATGGAAAAGCGCGCGACGTCAAGGATCGCCACGTCAACGAGTACATTCAGTCGATCATCGGCGAGACATTCACCGCCAAAGATTTTCGGACGTGGGCCGGGACGCTGCTCTGTTCAATCGCCCTCGCTATCGAAGGGCAGGGGGTGAGCAAGACCGAACGGAAGCGAAAAATCAAGCGCGCGATTCAGGCGACGGCGGAACAACTCGGCAACACGCCGGCGGTCTGCCGCTCGTCGTACATCTGTCCGCGCATCCTCGAGGAGTACAACGAGGGCAAAACGTTCGAGCTGCTCCGCAAAGGGCGGCGCGGAAAGCCGGTCGTGCGCATCGGCCTCTCGATGGAGGAGCGCTCGCTGCTCAAGTTCCTGCGCCAGACGATCGCGGACCGGCGATTACGCCCTCGCGCTGCTTAAAAACCCTTCACCACAGAGGACACAGAGGTCACAGAGAAGTCTCTGTGCTCTCTGTGATCTCTGTGGTGAAAAAAAGCTAGAAAGTCTCCCCGATCCAGAATTCCGTGCGCTTCTTGCCGTAGCTGCCCTTCAAATCGGTGCGCTTGGCGAAGTCCCAATGCAGCTCGAGTCCCCAGAAGTTGAACGAGAGTCCGTAGCCGACAGACGCTGCGCCATCGACGAGGCGACCGTTTTTCCAGAATGTGTACGGCTGGCCGCTGAACTTCGCGCCGCCAATATCGAAGAACAGATCGCCGCGCACGCCGGTGAATGCCAGGAACGGCGTCGCGATGACGTCGATGAGCGGGAAGCGAAACTCAAAATTCGCGAAGGCCGCCTGGTTGCCGACGATCGATCGGAAGTCGTAGCCGCGCAGCGTGTTCAGTCCGCCGAAGTAATAGAAATTCGGCACGTTGCCGCGCGAGTAACCGACGAAGAGCCGCGCGGCCAGAAGACTGCGCGACGTCACCTGCAGGTACTGGCGCGCGTCGATCGTGTAGTCGTTGCTCAGCGTTCCGCCGCGCTTGATGTCGGGAGCGTACGAAGCGCTGATCTCATAACGCCGGCCGGAGACCGGTCCGAACTGCTTGAAGATGGTGCTGTCGCCGCTGAACGTCGAACTGGCGATGGGGAATGAATCGTTGAAGCTGATCAGGAACAGATTTCCCTGCGCATCGGAAACCGGCAGCGCGTAGTTGCGGTTTTCGTATCCGATTCCGGTGTCGAGCCGGTGGTATCGATCGAACGGATAGCTGACGATTCCCAAGAGGCCGGTCTCGCGATAAAGCTGATGCCGTTCGAACAATTCGCCCGTCGCGTTTGTCGGCGTCAGGTAGAACGAACGCTGATCGAACAGTCGGAATCCCCAGTTGGTCCGGTGCTGCAGATCGAAATACAGGAAATCGAAGTTCGAGAATGACGAGACCGAATCGAGCGACGCGATGAAGCGGCGGTTGCCGAGCATGTCGCTCATGAAGATCGTCGAGCGCGAAACGAGAAGCTGATCGGATGTCACGCCGGCGTTGACTTCGACGTCATCGACGAAGAGCTTGAAGCCCCGCGGCTGATCGATCTTGTCCTCATCGATGGCGACTTCCACCGGCGCCTGAAACGACGGACGGCTGTCGGCGGTCATGGGCGCCGAGGGCAGCGTGGTCTTCTCGGCTTCGTGCAGCGGCTTGTCGGTTGGGGTCGAGAAAAGCTGCCAGCGGCGTTTGTAGTAGGACGCGAACACCATGCGCTCGCGATTGTTGTGGCCCATGAAGACGACCGGCGTGAAGCATCCGCCCACGACGTCGGTGTACTGCAGCAGATCGCCGTTTTCGAGATTCAGCGAGTAGATGTTGTAGGCCGCGAAGTTCGTGGGATCGGGCGGGGGCGTGTCGCCCTGCCGCTTGGCCTTGTTTTCGGCGGCCTCGAGGATCTCGGAGGCCTTCTCGACGTTGCGTCCGGTCTGTTTATCGGACGAGAAGAAGACGCGCTTGCTGTCCGGCGAGAACCACGCGTCGATGTCGTTCCAGTTGCCGGTCGTGATCTGAAAGCGCTCGGCCGGATTGGCGACATTCAGCTTGAACAGCTTCGCGTATCCGCCGACGACCGAGGAGTAGACGAGCCATTTGCCGTCGGGGGAGAAGACCGGCGCGCCGTCGAAGAATTTGTCGTTGGTGATGTTGGTGGTTTTGCCGCTCTCGATGTCGTAAACGAAGATGTCGTCCTGGCTGCCGACGTATCCCGCGTAGGCGATTCTCTTGCCGTCGGGAGAATACGCAGGGCTGAGCTCCTGCTCCTGCGGGAGCGGAACGGAGCGCTCGATGCGGCCGTTGAGCGCGTTGATCAGCATCAGATTGCGCCCGCGCTCCTTCTTCACGAACAGCGCGATCTGATCGCCGTTAGGCGCGAAGCCGATGTCGCGGCCCATCACCGGGCCGATCGTCAGCATCTGCGCGATCGCATATTCGTATCGCGATGTGTAGCCGCTGGTGAGGTTGCGCATGAACTTGCGCTCGGGAATGTTGAACAGCACGACGTCGACGTCTTCTTTGTACGTGGTGTAGGACGCCAGCAGATCGCCGGAAGGCGACGGGACCGGCGAGATCTCTTCGCTCCGTTGGTCGGGATTGACCTTGAACGGCTCGCCGTATTCCTGCGGCTCCCCCTTCGCGACCAGCGCCGGCAGGTACTGTTTGCGAAGCCAGGTGCGGAAGCGCGTGTCGAATTCGTCGGGCGTTACGTCGAATGCGCGCTTGAGCGCCTTATCAACTGATGATCCTAATGTATTGCGATATTCATATATGAAATCGCGCAGTCCATCCGACCCGTATTTCTCCTGGATGTACGCGAAGACCGCGTGGCCGAATCGGTACGCGAAATAGCCGCCGCCCTGCGCCCGCGTAATCGGCGGCACTTCGTCATTGACGACCGCATCGCGCAACACCATGCGGTCCTTCGAGTCCTCGTCATTTCCCATGAACGACGCCAACCCCTCCATGAACCACGTGGGCGGGTTGGCGGTGACTGTCTTGCCGAGCTTTCCCTGGAAGAGGATCTCGTACTCGAAAATGTGCGTCAGCTCGTGCTGGACGAGCTGCAGCAGTTTCTCATCGCTGGTATCGATCGGAATCACCATGCGGTTGCGCGTCGGCTCCGCAAATGCGCCCACGCCTTCCGGAATGAAATTCAGATCGACGTTGGTCTGCTCGAACGCCGAATGCGTGTGGTAGTAGATGAGCGGGATTTTCTTCGTGATCTGGTAGTTGAGTGCGCGCGAGAGCGTGTCATACGCGCTCTCGGCGATGTCGACGACCTTCTGCAGCGCCGGCTTCTCCTCGTCGTAAAAGTAAATGTCGAAGTGCGTGGCGTGGTAGATGTTCCATTTGAACTTGTCGTAGACGATTTTGTTCTGACCGAAGGGAAACGCCGGTGCGGCGAAAGAAAGTGCGACTACCAGCAACGCGATGACACGTTTCAATGGACCCTCCGGCCGGTTATTCTGTGAACACGTAACGGGCTGCCGACGTCTCCTGCGGCACGAAGATGCCGACGAGCTGAGTCTCGAGCGAGCGCAGGTTCTCGAACAGGCCTAGGATTTCGTCGTAGTTGCGCTGATCGAATTCCTTGAAATCGCGGAAATTGTCTTCCAGGACTTTCTCGCCGGTGTCGGCGTTGAACACCGCGATGTCGATGTCGAAGACGAAGCCGGTGGTCTCCACCAGCACCTGCCGGTAGTACGTCCTCCCGTCCGCGGGCGACACATACTCCTCGGTCCTGTACCCCGACTTGTCGTTGATGTCGAAGTCGAGGACGCCCGTGACGATGAAGTCCGCGCCAGTCTTGGCGCCGAGGTCGCGCCAGTAGTCGCGGTTGGCTTCGAGCGCCTTCATGTCGGATCCCGGAAGTCGCGTCGGCGGAGTGTCGACGATCTTGAGCTTGGTGCTCTTGCTCAACTGCTTCCGCAGATAGCGCTGAAACTCCGACTGCACATCGACTTTCGATGCGCGATCGCTTCTCTTTTCGCCGTTGTTGGCAATGACGAACGGCGCGATCGCGACTTTCTCATCGCCGGTGATCTGCAGCTTCGGCTTGAGCGGGAGTTTGAGTTTCACTTCCAGGACTCCGGCCGTCGCGACGATCGGCATCGACGCGCAGAGAACCGCAAATGCAATTCGCTTCATCGGGCACCTCCCGGCGGCGTCGGCGCCGGCGGCTTGGGTTGAGGCGGAAGGTCGCTGGGCGGTGGTGTGGTCGGGGGCGCCGGCTTTACGGGCTCGCCGGCCACCGGCTGACCGGGCAGCGGCGACGGATCGACTGTGGATGTCGTGGCCCCGCCGGCCGGAGCCGCCGCCGTGGTCGCCATAGTCTTGACGTCTTTCTGCTGCCGCTTGCGGTTCCGCGACAGAAACTCGACGTACCGGCTGTAGTTTTTCTGGATGTATTGATTCGAGCGATCGAGCTTCAGCGCTTCGAGATACTCCTTGCGAGCTTTCTCGAAATCGCCGTTCGCCTCCCACGCCACCGCCAGGTTGTTGTGCGACATGGCATTGGCGGGATCGATCTGCACGGCACGCTCAAAGCGAAAGAGCGCCTCGCGCCAGAGGTTGATCCGCGCCATCTGGACACCGAAGTTGTCCTGCGTGGCCGATTTCGTCAAATCCTGATGATGGGAGCACGCCGACGCGAAAAGGATCAGCGCCATTGCCGGGATCATTTTTCGCGTCATGTGGGATCTCCTTGGGGGCGGATTTGGCGATCAGAGCGGTCGAAATTATAATCCGCGCTGGTAGCTGCACAAGAACCGCTCCCGCCTGCGGCACCAATCATTTCATGCACGAAGGTTTTCCTCGCGATGTCTGTATCGCGTATGCGTTGTCTCCATTTATCACGCCTGTGCGAATTCGTCTCTTGCGGGAGCACTTTGAACCGTTCGGCGATGCGAGGCATGCGCCGCTGAAGCTCATTCAGGGTCTGCTTTCCGTCGACGGCGATCAAGCCGAGATCGTAAAGAATCCGTTACGAACGGAAACTCTGCGCCGGCAGGTCGAGGCGGTGCGCGACGGCGCGGTGGCGATCGTCGACGCCGAATATCCGCCCCTTCTGCGCGAGATCGTCGATCCGCCGTTCGCGCTTTTTCATCGCGGCGATCTCTCGCTGCTGCAGCAGCCGATGGTCGCGATGGTCGGATCGCGTCGCGCTTCGTCGTACGGGATGAACGCCGCCGCGCACCTCGCGCGGCAGCTCGTCTCGGCCGGTGTCGTGATCGTCTCCGGACTCGCGCGCGGGATCGACGCGGCGTCGCATCAAGCCGCCCTCGATTCCGGCGGCAAAACCATCGCCATCCTCGGTACCGGCATCGACCTGGTCTATCCGCGATCGCACGCGCGCCTCGCGCGCGACATCGCCGAGCGCGGGCTGATCCTGACCGAGTTTCCTCCCGGCACTCCGCCGCTGGCGGCGAACTTCCCGATTCGCAATCGCGTGATCTCCGGAGTCACGCTCGGAACAGTGATTGTCGAGGCGACCAGCCGCAGCGGATCGCTGATCACCGCGCGGACCGCCGCCGAACAGGGGCGCGAAGTCTTCGCAGTTCCCGGATCGATCTTCGCGGCTGGATCGGAAGGCACGCATCGCCTGATCCAGTACGGCGCGAAGCTCGTGCACGACGCAAACGACATCCTCGAGGAGCTGCCCGGCGGCTTGCAACTGCCCGCTACCCAACCGGTCGAGCCGGAATCGCCGTTGCGCGAAGTCCTCTCCGCGTTCACGCGTGAGGAATCGATGCACATCGACACGCTCGCGACCAAGTTGGGACTGAGCGTCGCTCATTTGTCGGATGCGGTACTTCAATTGGAATTAGGCGGCTGGCTCAAGGCGCTGCCAGGAGCTCGATACGTGAGGGCTCGTTAGTTTTTTCAGTTTATCCCGACCCTGAGCGAAGCGAAGAGGAGGGATCTCCGGTGGCGCAGCGACGACGTAACATCAACCGCGAAACATACGTGTACATCATGAGCAACAAGACACATCGTCTGTACACGGGTATGGCGGCAGACCTGGTCAATCGCGCCCGACAACACAAAGAAGGGTCGTATCCCAACGCCTTCACGGCTCGATACAACTTCGATCGACTGGTTTATTTTGAAAGTCTTTCGAGTTTCGCTGCTGCTGCTGCGCGGGAAC
>DATBSF010000403.1:0-14210 GCA_036559905.1 Thermoanaerobaculia bacterium | reverse complement strand
CGAGATAGCGCATTCGAGGGATCACGGCCACCGGCTGCAACAGCTCCGATCTGAATCCGCCCGCGAGCTTTTTCTGCCCGCGTGAAGCCGGGAACCAGGTCGCCTGCCCGTATGGCGAGCCGTAGTACACGGTCAATGCGCGCTTCACGTACGTCATCGTCTCGTTGTACGGCGGGATGCCGGCGTATTTGAGGACCGCATTCTCGCCGGCGTTGTAAGCGGCCAGCGTTCGCGGCAGGTCGTTCGGGAAGAGATGCAGCAGGTCGCTGAGATAGTGCACGCCGCCGCGGATGTTTTCATCGGGATCGAAAATGCGACGCACGCCATATTGCTTCGCGGTGTCCGGCATCAGCTGCATCAGCCCGCGCGCGCCGCGGTGCGAGACGCACATCGGATCGAATGCCGATTCGACCTGAATGACCGCGCGCACGAGGACCGGATCAACATGGAACTCCTCGGAATAGCGCTCGATCATTCGATCGTATTTCGATTTCTTGTTGCGCTGCTTCGCCAGCCAGACGAAGTTGCTGGAGCGCCCGCTTCCAACTCCGATGTTCGAGATGACTTTCTTGCCGTCGCCGCGAATCGTGAGCTGCACCTGCGCAGCCGCTGGAAGCGCCATGAGTATGGCGAGGCCGAAGATTGTGGACCGCATGGGACTGAAATGATGGTAGCGCAGACAAGAGTGTCTGCGCCAGACTAGGCCATGAGCTTCGCGCCGATTCAGAAATCCGTCGATGATTGGATCCGCAATTCCACGCCCGGCTATTTTCAGCCGCTGCAAATGATTGCGCGCCTGACCGAGGAGCTGGGAGAGCTTTCGCGGGCAGTGAGCTATCGATTCGGGGAGAAAAAGCCGAAGCCGGGAGAGGACGTCAGCGAGGTCGGCGACGAGCTGTGCGACCTCATTTTCGTGGCCATTTGCCTCGCGAATTCGATGAATCTGGACCTCGACACAGAGTGGAAAACGCTGCTTTCCAAGCTCTACGAGCGTGACGCAGGTCGCTGGAAATCATGATCCACCGATTTAGGATACAATTGCCTTTCTCGAAACACGATAACGCAGTATGGACGGCCTCCTTCGATCCCTCATTAAGTGTGTCCGGCGACGAATCCGCGATGACCAGGAAATCACCGTGGAAGCAGTCACGAAAGAACTTGGATACACCAGGCAGTACGTTTCCGGCCGTTTTCATCGCATTACGGGCCGCCTCCTGAGCCATTTCCTCAAGGAAAAACGACTCGGAAAGGCCGCGCGTCTTCTGAAGGCCGGAAACCTTCGTGTTTCCCAAATCGCGCGGCGCTGCGGATTCGATTCCGAAAACTACTTTCGCCAGCAGTTTCGGGAACGCTTCGGAATGTCGCCCCGGCAGTTTCGCTCGAACGGGCATCTTCGGATGATCCGCCGCCCGCAAGTGGCGTGAGCGTTTGACCCCCGCCCTTCTCATCATCGACGTGCAGAAAGCGATCGACGATCCCAGTTGGGGCGACGATCGGAACAATCCGTCCGCTGAATCCAACATCGCTCGACTTCTCACGCGGTGGCGCGAAAAGGGATGGCCGGTTTTCCATATTCGTCACGTTTCCCGCGACCCGCAGTCGACTTATCGGCCCGGGCAGCCTGGCGCCGAGTTCAAGGCTGAGGTCATGCCTCTGGCCGGCGAACGCGTGATCGACAAGCACACGAACAGCGCCTTCATCGGGACAACACTGGAACGCGACCTTCGCGCCCGGGACATCACCGAGGTCGTCATCACCGGCGTGATCACGAACAACTCCGTTGAGGCTTCCGCGCGCATGGCGGGCAACCTCGGTTTCACCACTTTCGTCGTCGCCGACGCCACCGCGACGTTCGGACGCCGCGATTTCGCGGGACAGTGGCGCAGCGCCGCCGACGTGCACGCGATGTCGCTTGCCAATCTCCAGGGTGAATACGCGACCGTCCTCACCACCGACGCCTTGCTTTTACGGTTCGTTTGACCGCCGCCCGCCTCTCGCGTACTCTTTTGCCCTCGTCCAAAACGAACCATAACCCTGCCCTAACTTTGGGAAGGAGAAATTCGCCATGTCCGACTCTTTCAGCGTGGTCAGCAGCCAGTCGTGGTTTTCCCGCATCATCGAATCGATCAAAGGGGTGTTGTTCGGCCTTTTGTTGTTCGCCGCCGCATTCCCGGTCATTTACTGGAACGAAGGACGCGCGGTGCGCACAGCCAAGAGCCTCACTGAAGGCCTCGGTGCGGTCGTCGCGGTCGGTGCGGATTCAATTGATGGATCGAAAGAAGGAAAACTCGTGCACGTCAGCGGCGCCGTGAAAACGACAGCACCGCTCGTCGACGATGAGTTCGCAGTCAGCGCCGACGGCGTGAAACTGCTGCGCAGCGTCGAGATGTATCAGTGGAAGGAACACGAGAGCCGCGAGACGCGGAAGAAGACGGGCGGCGGCAGCGAGACCGTCACCACGTACGATTACAAGAAGGAGTGGGCGACCGGCCGCGTCGATTCGTCCAACTTCAAGAAGCCGGAAGGACACGAGAACCCGTCTGCGCCGCCCTACGACTCGAAGACAATCACCGCCGATCCGGTGAAGGTTGGGGCGTTCACGATGTCGCCTGAGCAGATCGCACAGCTCACCGATTCCGAGGCTCTGCCACTCGACGCTTCGGCAGCGGCGAAACTTCCCGCGGCCGTGAAGAGCAAGACCCAGGTCAAAGATGGACAGTTCTATATGTCCAAAGATCCTTCATCGCCCGAACTGGGCGACGTGCGCGTGGCGTATCGCGTCATCAAGCCGGCGACGGTCAGCCTCGTCGGCGTGCAGAAGGCTTCAACATTCGCCGCTTTCCAGGCTCAGGCTGGCGACGCCATCCTGCTGGTCGAAGCAGGGACACATACCGCACAGGAAATGTTCAAGACGGCGCAAGATCGCAACGCGATCCTCACCTGGATCCTTCGCGGCGTCGGCTTCTTCATGATGTTCCTCGGCATCTTCCTGGTCTTCCGACCGGTGTCGGTGATGGCCGACGTTCTGCCGCTCTTCGGCACGATGCTGGGGGCAGGAATTGGCTTGTTCGCATTCCTCGGCGCCGTGGTTCTGTCGATCCTGACGATTGCCGTCGCGTGGCTGGTGGTGCGTCCGGTGATGGGTGTCGCACTCATCGTCGTAGCGGGCGCGGCCCTCTTCTGGCTGGTGAAGGTGGGACGGGCGAAACGCGCCGCGCGGAAAGCGGCCGCTCCGGCGACAGCGACCGCGTAACGCTAAGTCGGGCGGGTCGGGAAGATTGATGCGACCGTGCGTATTGACTAACCTATACGCATGGTGACGGTACAGCTTCCGGAAGACTTGGCTGCTGAAATCGACAGCGTCTCGAAAGATCGTTCAGCATTTGTGGCGAAGGCAGTTCGACAAGCTCTTCGCGAGACGGGCACGCCGCGTCTCGCTGATGAAATCTCGCGCATTAACGCCGTTGCCGATGAGTTGAATAGCGAAGCGTCCGAAGTTCTCGAGTATCAGGTCATTCGTTGAAGCGCGGCGAGCTCTATCGCGTCGCGAATCCATCGAAGTCCGACCCCAAGAGAAGCCGTGTGTTTGTTGTAGTCGGCCGCAGCGCTGCCATCGAGTCGCGTCTGTCGACTGTCATATGTGCGCCGGCTTCACAAGTCGAAGTTGGTGTCGAAGAGGGGCTTAAACACTCGAGCAGTATTCACTGCGACGAACTCGTCAGCCTTTCCAAGTCGGCGCTGACCGATTTTGTCGCGACTCTCTCGCCTGCCAAGTTGGACCAACTCGATCGAGCTCTTGCGATCGCGCTGGAGATACGCGCGGAGAAATCGTGAATCAGCGGTGCATAAGCCTCTGGCGACTCGATTCGTTTGCAGGAAATGCAATCGATCCGCGCGCTAACTCTTGTCGAAGCCCGCTTCGATCCAGAGATAGCGGAGCGTGTTGCGGTCGAATGTCCGCGCGTTGCGCAGAAACAGCAGCGCGTGGCGTAGCAAGGAATGCGGCACGCCGCTCTTCTCGAGATAGGCGCGATGCTCGTCCGCCGAGTCGAATGTGCGCGCCATCAGCGGATGCTGCAGGCGGATGACCGGTCCCTGCACCGCGAAATCGCCGCGGCGGATCAGATGGCGGCGATGGAACAGCCGCAGCTCGCCGGCATCGCCGCCGAGTCGCAGCGGCTTGCCGGCGTACATCGGAACGACTCGGATACGAAACCCCCACGCATCGGCGGCCGCCATCACACGCGCAATCTCCTCGGCCAATCCTGGATCGACGAATTCGCGCTCGCGAAGAACGAGGATCCAATCGGATGATGCCGCGTCGATCGCGCGGTTCAACTCCGCGCGTTTGTCCGCAAACGCAACGCGCGGCGGAAGATCGGTGACCAGTTGTTCGATGCGACTGCAATGCGGCGTGAGCGATTCGATGGCTTCGGTATGAATGTGACCGAGCGTGACGATGCTCAGCTCATTCATTCAGCCGCTCATGGATCCGCACGATGCTCGCGGCGCGGCCGGTCGCTTCGTCGATTTCGATCATTGCTCCCGACAGCCGAATATCGCGCTTGGCGACTTCCAGCTTCTTCGGAGTGTTCATCAGAAAGCGATGCAGCGCTTCATCGGGACGAAATCCGATGATCGAGTCGTACGCGCCCGTCATGCCGACATCGGTCTGAAAGGCGGTGCCGTTCGGCAGGATGCGCTCGTCCGCCGTCGGCACGTGTGTGTGCGTGCCGAGGACGGCGGAGACGCGGCCGTCGAGGTAGCGGCCCATCGCCTGCTTTTCGGAAGTGGCTTCGCAGTGGATGTCGACGATGATGACTTTGGTGCTCACGTCTTTCAGTTCGCGATCGGCGCAGTGAAACGGATTGTCGCAGGGCGGCATGAACACATTGCCCATGAACTGCAACACCGCGACGTCGACGCCGCCCGCCGTCTGCCGCACGACTTTTCCTTTTCCGGGATTGCCGGCAGGATAGTTCGCGGGACGGATGACGTGATCGTAGTGCTCGTAGTTGTCGACGAAATCCTTTTTGTCCCAGATGTGATTCCCGGATGTGTAGGCATGGATCGGCAGTACCGACAATTCCTCCATGATCGCCTCGGTCACACCGAAACCGCCGGCGGCGTTCTCGACGTTGACGATCGTGAAGTCGATCTTCTCGCGGTCGACCACGTGCTCGAGCTTCTCATGCAGCGCGCGCCTGCCCGGTTGGCCGACGACGTCGCCGATGTAGAGGACGCGGATCATAAATCCTGAGCCGCGGGATTTGTGACCGAGCTACTTCGCGTAGTCAACCGCTCTCATTTCTCGGATGACAGTCACCTTGATCTGCCCCGGATACTGCAGCTCCGACTCGATTTTGCGAGCGACGTCCTTTGACAGCCAGATCGCCTGCTCGTCGCCGATCTTCTCGGCGTTGACGATGATGCGAAGCTCGCGCCCGGCCTGAATCGCGAAACTCTTCGAGACGCCGTCCATCGCGTTCGCGATTCCTTCCAGCCGTTCGAGGCGATGCACATAGTTCTCGAGAATCTCGCGCCGCGCGCCGGGGCGGGCGGCCGATAGCGCGTCGGCGGCATTCACGAGCACCGCTTCGACGGTGATCGGGTCGTAGTCGCCGTGATGGCATTCCATCGCGTGGATGACATCGCGCTTCTCGCCGTACTTTTCGAGCACCTGACGTCCGAGCTCGAGATGCGTTCCCTCCATCTCGCGATCGATCGCTTTTCCAATGTCATGCAGCAGACCGCCGCGCTTCGCGATGGTGTCGTTGACGCCGAGCTCCACCGCCATCAGCGCCGCGAGCTGCGCGACTTCGAGCGAATGCACGAGAACGTTCTGTCCGTACGACGTGCGATAACGCAGTCGTCCGAGAAGCTTCAGCACCTCGGGATGCACATCGGTCAGGCCGAGCGAGAACGCGGCGGCCTCGCCCTCCTCGAACAGTTTTCCATCGAGCTCCTGGCGAACTTTCTCGACCAGCTCCTCGATGCGGGCCGGATGGATGCGTCCGTCCTGCATGAGGCGCTCGAGGGAGATGCGCGCGATCTCGCGGCGGATCGGATCGAAGCCGGAGAGGATCACCGCTTCCGGCGTGTCGTCGACGATCAGATCGACGCCCGTCGCCAGCTCCAGCGCGCGAATGTTGCGTCCTTCGCGGCCGATGATGCGGCCTTTCATGTCTTCGGACGGCAGATCGACGACGGAGACGGTGTTCTCCGCGACGTAGTCAGACGCCATCCGCTGAATGGCCATGCCGAGGATCTTGCGGGCTTTCTGGTTTCCGAGCTCGACGGCTTCAGTCTCGATGCGCTTGATGATGTTCGCGGCATCGAGCTTCGCTTCGTTCTCGATTCCGCGGATCAACTCCTGCTTCGCCTGTTCGACGGTCAGACCGGAGATCTGCTCGAGCTTGCGGTGCTGGTCCTCGATGAGCGTGCTCAGCTCCCCCTCGCGAGTCTCGACGCTTTTCTCGCGATCGGCGATGGCGCGGTCGCGCTTCTCGACTTCCGCAATGCGGCTGTCGATCTGCTGCGTCTTCTTGTCGAGGTTCTCTTCCTTCTGCTGCAGGCGGCGCTCGGAGTTCTTCATCTCCTCGCGTCGCTGCGTGGCCTGGCGATCGAAGTCGCTGCGCATCTGCAGCAGCTTCTCCTTCACCTCCAGATCCGTCTCTTTGAGCTTTGAGTCGGCTGCTTTGCGCGCGTCGACAAGAAGACGGTCGGCGCTGCGGCGCGCCTCTTCGAGCTGAGCTTCAGCGCGCTTTCGATAAATGACGATAAAGATTGCGACCAAAACGGCAGCGCCTACGAGCGCGCCGGCGATGGCGATTGCGATGCTAGTGGTATTCACAACTGCTCCTCCCCTGTCGGGAGGCTCGCGCAGTTGGAGAAGTTAAATTCGGAGGACCCCGCCTGAGCCGTGTGAGAATTCTTACTTGAACCCGTAAAAAACAGGTGGGCGCTCTACTCGGGCCGTTTTGGCTACCTTCATGCCCCGCGAAGCGGGACGAAGGCGTGCACGCGACCCACATGAGACCCGAGCACCCGGGTAAGAAATACGGTTCAAGCGTTTGATTGACTCATCACGTACTCTGCAGGGACTCTCCGAAAAGTTGATTGTCAACTTCAATGCGGCTCAGCTGATCACTTTGCTGAGCCGGTTCGATAACTCCTCCGTCTTCTCGATCCAGGAACCTGCTGATTGCTCACGTTGCTTCCTGTATCGAGAAAACTCATCGGCGATGTTTAAAGCCGCCAGAATCGCGATTTTGACCGGATCAACAGTCGCGACCTCGGCCGCGACCTCTCGCATTCTGGAGTCTACAAACCGCGCGAGCTCCGCTAAATAGTTCGGGTCTCCTTCTCCACGAACGTTGTATGTCTCTCCAAAAATCTCGACTGTCGTCGAGTCACTTACGTCCATCGGCAAAAATTACCCAAGAACGCGGGCATTATAACAGTCCGCTCACTTCGTTTTCACGCAGTCGCACTCGGTCTTGGGCGGGAGGGAAATCTGGATTTCCGTGGTATCGAGCGCCTTCACCGTCCTCTGAAAAACGTAGTTCACCGACTGCTGGAGACACTCGTCATTCTCGTAGAGACGCGGCGTCATCTTACTTCCCCTCGGTCCACAACGTGACTGAATACACGTGGTGCGGGAGCTTCTTCGCGCAATTCAGGGCGGTGATCTCATCGTGGACGGCCGGTGAGTTCATCGCTGTGTAAAGAGCGTGGAGCTGCGATTCCTCAAATTGTTTCGGCCGACGGTGATGTCGCGCTCGCCGCTGCAAGCTGCGACCAGTAGCATCAGGACTCCGAGCCTTCTCAAGACGCGTACTTGCCCGACAGCGCGCCGATGATCGCGCCGCCGATGACGCCGGTTGCGAGAATCGGGATATAGGCTTTCGTGACGATCGCGTCCGGAATGCTGATCAGCACCCCGATGATGATGCCGCGCAGCCATCCCGGAACGGGCATCCGCGTTATGCCGATGATGAATCCGATTGCGAAACGGCTTGCGAACGCGCCGAGCATGGCGGTTCCCTTGTCGGGATGCTTCATCGGGATCATGAGCGCGACATCAGCCGCGCCGAAGATCAAGCCGGAGATAATCCCGAAGAGGATCGGATTCACATCGCAAGAATATCGCTATTTCTTCTTCGATTTCTCAGCGGGTCGAAACGCCTGACAGTTGCACGGCGCGAGACCGCTGCCTGCTGACATGCCGATGCCGTAGCCGCAACGACCGCTGCCGAGCTCGTGACGCGACTTCTCATGACCGCATTTGCATTCTTCGCTCATGAGAAATCAGTGGTGCGATTTTCGTGCAACTTCACCGATCAGTTGATGCGAATTGAACAGTTTGTGACCGCATCGCGGACAGGCTGAAGAGGAGTATTCGTACAGCCGGCCACCTTCCGGCGTAACGCAGCCGCGCACAGGCACTTCGACGTCGCATGCGCAATCGATCGCGTCACAGCGGAAGCGCACGTTGAAGGCGCGCGCGTAACTCATTAGTTATTGGTACATTCTGGTCTCATGCCAGGGTGGCTTATGGATGACGAGTAATCGCGATGACCGTGAGGACCGGGATGCGTTTTTTGCCCTCCGTGCGATCGGGACCATAGATAAAGAACACTCGGTAAGCGTCTGGTGTCTTGTTCTGTGCGTACGCTTCAAACACTTCCTCGCCGTGCGGGCCTGAGATTGAGTCGTATTTGTGAGCATTCAGAGAGGGGTGGTGAAGATTTGTCTCCATCAGCCCAAGCGTTTTGCGCACCTGTTTCAGTACGAACGCCTTGGCGGGCTCAGCCTCCAGATCCCGCAGATTTCGCTGCGCTTCAGGCGTGAAGCGCAGCTCACGGTTCATCGTCCGAGTATTTGCCGAACGAGCCGATTACCTTCGCGTCCGCGATCTGGTCAAGGCCCCGGGCCACGGATTCGAGCGCGCGCTTATTACGGAAAAGCCATGCTTCTGAAGCAGGAACAGACACCTGCGGCTCGAGAATGATCCGTCCGCGCCGATCGCGGTAGACATTGAAAGAGGCGTCGTCGAGACCTTTCAGCGCGGCGCCAAGTGTCACGCGCTTCCGGCTGTCGGGTCGTACGTCACGCGCGATGAGTTCGCGCTCCTCAGCTTGTTGTCGCATGATCGTCATTCTGGCATTAGTGGGTTATGTTCGTAAATGGGTAACACCCACTTTTTCGCGAAATATTTTTCTTCCGGTTGCTTACGCCCCATTACCGCCATATATTGTCCCCCGGCGACTCCCCATGGCTGCCAGCGCACGGCGTATCGAATCGCAGTTTCTGCTTCCTGCTCCTGCGATTCCGGTGCTGGTGCCGGCTCTACCAGATGTAGATTCGGGGGTTTCCGAGGCGGTCAGGGAGCTCAGGAGGGGGTTGGAGGGGCGGATTGCGGCGCATCTCACCAGCGGCGCTGAGCTCATCGAAGCACTTGAACGACGCCGGCGCGACACCATCGTCCCCACCACCCTCCCCCCCGTTGACATCCTCCTCGACGGGGGACTAGTGCGCGGAAAGATGACCGAGATCAGCGGCCGCGGCGCGCGATTCTCGATCGTGGTCGCTACGCTGGCATCCGCGACTTCGATCGGCGAAGCGGCGGCGCTGATCGACATCGGCGACGCATTTGATCCACAGCTCGGCGACGCCGCCGGAATCGATCTGCAACGCATGCTTTGGGTGCGGCCGAAAACGCTCAAGCAGGCGGTCGCGGCTGCCGAGATGGTCGTCGCGACCGGATTTCAACTGGTGGTCGTTGACGCCGGCCTCCCTCCCCTTCGCGGCCGCGTTCCCGACGCATCGTGGGTCCGGCTCGCCCGCGCCGCGGAAGCGCACGGATCGGCGTTGCTCGTCTCCGCTCCTTATGCGATCACCGGCACGACTTCCGTCGCGATGCTGCGCGCCGAACCGGCTCGCGGCCGATGGAATCACGGCTTGCTGATCGGCATCGACACGACGCTGCGTCTCGAAAAACATCGGCGCAAACGGCCGGGGCAACACGCGCGGCTCGCTTTCGAGGTCGTGGAGCGCGGATGACGCGGCTGGCGTGCTTCTCCGTCCCGATGTTTCCGCTCGCGGCGCGACTTCGCAGCGAGCCAGAGCTGCTACAGGAAGCAGTGGCGATCGTCGACGGCAACGGCAACAACGCGCACGTGATCGCCGCGACGCGACGCGCGCGGAAAAAAGGAATTCGCAGCGGGATGTCGCTGGCGCAGGCGCGATCGATCGTGCCGAAGCTGATCGCGCGTGGACGCGATACCGCTTGCGAGCAGACCGCGCAGGAAGCGCTGCTCGAGATCGGCGAGTCATTCTCGCCGCGCGTCGAGGATGCCGGCGACGGCCTGGTGTTCGTCGACATCAGCGGAACCGAACGGCACTATCCGAGCGAAGAGGAGCTCGCGAAGGCGGCGCTCCGCGCGATGGACGGGATCTCGCTGCCCGCGCGCGTCGGCGTCGCGGCGTGCAAACTCGCGGCACGCGTCGCCGCTGAATTGACGCCGACGCCCACGATTGTTGCGGCCGGCGACGAAGCGAAATTCCTCGCGCCGCTCCCGCTGACACGGCTCTCTCCGCAGATGGAAGCGGCCGCGATGCTGCAGCGATTCGGCCTCGAATCGATCGGCGATCTCGCCCGCCTCCCCGAATCCGAAATCGCCAGCCGCCTCGGCGAAATCGGAAGGGAGCTGCACTTCGCAGCGCGAGGCGTCGATCCGCGGCCGCTGATTCCGCGCGCGCTGCCGCCCGAATTCCGCGAAGGGATGGAGCTGGAGTGGCCGCTGGTCGCGCTCGAGCCGTTCATCTTCATCGCCAACGCGGCGCTCGACCGGCTTTCGAAACGGATGGAGGTGCAGGGCTTCGCGTGCAAACGCATCGAGCTGACGCTGACGCTGGAACCCGACGGCTACGACGCGCGCGGCATCGATCTGCCCGCGCCAACACGCGATGTGAAGACGATGCTGACGCTGATCCGCCTCGATCTCGAAAAGCGCGCGCCAGGAGCGCCGGTGATCGGTTTCACTTTCGTCGCCTATCCCGACCGCCCGCGCCGCGCGCAGCTCTCGCTTTTCGGTCCGGCGGCGCTGTCGCCGGAAAAACTCGCGACGACGATCGCGCGCCTGATCTCGATGTTAGGCGAAGGACGCGTCGGCATGCCGATGACAGTCGATGGATTCCTGCCCGAACGCCACGCCGTCGCCGATTTTTCCCCCCCGCCCCCACCCGACACGCGCCGCCCCCCACCCCGCGCGCGCGGACTGCTCGCCGGGCGGACTTTCCGCCCTCCCATCCCCGTGTCAGTGGTTACCGAGGGCGATCGCATCGCTTCACTGCAGGGCGAAAACATCTCAGGCACGGTCCGCGTTTGTTCCGGGCCTTGGCGCGTTGAAGAAGGGTGGTGGAGAGATTTGCCTTCGCATCGCGAGTATTGGGATGTGGAGCTTTGGGGAGGAGGGATCTACAGGGTGTATCAGGGGGCTTCGATTAAGGATTGGTTTGTGGATGCGAGATTTGGGGTCTAACTACTCTTTGTAGAGAGAAGACGGGAATGTTGAATGGTGAATGTTTAATGTTGAATGTGGAAAACGAATCGATTCAGGATCGCTCATTTGAGTTCGCGTGTCGCATTGTTCGTCTGACGGAAAAACTTCACCGAAAGTCGTTTGCCGCACGCGTCATTAGTCGCCAACTACTCAACGCTGGGACCTCCGTTGGAGCAAATTTAGAAGAAGCGACGGCGGCACAAAGCAAACCGGATTTCATTTCCAAGTGCAGTATTGCTGCGAAGGAAGCGCGAGAGTCTCGCTATTGGCTTCGTCTTCTCATCGCCTGTCACTTAGTTGACGCGAAGATGCTTTCACCGCTCGTAACTGAGGCAGGCGAAATCGTCGCAATCATTACAACGATCGTAAAAAACGCCGCGAAATCCAAAACCCGCGGCCCACATTCAACATTCAACATTCAACATTAAACATTCCTCGTGTCCCCCCAGAAAAAGCCGCCGACGGTTCCAACCTCCTGCGAATACGATCAACTCGCCTACGTCCCAAAACAATTCGGCGGCACACAAGAAGAAGATGAGCCGGAAAGAAAACCAAAGCGACCAAAGAAACCAAATCGTCCATACGCCGAATTAAGGTCCGCCAGCGCCTTCTCATTCTTAGACAGCGCGTCTCTCCCCGAAGACCTCGTGTTTCAAGCGGCAGAAATGGATCTGCCCGCGATGGCGCTCGTCGATACGAACGGGGTCTACGGCGCGCCGCGCTTCTACACCGCTGCCAAAAAGGCGGGGGTTAAGGCGCTCGTCGGAGCGGAGTTGATGCTGGACAAAGAGCGCGCAACGGTGCTCGTTGAAAACAGAGACGGCTACAAGAATCTCTGTAAGTTGATCACCGCCGGGGCGGCCGGGCGGGAAAAGGGAAAAGCGCGATTCACCTGGGAGCTCATCGAGGAGTATGCCGAGGGGTTGCATTGCCTCACGCGCGCGGATGACGCGACCGTTGAAAAAATCGGCGGGATCTTCAAAGGGCGCACGCACGTCGAGCTGCAGCGGCATTCCGTCCGCGAAGAAGAACATCAGAATCAACGGCTCATCGCGCTCGCGCGTCGACTGAAGCTGCCGCTGGTCGCGACCAACGGCGTCCGCTACGCGCGTCCGGAAGACAAGCCGCTGCACGATGTGCTCACCTGCATCCGTGAAGGTCAGCATGTCGACAAAGCTGGGAGACTCCTGGGCATCAACCGCGAGCGGCACATCAAGAGCGCCGGCGAAATGTGCGCGCTCTTCAAAGACCTTCCGGAGGCGATCGACAACGCGTGGGAGCTCTCCCAGCGTCTCGACTTCACGCTCGCAAACCTCGGATATCAGTTTCCGCAGTATCCATTGCCCGACGGCGAGACCGACATGTCATTCCTGCGCAAGATCGCGTGGAACGGCGCGCGGGCCAGGTTCCGTCCGCTGACCGCGCGCGCGCAGTCGCAGATCGAAAAAGAGCTGGCGATGATCGAGAAGCTCGATCTCGCCGGCTACTTCCTCATCGTGTGGGACATCGTGCAGTTCTGCCAGCGCGAAAAAATCATGGTGCAGGGCCGCGGGTCGGCCGCCAACAGCGCGGTCTGCTACGCGCTGTCGATCACCGCTGTCGATCCGGTGAAGATGGAGTTGCTCTTCGAACGGTTTTTGTCCGAGGAGCGGGGCGAGTGGCCGGATATCGATCTCGATCTGCCCTCCGGCGATCAGCGCGAGAAAGCAATCCAGCACGTCTACAAAACGTACGGCGTGCACGGCTCGGCGATGACCGCGAACGTCATCACGTATCGCGACCGCTCCGCCGCGCGCGAAGTCGGCAAAGCCCTCGGCTTCTCACTGGAACAGGCCGACAAATTGTCGAAGGTCGTCGGCACCTGGAACTTCGGCGAGATCCGCGAGCGGCTCGACTCGATGCCGGGACAACTCGCAGCCGCGGGATTCGATCCGGAGGACCTGCGCGTGCAGCACTTCATGCGCCTGCAACTCCAGATTCAAAACCTCCCCCGCCACCTCGGACAACATTCGGGCGGGATGGTGATGGCGCGCGGACGCCTTGATGAGGTGGTGCCGCTCGAGCCGGCATCGATGCCCGGCCGCGTCGTCATCCAGTGGGACAAAGACGACTGCGCCGACCTCGGCATCATCAAGGTCGATCTGTTAGGCCTCGGCATGCTGCAGGCGATCGAGGAAGCGATCCCGCTCATCCGCGAAAAGGAAAATATCGATGTCGATCTCGCGCACCTGCCGCAGGACGATCCGCTGGTTTACAAAATGCTGAACGAGGCCGACACGGTCGGCATGTTCCAGGTGGAAAGCCGCGCGCAGATGTCCTCGCTCCCACGACACAAGCCGAAGTGTTTCTACGACATCGTCGTGCAGGTCGCGATCATCCGACCCGGCCCGATCGTCGGCGGCATGATCCGCCCATTCTTCGATCGGCGTCAGGGAAAAGTGCCGGTCGAATATCCACATCCATGTTTGGAACCGATCCTCAAGCGCACGTTAGGCGTGCCGCTGTTTCAGGAGCAACTGCTGCGCATCGCGATGGTCGCCGCGAATTTCACCGGCGGCGAGGCCGAGGAGTTGCGGAGGGCGATGGGGTTCAAGCGGTCGATGGAACGGATGCACGACATCGAAAAACGCCTGCGCGACGGAA
>DATBSF010000402.1:0-1829 GCA_036559905.1 Thermoanaerobaculia bacterium | reverse complement strand
GCGATCGCGGTGACGTGCAGGAGCGTCTCGGGATGGCCGGCGACGATCTCGAGCACGAACGCCACGATCAGCAGACTCGTCGATCGAATCGACGGATCGCGCGCAACGCGGCGAGTCGCGAGAAGGATGAACGGGAAAAGCGCCCATGCGAAGCCGACCGGCCACAGGATGAGCAAGGCAATCGGGCCCGAGAACATCCATCCGATCGCGGCGAGGATCGCTGCCTCCATCGATCCGCCGAGCTCGCGCGCGAAAAGAAACGTGCCGAGGCCGGCGATGAAGAACGCGATCGCGCCGGTGTATCCAAAACTCACCGCCGCCGGCAGCAGGCACGCGATCCACGTGAACGGGCTGTAAACCGCCGGCTGCATTCCGGCAGCGAGGATGTCGCCGCAGAACATGAAGCGATTCCACAGCGGCCACTCCCCTTCCGCGAACGATCGACGCACCGCCTCGCGCCACGGAATCATCTGAAACGCGATGTCGGCGAGCGTCGGATTGTGCGTCTCCGGCACATGCAGCGCCGCGCGATAGTCGTACAGCGGTCGCGTCATGTACGGCATCTCGACCGGCCCGTAGACGCGACCGGTCAACAGCGCGCGCCCCGTGAAGCAGAGCGGAAGCAGCAGAAGGATGATCGCCGCGCCGCGCGAGATTGGAAGAACGTATCGATCTGAGAGCCACAACAGCACGATGGCTGTCGCGGCGTAAAGAATCGCCGTCACTCCACCCACTCAGCGATGAAGAGGTTGGTCTCGTGGCTGTTCGGATCGGAGCGATTCGAGGCCCACACGATAAGCTTTCCGTCGGGACTGAACATCGGGAAGCCATCGAATCCCGCTGCCGTCGTGATGCGCTCCGGCGTCCCGCCACTCTTCGAGATCATCCAGAGATCGAATTCGCGGCCTTTCGGATCGCCAACATTCGATGCATAGATGATGCGTTTTCCGTCGGGCGTGAAGAACGGACAGAAATTCGCGGCGCCGGTCTGCGTCAACTGCCGCACATTGGATCCGTCGGCATTCATCACGAACAGCTCCATGACCGTCGGCTTGACGAGATGCTGTGCGAGCAGCGAGCGATACTCGTCGAGCGCCGCGCCGGTCGGATGGAATCCGCGAAAAACGATTTCGGTGCAATCGGCGTTGTAGAACGCGCCGCCGTCGTAGCCCGGCGAATTCGTCAGGCGGCGCACGTTGTGCTTGTCGTCCATCTCGTAGAGCTCGAGATCGCCGTCGCGATCGGACGTGAACACGAACTTGCCGCCCTTCGCGCACCATGTCGATTCGGCGTCGTAGCCGTCCGTCGTCGTGATGCGATGCGCGTTCGAGCCGTCGGGATTCGCTTCGTAGATGTCGTACGTCGGATAAACGGCCCACACGTAGCCGTGCGATCGATCGGGAGCCGGCGGACAATCCGCGCCGCCCGCTTCGGTCGATGAATAGATGATGCGGTCGTCCTTCGGCGGAACGAAGTAGCCGCAGGTCGTTCGCCCTTTGCCGCTGGAGACGCGCTTGCTCTCGCCGGTTTTCAGATCCAGGACGAATTCCTGATCGCAGGCCACACCTTGTACCGTGGCCTGATAAATCAACTTCGTCCCATCCGAGCTGAAATACGCCTCGGCGTTTTCGCCGCCGAAAGTGATCTGCCGGATGTTCTTGAAGTGCTTTTCGCCGTCGAACGTTTTTTCGAACGGCTTTCCGGCTTTGACGGACAACGCCGCCGGGGGCGGCGGCGCGCCTCGCGTTCCAAGCGTTGCGCGCAGTTTCTTTTGCTCGCCGGCGCGCACCACAGTCACGTCGATCGTTTCGCCCGGCTTGTGATCCTGC
>DATBSF010000401.1:0-6241 GCA_036559905.1 Thermoanaerobaculia bacterium | reverse complement strand
ATTACACGGACAACCGCGGAACAGCCCGCAACGGCGTGCGTCGCTCGCCGATGTACTCCGCGAGCACTTCCGCGGCGATCGGGCGGCTGAAGTAATAGCCCTGCGCTGCGTCGCAACGGCGGCGCCGAAGGAAGTTCAATTGTTCCTCGGTCTCGACGCCTTCCGCGATCACGCGCAGTTTCAGGCTTCGCGCGATCCCGATGACAGCCGAGACGATCGCCGCATCGCCTTCATTGCGCGTCAGATCGCGAACGAATGCGCCGTCGACTTTCACGCACGTGATCGGAAAGCGCTTGAGATAGCTCAGCGACGAATACCCGGTACCAAAATCATCGATGGAGATACTGCATCCTAATTCGCGCAATTCGTGCAGCGTCTCGATCGTAGCCTCGGCATTCGCCATCGCGGTTCCCTCAGTGATCTCGATGTCGAGCGCCTTCGATTCCAGACGCGTCTCCTCGAGCACCCGGCGGACGGTGTCGACAAGGTCCTGCTGCTGGAACTGACGCGGCGAGAGGTTGATCGAGAGCCGCGGCAGATCGAGTCCGCGATCGCGCCATTCGCGCATCTGCTCGCAGGCGGTGCGCAGAACCCAATCGCCGATCGGAAGAATCAGCCGGCTTTCCTCGGCCACCGGACTGAACGAGCCCGGAAATACCCAGCCGCGCTCCGGATCGTTCCAGCGCAACAGCGCCTCGGCGCCGATCACTTTGCCATCGGTGAGGCTGACCTGCGGCTGGTAATGCAGCACGAACTGCTCTTCCTGCAGCGCACGGCGCAGCTTCGTCTCCAGCGAGATCCGCTGGAGCGCGCGGCCTTTCATCTCATCGGTGCAGAGCTGATATGTATTGCGTCCCGACTCCTTCGCGCGGTACATCGCGCTGTCCGCGTTGCGGAGCAACGCCTCCGGATCGTTTCCGTCGACCGGATAGAGGGCGATGCCGATGCTGGCCGACACTTCGATCGGCATTCCGCCGATGACCACCGACTTCTGCACGGCCGCGATGATCTTTTCGGCGACCGTGACGGCATCCTCGGGATGGCGAAGCTCCGAAAGAATGATCGTGAATTCGTCGCCGCCGAGCCGCGCGACGGTGTCGTCTTCGCGGACGCAGCTGCGCAGCCTCCGCGCCATCTCGAGCAGCAGCTCGTCGCCGGCGGTGTGGCCTAACGTGTCGTTGATCGCTTTGAAGTGATCGAGATCGACGAACATCACGGCCAGCGACTTGCCGATGCGGCGCGCGTGCGTGAGGTTCTGGCTGAGCCGATCGGTGAACAACTTGCGATTGGGCAGATGCGTCAGCACGTCGTGATACGCATGGAACTCGATCTGCTCTTCTGCGCGCTTGCGGTCGCTGATGTCCGCGACCGTCATGTGAATGCGATCGCCCGCCAGCGTCAGATTCTGCAGCACGTACAACGATCCGCCGCTCTTGCGCCGCAGTTCGGTCTCGACGCTGTTCAGCGTCTTCGTCTGCTGCAACGCCAAATCGATCTCGGCGCGCTCTGATGGCCGCTCATAGAGCAGCGCGATCTTGTTTCCGATCAGCTCCGTGCGCTCGTAGCCCAGCATCGACGCGAAGGTCGTGTTGCAATCAGCGATCTCGCCGTCGAGTTTCGTGACGCAGACTCCGGCCGCGTTCTGTTCGAACAGCAGGCGGTATCGCAATTCGGAATCGCGCAGCGCCGCTTCCGCCGTGAACTTGGCGGTGACATCGCGGAAGCTCCACACGCGCGCGTTCGCAACGCCTTCGATGCGGCGTCCGGTTGAGTAGCGCTCGAAGCGGCGGCCATCTTTGAACAGGACGAGGTCGAAGCTTTCAGCGTCCGGCTGCGCGTCGATCGTCTCCGTGCTGCTGCGAAATTCTTCTCGATCGGAGAGCTGATCGAGGACCGTGTCGAACGCCGTCCGATCGTCGCTGTTGTCGATGACCTTCTTCGGAATCCGCCACATATCGAGGAAGAGCTGGTTGTAGGAAAGGATTTTTCCGTTGTCGCCGACGACGAGGATTCCGTCGGCGGTCGAATCGAGCGTCGACTCGAGAAGCATGACCGCCTTGCGAATCTGCCGCTCGTTTTCCTTGCGGTCTCGGATGTCGCGACCGATCAGAATGGCGCCCGCCGGCTCGCCGTGATGCATCACCGGCGCGATCGAAAGCAGCATCTCGACGACGTCGCCGTTCTTGGCTGCGAAGTTTCGCTCCTTCGAAAGCACGTTCGCGGAGCGCATCGTCATGAACGAAGTGTCACCCTCGGGGTCTTCGAGCAGATCGTCGATCATGCGCCCGACCAGTTCGTTCGGCTTGTAGCCGAGGATGGTTTCGGCGGCCCGGTTGGCGAATTGAATCCGGCCGTCGCCGTCGCAGACGAAGAGCGCGTCCGCCATCGTGCCGATGATTTCCTGCGATGCGATCGATGGCGTGATGGACAGCAGATCGTAGCGATGGAACATCAGCGCCACGATCAGCACGAACCCAAGGATCGGAACGTAGCCGAATGGATAAACAGTGATGCCGAACTTCGGCATGTAGTCGACGCATCCGAAGTACGCAACCGCGAACGCGATGATCAACATGCGGATGCGTTTGTGCTCCGTGCCGCGCGATTTCGGATACGCGCGCACGAACTCCAGCATCGCCGCGATCAGATATCCGAAAAAGAACAACAGAAACGGGATCGCGACTGCCGGCCGATAGCGAGGGTAGTAACCCCACCAGAAAAGCTGGACGCGCGGGACGAGAAGATCAGTCGTGCTCGCGATCGCTGCGAAAAACGCCGCCAGCGACCACGCGACCCAGACCGCAAACTTGCGCTGCTCGTAGATGTGCAGCATCTCGACAGTGAAGTGATAGATCGCGGCCGCCAGGAACGGCACGCCGAGATACGCCGCGCGCGCCCACCACAGCGCCTGCGCCGCGTCGCGGGTCGAGTACATGAGCGTGAACGCCAGCAGCCAGATCGCGGCGGCCGATGAGAGCGCGAAAAACGCACTTGTCACACGCGACGCGCGGCGTCGAATCACACTCCAACCGAACAGCAGCATCAGCAAAGCCGTCGCCGCAGTCGGAATGGCGGACAGAGAAAGTCCGTCTTTAAGGATGTCTTGCACTTTTTTTTCGAGGACCCTCGGACGAGCTATTTTGGGGTGGTCGCCTGACGAAGAGAGTGACAAGCGTCACCCCTCATCCGCCGCTTCGCGGCACCTTCTCCCCCGCTTCGCGGGGCGAAGGATCTCGGCGCGAGACCCCTCGCCCCGCGTCAGCGGGGAGAGGGTGGCCGAAGGCCGGGTGAGGGGCGTGCCGCGATCTCCGCCTCAGCCGCAATGTACCCAAACGCTGCCCACTGCTGACCGTCGACGACGCTCTGCCACAAACGAAATGCGCGATCCGGCTGGCCGTTGTAGAAGTACCAGTTGCCGATGCCGTAGAGGATTGTGGCCCCGTCGGTCGTGTTCGCATCGACCTTGACGAGCTCCTCCGGCGCGATCTCGCCGCCATACATGATCAGCAGCTTGTGGTACGGAATGTTCTCGATGACATCGAGATCGACGCTGATCGGCTCCAGGACTTTTTCCGCTTCTTTGACCCGCCCGAGGCGTCGAAGTGTCATGTACATCCAATGCGATGTCGACACAAGGCGATCGGGGTTCTTCGCGAGCGCGAGGCAGCGGCGATACGCGCCTAACGCGCGCTCGAAGTCGCCGTTCAGGTAATAGGCCAGCCCGAGGTGATAAAAAATATTCGACTGCAGCGAGCCGATCGGAATGTTGCGCGCGTTCGGCTGCCCATCGGGTTCGACTTCATCCGGTTTTCCGCGAACGAGCAGCGCCGCGAGTTCGAGATCCCGGATTGACTCGGGAAAACGGCGCACGGTGATGTAGCGATGTCCGCGATGGCGATACAGGCGCGCGTCGTCGGGATGTTTGCGAATGCCGTCCGCGAAGATGCTGATCGCTTCGCGATAGCGTCCGAGGTACGCCGTGCGCCGGCCGAGCCAGATGATCGCATCGGCGCTGTCCGGATTCGCATCGAAGTCGCGCTGCGCCTGCGCGAGCTCGTCCTCGCGCTTCTTCGCCACATCGGCGGCAAGCGGCGGAGAGCTCAGCGGCTTGCCGAGGAGCGAGATCGCTTCGACGTCGGGCGGAAGCATCTGCTCCGAATCGGGCGGAAGGACCGGCGCCGACGCGCAGCCGAAACAAACTGCAGCGACGGTCGCCGCAATGAAGCGCCGCATCATCCGAGCGAACGCAGCGCGCGGGCCGTTCGTTCCACCTCGTCGGACGTATTCATGATTCCGAACGCAAGCCGTGCAAACGGAACCGCATACGGAGTCGTCGAGGCGATGATTTTTTTCTCGAGCAGCTTGTTGACCGTCTGCTGCGCGCTGAAATTCTTCATGTCGAAACAGACCATACCGGCATTGAGCTGCGCATCCGTCGGGGTGTAGACAATTTTCACATTGGACAGCTTGCGCACTTCCGCACTCATCTGTTGATTGAGCGCGTGAATGCGCTGCGTGATGCGCTCCGATCCGATGGTGTTGTGAAAATCGATCGCCGACGGCACAGCCCAGTGATGCTCGAACGACTGGAATCCGCCCGGCGTGAACCACGCGGCCTTCGGCGTTCCGTCGGGCGGCTTCCCTTCGCCCCACGCCTGAAAGAGATCGAACGATGTGAAACTCGGAATCAGCGGCCGCATGGTCGCCCACACTTCCGGCTTCGCCCATACGAATCCCGTTCCGCGCGGCGCAAAAATCCATTTGTGAAGGCCGGCGGAGAATGCGTCCGCGCCAAGCGCGACGATCTGCGGACTCTCGACGCCGACGCCGTGCACGCCGTCGACGACCAGAAGCACGCGTTGCGC
Organism: Thermoanaerobaculia bacterium; assembly: GCA_036559905.1. Classification (GTDB taxonomy): domain Bacteria; phylum Acidobacteriota; class Thermoanaerobaculia; order Gp7-AA8; family Gp7-AA8; genus Gp7-AA10. Next base: position 1,376 of record DATBSF010000401.1, on the reverse strand, counting down.
GCGATCGCGATTGACGTCGGCGATCATGTCGGCGATGCGGCGGACCGGCATCCGGATGCCGCTCTGCGAATGTACCCACGTGATGCCGACTACGCGCGTGGTAGGCCGAATCTCGCGACGGATGTGATCGACGATTCCATCGACCGAGACGCTGTCCCACGAATCCCAGGTCGGGATTTTGCGCCACGATGCGCCGTTCCGTTCGGTCGCGAGCCGGATCGCTTCGTGATGCACATAGTGATCGTTGATCGTGGTGAGGATCTCGTCGCCCGATTTCAATTGGAGTCCGTGATAGATCAGCGACAAACCCGTCGTCGTGTTGTGCGTCAGCGCAATGTCCTCGGCGTTGGCGCCGATGTACTTTCCAATCGCCGCCGTAACGCGCAGCGGCATGCTGTTCTCAGGCGCTTCGAACATGCTGCGTTCGACGGTGAGAAAAGGATTCGCGTCGAGCTTCCTGCGATACGACTCGATCGCCGCGCGCACCGGCCGCGGATGCGACGCGAGATAGAAAAGGCCGAGGTGCGCGAAGTTCGGGTCGAGATCGAATTGCTCGCGCACGACGCGCCAATCGTGCAGATCGGCGGCCGCCGCCGGCTTGGCGAGAAACGGCTTGACGGTCGCCAGTGCGCCTGCACCGAGCGACCCGGTGACGAGGAAATTTCGGCGTGTCAGCATGTCGGGCATGATAATCGAGGCATGTCGAATCGCGATTTGTTCCTCCGCATGCTCGACGATGCCTACCAGCGCAAAGCGTGGCACGGGCCGAACTTGCGCGGCTCGCTGCGCGGCGTCACGCCCGCCGCGGCGGCATGGCGGCCTGCGAAGGGACGTCACAACATCGCCGAGCTGGCGATTCACTGCGCCTATTGGAAGTACACCATCCGCCGGAGGCTCACCGGCGAAAAGCGCGGCGCGTTTCCAAGAACCGGCAGTAATTGGCTGCCTTCGACAAACTGGAAAGACGACCTGCGCCTTCTCGCCAAGGAGCATCGCGCGCTGATGGATGCCGTCCGCACGGCGAGCGCCACGAAACTGCGTACTTATGAGCGTTTGATCTATGGCGTGGCGGCGCACGACGTCTATCACACCGGACAAATTCAGTTGATCAAGCGCCTTTTCCGTTAGCGGTTTCTTTTCTCCGTTCGGCCGCGTCGAATTAGTCGATGAAACAGCTCGACCCGCGGCTCTATCAGATCGGCGCGCTGTCGCTTCTCCTGCTGTACGGTCTGACTGCGCTCGACTTCGACACGACCTGGTTCCGCGCAATCTTCGTGATCGCCGCAGCACTCGGATGCCAGTGGGCCTGTTCGAAGATCTGGAACATCAAATTCGATCCGCGCAGCGCAATGATCTCGGGGCTCTCGCTCGCGCTC
>DATBSF010000400.1:0-10033 GCA_036559905.1 Thermoanaerobaculia bacterium | reverse complement strand
ATTCGACAGCAGCGCCATCCACTCCTTCATCTCCTGAACTCCGGCAGTGGAAGGCGACAGATCGATGCGATTGCCGAGCAGCGTTGGAAAATCGGCGCTCGACAAGACCGTGGAGCCGGTCGCCGCCTGGAACGGTGTGATCTTGATGCCGTATTGCGATTCCACCGCGCCGATGAGCAGAAGGGCGTAGAGATCGACGGCGCCGCGAATGCGCGATGTGCCGGTCAGGTCCGTCGTCGAGCCGGTGTTCTTCGCGTCGGTCACCGCAAACACCGAAACGGTATCGATGGCGGCGATCGCTTTCGAGACGACCAGTGCGCTGACTGCAGCGGTCCCCACGATCGCCGCGCCGGCGACGTCGCCAACCACAGTCAGATTCGTAGTCATCTGTGCCGCGGTGGGATTGGCGTCGTTCAGTTTCGTCATCGCCACCGCATACGGATTGCCTGCGGCAGCCGCGGCGAGAAGTCCCGTGCCGTGATCGATGCCTAGGAATGCCACCGCGCTGAAAGCCTGCAGCGCCGCGCTCGAGCCGCCGGCGAGTTTGCGGTTCGTGAGATCGAGAATCGCAGCCGCGGTCGCGTACTTGAAATAGGTGTTCGACTCCGCGGGCTTGAGGCTGTAGCGACTTCCGGAAAAGTTGAGATAGAAATCGGACGGGATCAGATTGCTCTGGCCTACGAGTTGAAGCGCGGCGATCTTTTTCACATCCGCCAGGTCGACGTATGTCGACACCATTGGATAGCCGATCGGCAGCGCCTGAGTCGAGTCGGGTGAGATGCCGAGCGAGAGGACGTTGTAGACATCGGAAAACGTGAGCGGCACGCCGGCGGGCAGCGTGGCGCGGATCACGCCGGTGGCGACGACGCCTAACTGATACGGATTGAAATCGTAGCCGGGAAGATTGGCGGGATTCCCACCGACGCCGGCGAGAGTCTGCGCGATGATCGAGTTCGGGACGTTGCGGACAGAATCGGCGGCGAGATCTCCGAGTCCGTTCGGCGCGAGAACGGCGTTGCGGCTGTTCGACGCCATCTCCTGCGCTGCCGAGGCGACAGGATGATAAATGCCCTTCCCGACGCTCGTGGCAGCGTAGTCAGGGAAGAACTGACTGAGCAGCGGCGCGAGGCTGCCGTTCAACTGCTGGTCCGTCGCGACGACGAGCCCCGCGGTCAGTGCATCCGCTTTCAGCCCGGTGCGGAAAGAAGCGAGGGTCGCGTCCGTCATCGGTACGTTGCTGAACGCGATGGGAGTCGTAACGCCGGCTGTGCGATCGACGGCGAGATCGAGTCGCGCGACATTCGTGCCGAACGCGCCGGCGTCGATGATCTGCGTGGTCCAGGTCCCATTGCGCACTGCATGGGCCGAATCGAGATTCGTATGCGTGTGTCCCGATGCGATCACGTTGATTCCGCGCACGTGTTTCGCGAGCTCGACATCCTCTCCTGAATTGCCGCTCGGATCCGTGCCGGAGTGCGAGAGTGCGATGACGATCTGCGCACCTTGTGTATTGCGGAGATCATCGACGATCACCTGGATCGCGGCGTAGCTGGATGAGAGCGTCGAGAACGTGACCGGTGCCGAAGCGGGCGCTTCGATCGCCGCCTGCTCTCCCATGAGGCCGAGGAAACCGACCTTGACGCCGTTGGAAAGCGTTTCGACGTAACTCGTTCGGATCGGTTTGCCAGTTCCGAAGAGCGGCGTGAGATCGGAGCTGCCGTGGATGTCCATGTTCGAGGCGACGATTGGCGTCTGAAACGCGAATGCGCTTTGCGCCAGCGTGATCATTCCGGCCAGACCGCGCGGCGTGTAGTCGAATTCGTGGTTGCCGAGTGTCACCGCGTCGTACCGCATGCTGCTGATGAATCCGAGTGCGAGCGGCTGGCTGCCGAGGGTCAGGTCGTACAGCGTTCCCATCGTCCAGTCGCCGGAGTCGACGAGGATCACCGGGTGACCGGCGGTCGCTCGCACGTTGCTTACGTATGCGGCGATGCGCGCATACGCTCCCGTGACGCTCATCGCTGTCACTGGATCGACGTCGAGACCCACATGGCCGGCGCCGTTCGCGTGATCGTGGATGTCGGTGGTCTGCAGAATCGTGATCGCATCGATGGTGCGAGGGGTGACGGCGCGCCGCCTCGCCGGCATCTGCGCGAGGAGTCCGGTCGGAATCGCGAGTGCAACGAGCAAAACAAGATTGGGAATCCAGGAGCGCGGTCGGGTCATGATGGGCGGCATCGTACCACCGGGCAATCACTACAATGACGGCGCACAATGCGTCACATCGTCAACATCGCGGACCTGAGGGAAGTTGCAAAGAAACGCCTGCCGAAAGTTGTCTTCGATTACATCGATGGCGGTGCCGATGCCGAATGGACGATGCGCGAAAACTCGCGCGTGTTCGACGACGTGCCGTTGCGACCGCGCTCGGCCGTCGACACGCCGAAGGTCGATCTGCGAACGACGGTGCTTGGACAGAGCATCGAGCTTCCGTTTCTTCTCGCGCCGGTCGGCAGCTCCAGACTTTTTTATCCGCGCGGGGAAGAAGTTGCCGCGCGCGTCGCCGGCGATGCCGGGACGATCTACGCGCTGTCAACGCTCGCGGGATGCGCGGTGGGCGATGTGAAGAAGGCGACGCGCGGGCCGGTGTGGTATCAGCTCTATCTCCTCGGCGGCCGCGAAGTTTCAACCGCCGGCATCGAGCGCGCGAAAAACGCCGGCTGTTCCGCGCTGGTCGTCACCGTCGACACGCCTGTCGCGGGAAATCGGGAACGCGATATACGGAACGGCACGCGCGAGCTCGTTTCGGGCGCACTGTTCAAGATGCTCCCTTACTCCTTCCAATTTCTCGCGCGTCCGCGCTGGTTGGCCGCATTTCTGCTCGACGGAGGGTTGATGAAGTTTCCCAACGTCGTGTTGAACGGCCGCCCGATGCCGTACGCGGATGTCGCCGCTGCGCTCGAACAATCGGTGGTGTCGTGGGACGACTTCAAATGGATCCGCGACGCGTGGCGGGGTCCGATCGTCGTGAAGGGTGTGCACACAGCCGATGACGCTCGCCGCGCGATCGATCATGGCGCCGCGGCCGTCGTCGTTTCAAATCACGGTGGCCGGCAACTCGATGGCGTCGCACCGACGCTGCGCGTACTGCCTGAAGTGCTCGCGGCAACCAATGGCCAGGCCGAGGTCCTTCTCGATTCCGGGATTCGAAGAGGCAGTGATGTCGTGAAGGCCCTTTGCGTCGGCGCGCGCGCAGTTCTCGTCGGGCGCGCCTACGCCTACGGGCTGGGCGCGGCGGGCGGGGAGGGCGTTGCGCGCGCTCTCGACATTCTCCGCTCCGGCATCATCCGCACCATGAAACTCCTCGGCTGCGCCTCGGTCCGCGATCTCGATCGCTCGTTCGTCAACATACCGGCGGAGTGGTAACTCTGTGATCTCCGTGTCCTCCGTGGTGAAAAGCCTTCACCACAGAGGGCACAGAGGGCACTGAGCTATGATGCGTTTGCGTCCCATTCACCTTGAAATCCGCTGCGCTGCTCAGTCTCCTGCTCTCGTTGCTCCTCCCTTCAGCGAGTGATGCGAAGGAGCTGTGCGCAACGCAAACCGGCGATGATCCGAGTTGGTCACGGCCCGATTTCAACGACGCGGCGTGGCAGCGCGTTGATGTGCGGTCCACCTGGCGGGATCAGAACCGACAGGGTTACGACGGCATCGTCTGGTTCCGATGCACCGTAACGCTCGGAGACGATGCTCGCCGAAACGAGCTCGGGGTGTTTCTCGGTCCGCCAGCCTACGGCAGCTATGAGGCATACGCGGGCGGGCGCCTGATCGGACGCTCGCGCGGGTGGTCTTCAGCGTTACCGTTCCGATTCCCCGAGGTGTTTCGTGTGCCTGCCGATGCAATCAACAGCGACGGGACGGTAGTCCTGGCGCTGCGTGTACGAAGGATTGGCTGGGCATCGGATCGGGATCCGGAGAGCGCACCGGTGAGCGGGCAGCTCACGTTCGGCTTTTATTCGGTGCTTGCGGATCGCGCGCGAGTCGATTGGGCCGATCGACTGCTGAGCGAGGTTCCGCTACTCATCCTCGCGGCCCTCTTCGGAATCGTTTTCTTGCGTCATCTCCTTCTCTTCGCGCGGCGCCGCGACGAGACCGGGCACCTCTGGTTCAGTCTTCTCGCTCTTGTCTTTGCGATCAATACATTCGCGAGCACCTACTGGATCTATGAGCTCACTGCGAGCCGCGCGATCGCGACGCGCATTTCGGATATGACCGGTCACCTGGCCGCAGCCCTCGCCATCCAATTCTTATGGACCTTCTTCTCCCGGCCGATCTCGCCGGCACTGCGCGCCTATCAACTCTCTCATGTGGCGCTGGCCGGCTTCGTCGGCTTGTGGCCGGACATCCGGCCCATCGTCATGAGCGGTACCGCGCGCTGGCTGTGGCTTCTGCCGCTGTTGGCGATCGCCGCCGTCTTTGTCTTGCGCGAGGGTTGGCGCGGCGACGCCGAAGCGCGGCTGATTGCTGCGGGCGGGCTGGTCATGGTGCTCGTCGAAACAGTCGAGGTGTCGCGTCACGTGTTCGGTCTGCACTTGCCGATCGACTTCTCGCTGGCACCCTTCGGCTTCGGTGCGGTGATCGTGGCGATGAGCGCGGCTCTTTCCCTTCGATTCCGGCGCGTCCACGATGAGCTCGACCGGCTTCGACTCTCGCTCGAAGACGAAGTCCGGGAGCGCACACGGGAGCTCGAGGGAGCTCGCGATGATGCGCTGGCCGGCCTGCGCGCCAAAAGCGAGTTTCTTGCAAACATCAGCCATGAAATTCGGACGCCGATGAACGGCGTGATCGGCGTTGCGGAGTTGTTGTCGGTTTCACCGCTCAAGCCCGAACAGCGGTCTCAGGTCGAAATCATACGTGTCAACGGCCAATCCCTGCTCACACTGCTCGACGACATCATCGATTTCTCCAGTCTGGAGTCGAACGCAATCAGTGTGGAACGGCGTCCATTCCGCATCAGAACTGTGGTCGAGGAGTGTCTCGAGATCATGACGCCACTGGCGCGAGACAAGGAACTGTTTCTCACTTCCTCGATCGCGGATGGGGCGGTGCAGGCAATCTCGGGCGACAAGCACCGAACCAGGCAGGTGCTTCTCAATCTGCTGAAAAACGCGATCAAGTTTACGGTCAGCGGAAGAATCGATGTGAGAGTGGATTCCAGAACAATCGAAGATGGCCGAGTCGAAGTCCGATTCTCCGTCACCGATTCAGGTCGGGGCATGGCCGGGGATGATCTCGACCGGCTTTTCGTCGCCTTTCAGCAACTCGAAGGCTCCTCGAGGCGCCAACACGGTGGTGTGGGGCTCGGACTCGCGATCAGCAAACGATTGACGGAGCTCATGGGCGGCACCATTGCGGTGGAAACGACGCCCGGCCGCGGATCGACATTTCACTTTACGATCGTCGGCGAACCGGCGGACCTTCCTTTGTCTTCGGACATTGAACCGCGCGTTTCGCCACAGAGACCGCTCCGCGTTCTCCTGGCCGAGGACGACGAGGTCAACCGGATTGTCGTCCTCGACATGTTGGAACAGCTCGGCCATCAAGCCGACTCAGTGAACAACGGGATCGAGGCTTTGCATGTGCTGGAACGGCAAGCCTACGACGTGTTGCTGCTGGATGTTCAAATGCCGGGCCTGGATGGCTATGAAGTCACGCGCCGAATCCGGAGTCACAACGGGACGCAGATCTACATCATCGCGCTGACGGCTCATGCTCTGCCCGATGAACGTGAGCGCGGTCTTGCTGCAGGGATGAATGACTATCTGACCAAACCCGTGCGCTTGTCCGATCTCCAGAACGCGCTCGCCGGAGTCGCCTAGTTCGGGGAACACTCCTCGAATCTTGCGGCGAACGCACGTAGCATCGCACTGCAGGCCGCGCCGTGATGCTTCTGCGGGTGATCGATGAGGTAGATGTCGCGGCGCGGCAAGGTCAATCCGATTTCGAGCGGCAGCAAACGCCCCGCCGCGAGCTCTTCCTCGACGGTCAACCTGGACACGATCGAAATTCCGAGTCCGGCCATCACCGCGCGTTTCACGGCGTCCGGACCGTCGAAGACCATCGTGCGCGCAGGCGTAATACGGTGCTGATGCAGCCACGCCTCGAGCTCACGACGCGTCGTCGACTTCTCTTCGCGCAGAATCCAACATTGATCGCTGAGAGGACGATGGACGAGCTCCGCACGCCGGCCGGATGGCGCGATCGCAACAAGTTCGTCGCGAGCGAGCGTTTTCGTCCGCAGCTCGCTCGTAGGGGGGCGACCTGCGATGACGGCCATATCGAGATCATTGCGCGTGACACGGTCGGCGATCTCGTCGGCCGAGGCGATTTGAAATTGCAATTCGAATGTCGGATGCGCTTCGCGATACTCGCTCAGAATCGCGGGCAACAGATACAACCCTGGCGTGGCAGTCGCGCCGAGCCTGATTCGTCCCACCGCGCCGCTGGTAACTTCGTGCATGCGCTCGCGAGCGCGATCAACCGCGGCAAGAACGCGTCGCGCCTCCTCGAGCATCACTTCGCCGGCGACGGTGAGCGAGACTCGCCGAGGGGCACGATTCAATAGCTTCGCGCCGACCTCGGCTTCGAGTTGTGCGATCTGGTGCGAGACCGCCGGCTGCGAAAGATTGCAGGCATTTGCCGCGCGGCCGAAATGGCGGAGCTCGGCCACAGTGACGAATGTTTTCAGATAGATGGGATTCATCGATAGAAAACTCTTATCGCAAGGATTCTATCATTTCATTTGACGAATCGATCGTCGGCGCCTACGTTCAAAGCAGAACTTTGGAGTGCGGCGCCTTGGCGCCGCCGCGGCAAGCCGCGGCTACACAAAGCGGCGGCAAGCCGCCGCACTCCAAAGTCAACCGTGATGCGATTCTCACTAGAAAACGCGATCTCGATCGCCGTCGTTGGCGGCGGGCTTCTTTTCTTCACGGCCTGGGAAATGATCGCGCCGCTTCGAAAGATGCTCGAGCCGAAGTTGCGCCATGTGATTCGCAATCTCACTGTTGGCGGCATCTCACTTGCGATTCTCACGCTGCTTCAAGCGCCAGTGCTCATCCCCGTTGTGGAATGGACGATGCGCCATCGGATTGGCCTGCTGAATCGAGTGACGATGCCAGAGCCGCTCGCCACGATCCTAGCGATCGTCTTTCTCGATTACACGCTGTGGTGGTGGCATCGGGCGAACCATCAGGTGCCGTTTCTCTGGCGGTTTCATCTCCCGCACCACGTCGATCTCGACCTCGACGCGTCGACAGCTCTGCGATTCCACTTCGGCGAGCTTACGCTGTCGATCGCATACCGAGCGATGCAGATCCTCCTCATCGGGACGAGCGTCTTCCAGCTCTGGCTGTGGCAGACGATCCTCTTTGCTTCGATTCTTTTTCACCACTCCAATGCGCGTCTTCCTCTCGGATTCGAACGCCTTCTCGTCCGTTTCATCGTCACGCCGCGAATGCATGGAATTCACCATTCCGACCGGCTGAATGAGACGAATAGCAATTGGTCAAGCCTGTTGTCGGCCTGGGACTACATCCATGGCACGATGGTCCTCGAAGTTCCGCAAGGCGAGATCACCATCGGAGTCCCTGCTTACGAGGATCCTTCTCAGGTGACGATCGGGAAGGTTCTTCTCTTACCTTTCGTGCAGCAGCGTCGTGACTTTCATCTTCCCGATGGAAACCTTTCATTGCGTTCATTGGAGATCCGATGATCACACTCGCGCTTGCAGTGCTTCTCATGGCTCCAGGCAATGTCCTGTGGGAGTACAAAACCGGGGGCTGAGTGTTCGCGACGCCCACGGTCGTGGGTGATGTCATCTACGTCGGCGCGTGCTCCGGCATTTTGTCGGCGATCGATCGGTCAAGTGGAACACCGTTGTGGCTCTACGACGTCGCGGCCGACGGAGACGCTCGTGAATTTCATGGAAATCCGGTGACGACGCGAGATCGCGTCTTCATTCCAACCGACGGCGGTCAGATTGGACACGTCTACGCCTTCGATCGAGTCACCGGAGATGTCGCGTGGAAATACGCACACCGAGGAAAGGGCAACAGCGGTTTCACGAGCGATCTACTTCTCGATGGAGATCGCATCATCGCGGTCACAGTTGACGAACGCATCGTGGCGCTGAATGCAGCATCGGGCGCGGAAATATGGACCTTTCCCGTCGAGGCTAAGCGCAGGCGTGTTGGAATTTCAGCTGCGCTCGCGAACGGGCGAGTCTTCTTCGGCTCCAGCAATGCCGTCGTGTATGCGATCGATTCGCGGACGGGCAGGCAGCTTTGGAAAACTCCGCTCGACGCGCCGTCGTCGACCGCCGTTGCAGTTTCAGGGAAAGCGATTGTTGTCGGCACTCAGGGGAAAAAGCTGTATCGCCTGCGCGCGTCGGATGGTCGGGTGATCGGCGTGCTCGATCTCGATGTCGTTCCGGAAGACACGCCCGCCACCAGCCCTCGCGGCGTCTACGTCATGAGCGAGAAGAAAGTGATGCTCGTCGATCCCAACGTCACTCGGGTTCTGTGGCACGCCGACTCGAAAAGCAAATGGACTTCTCCGCGTCCTCGGCTCTGGCACGGATGGGTGGTGGTCGGAGATCGCGACGGAACGGTTTACGCGTTGGATGAAGCAACAGGCGTCGTGGCGTGGTCGCAGAACGTTCATGACAAGCCAATTCGCGGCGTCGGTTCGGATGATTCGACGTTGTACATCGGAACCATTGACGGACATGTGATTGCACTGAGAGTTGCGACGTCGAACAAATGATCCACGAACGGATTGGCCAGTACCGCATTACGGAGCGTCTCGGTCAGGGCGGTATGGGAGAAATCTTCGCCGCGCATGACGAGAAGCTGAATCGCACAGTGGCGCTGAAGTTCATCGCGAACGAGCGAATGGAGTCCGAGGCCTCCCGGCGTCTTTTTATGCGTGAGGCTCGCGCTGCGGCAGCGCTGGATCATCCATTCATATGCACCGTACATGACGTTCTCGAACATGCCGGGCAACCACTCATCGTGATGGAGCGCGTCGAAGGAGAGACACTCCAGGAACTTCTCTCCCGCGGATCGCTATCGGCTGAACAGATCGTTCGCTATGGCAAGGAAATCGTGGAAGCGCTGGCGGCTGCCCATGCGCGCGGCATCGTCCACCGCGACATCAAAGCCTCCAACATCATGCTGACGCCGAGCGGACACGTAAAAGTGATGGACTTCGGCCTTGCGATCATGCTGACGGCATCAGCGGAAGACGCAACGGCGCACATTTCAGAGGAACTGAAGACTCGGATCGTCGGTACGTTGCCGTACATGGCGCCGGAAATCCTGCGGGGAGCGAAGGCTTCGCCATCTTCCGATATGTATGCGCTGGGTGTCGTGATGTATGAGATGGCCACCGGCCGCCGTCCATTCTGCGGGAAAACGGATGTCACGCTCATCTCGGAGATCCTCGATCGCCAGCCGGCATCTCCGCGCCAGGTGAACATCGTCTTGCCGCCGGGTTTGGAAGAATTGATTCTGCGATTGCTATCGAAGGAAGTGGCGCGCCGTCCCAACGTCGGCGAGTGCATCGAACAGTTGAACACGGCCATTGCCGGACCGAAGGCCAGACAAAAGCGTTCGCTGGCGGTACTGCCTTTCCAGTCGCTGTTTAACGACGTGGAGAATGCAAACCTGGGTCTCGTTCTGGCGGACGCGACGACGAGCGAACTCGCCTTGCTCCATTCGTTGCTGGTGCGCCCGACAGCAGCGATTCTTCGTTACCAGAACGCATCGGACCCCGTCGCGGCCGCGCGCGAGCTCGGCGTGGACGCGGTCGTCACGGGGACGGTGCAGCGGGTCGGATCGCGGTTGCGGGTGAACGTGCAACTGATCAGCGCGGCCGAAGAACGACCGTTGTGGTCGACGAAAATCGACACGACCTTTGACGACATCTTTTCCATGCAGGACGAAGTGTCGCGCAAGATCGTCGACGCGCT
>DATBSF010000399.1:0-19941 GCA_036559905.1 Thermoanaerobaculia bacterium | reverse complement strand
CATGTTATTGGCATGGAAATCCGCCCGCGTGATCACCTACGCCGGCTACATCCTCGGATTTCCCAACGACACCGTCGACACGATCGTCCACGACATCGAGATCATCAAGAAAGAGCTCCCGGTCGATCTGCTGGAGTTCTTCTTCCTCACTCCCCTGCCCGGATCCGAAGATCATCAGAAACTCGTTAAGGCCGGCGCGGCGCTCGATCCCGACATGAACAATTACGATCTGAATCACGCCACCGCCGAGCATCCACGGATGTCGCGCGAGGATTGGCAGCGCGCATATCGGCTGGCGTGGAAGACGTATTACACCGACGATCACATGGAGACGGTCCTTCGCCGGCTGACCGTAACGCGCGGCCGCCCTGGAAATGCCGTTCTGCTGCTGACGTGGTTCAAGGGCTGTATCGACTTCGAAGGCGTGCATCCGCTCGAAGGCGGCGCGCTGCGCTTCAAGTTTCGACGCGATCGGCGCCCAGGATTCGCAACTCTTCCCGCCTGGCGCTTCTATCCGATGTATCTCGCCGAGACATTCGCGAAACTCGGCCGCTGGCTCGGCCTCTATCTGCGATTGCGCCTGAAGTGGGAGCGCATCAAGCGCGATCCGCGCCGCTTCGAGTACACCGATCTGGCAGTGACGCCGCTGAAGGACGACGAGAGCGAAACGCGCGATCTGTTCCTCGAAACGCGGACCGCATAAGCTGGTCCTCTTGATCGATGCTGAAAGCCGGCGACAAGGCACCTGATTTCAAGCTCCCTTCAACGATGAGCGCAGGTGATTCCGCCGGCGAGGGCCGCGACTTCATGGGTGCCGGCCAGCCGACGGTCTCACTCTCCGGATTCCGCGGGCGCAAGAACGTGCTCCTGATGTTTTACCCGCTCGACTGGTCACCGGTCTGCTCGGCGGAGCATTCCAGGTGCACGAAAATGTTTCCCACCGTTTCCGCCGACGTGCAGGTTCTGGGCATCTCGGTCGACTCGATCTACTCGCACAACGCCTACGCCAAGGCCTACCAGATCGTCTATCCGCTGCTGGCTGATTTTCAGCCGCGCGGCGCCGTCGCGGAAAAATACGGCGTCTACCTGCCGGACCTGGGCATCGCGGCGCGAACGGCCTTTCTCATCGACAAGGCAGGCGTGATCCGCCACGTCGCGAACGCGCAGATCCCGAACGAACGCCACATCGAGAATCTCCTCAACGAAGCGGCCGCGACGCACTAAGCCGCCTCCGCACGCTGCTTCAACTTCCTCTCCGACTCGAGCGCAATCGCGATCGGAATCCCAACCAACGCCGGCAGCCAGAACGAAATCAATCGATACGTCAGCACCGCGACGATCGCCGCATTTCCCGGCACACCCAGCCCGCCCAGCAGCGCCGCCATCGCGACTTCGATCACCGCGATGCCGCCCGGTATGAAGCTCGCTCGGCCGAGGAGCATTGGGACTCCGTAGGCAGCGAGGATGGTCGAGATGTATGGATGCTGTCCCGCGGCCAGCAGGGCGTAGCGCAAACAAAGGACATCGAAGGTCATGTACAGAAACGAACAGATTGCCGGACGCGCGAATCCGCCATTGCGCATTGCCTTCCACGTTTCCGACGCGTGCTCGGCAACATCGATCAACAGCGACTCATCGGCGGACGGCTTCACGCGCCGGATCAATCGCGTCGCGCGAAGCACCACGGCGTTCATCCAGTCCTCGCGCACCAGAAGGGCGATCACGGTCGCAACCGCGCCGCCAAGCGTCGTGATCACGATCGCAAGCGCGATCTCCGTCGTGCGCGACAGCTGATGCTTGAGCAGCAACTCGACGGCGCTGACGAGCGCGAAAATCACGAGCGTGAGCGAATCGAAAACCGACGGCAGCCACGACGCCAGCATCGCCGTTTCGCGCGGCACGCTCTGGCGCGTCCACCGATAAATCGCAGCGCCGAATCCGAGCGAGCCCGCCGCGACCAGCGCGACGCTTCCCGCGCCTAACTCGATCGCGATTGCGCGCATCAAGCGGATCCGACCGCCGCCAATCCTGATGATCGCCTGCAGTAGGGCGCCGTTCGCGATGTAGCTGAGCGTCTCGAAAATCGCCGCGATCGCAATGGCCCACGGTCTGAGCTGGCGCATCGTGTCGATGGAGTTCTGGACTGAATCGAGCCGCGGCAGCACGAAGTGCAGGAGCAGTCCGAGGATGATGAGGATCGGGACGAGCCGCAGGAGTTGGAGCCGTACCGGTCGAGGCTCCTGCGCGCTGTCGATCGCTTCCACTTCCTGTGAGCGAGCAACGGTTGTGCCCGTCGAGTACAATCGCGCGCCTGGGCCAATGCGCTGCGTTTCCTGTAACGCCGAGCTGTCAGACAGTGCGCGCTTCTGCTCCAACTGCGGCATGGCGTTCGGCAGCGCCGACGCCACCGTGCAAAAGCCGCTGAGCTCTCGGACGAGCTCCCCGGTCAGTTCCGGCTCCCTCCACCACGGCCGCTTCCTCCCCGGCACGATCCTCGGCGACCGCTTCCGCATCGTCGCGCTCCTCGGACGCGGCGGCATGGGGGAAGTGTTCCGCGCCGACGATCTGAAACTCGGACAGGCTGTGGCCTTGAAGTTTCTTCCGCCGGAGGTGGCGCAAGAACCGGAGCGGCTGGAGAGGCTCTACACCGAAGTGCGCACCGCACGTCAGATCGCGCATCCGAATGTCTGCCGCGTCTACGATGTCGGCGAAGTCAATGGGGAGCACTTCCTCTCGATGGAGTACATCGAGGGCGAGAACCTGTCGACGCTGTTGCGGCGCATCGGCAGGCTGCCGGAAACCAAAGCGATTCAGATCGCGCGGCAGATGGCGGCCGGGATCGCGGCAGCGCACGAAAAAGGCGTGCTGCATCGCGACCTCAAACCAGGGAACATCATGCTCGACGAGCGCGGCGTCGCTCGCATCCTTGATTTCGGTCTCGCCGCGCTGCACTCCGACATCGGAAAAACGAATGTCGCCGAGGGAACTCCGGCGTACATGGCGCCCGAGCAGCTCACCGGGAAGGAAGTTTCGGTCAGAAGCGACATCTATGCATTCGGTCTCGTGCTGTACGAGATCTTCACCGGCAAGGTCGCGTTTGATGCGAAGAGCACCGCGGAGGTCATGCGGCAGCGGCAGACATCATCGACGCCGAGCGCACCGTCGTCGGTCGTTGACGACGTCAATCCCGCGATCGAGCGCGTCATTCTCCATTGCCTCGAGCCCGATCCCAACAATCGTCCGCCCTCGGCCCTGGCAGTTGCCGCCGCACTTCCAGGCGGCGATCCGCTCGCGGCGGCGCTGGCGGCCGGCGAAACGCCGTCGCCGGAGTTGCTGGCCGCGGCCGGCGCGTCGATCGGACTTCGGCCGGCGTACGCGCTCGCTTGTCTCATCGCAATTTTCCTCGCGATCGTGGCCGTCGCGGCGATGAACGATTACGGCGGATTCACGGCGATTGTTCCGCTGCCTCGCAGTCCGCAACAACTGATCGCGAAGTCGCGCGAGATCGCGGGACGGCTCGGATACAAAGAGCAGCCGTACGTCGCCTGCGGATTCCGCACCGACAGCGATTTCACGAAGTACATTCAGGAGCACGATAAGAGTCCGGCGCGGTGGCAGCGTTTGTCGAAGGGTCATCCGAGCGGAATCTACTTCTGGTATCGCGAGAGTCCCAAGCCGCTCATCCCGATGCGGTTTCTCGGCAACGGACGCGTTTCCGAGGGCGATCCACATCCGATCCTGAATGGGATGACGACCGTGATTCTGCAACCGGACGGAGTGCTCGAGGAGTTCGATTCGCCGACGCCGCAGGTCGCCGAAGATGCGCCGGCGCGACCGGTGGATTGGCGGCCGGTGTTCGAGATGGCCGCGCTCGATCCGGCTCGATTCAAACCGACGAAGTCGCAATGGACGCCGCGCGGATGGGGCGATCTACGGGCGGCATGGACCGGGCAGTCACCCGAACAGTCCGATCTGACGATGCGACTGGAAGCTGCAGCATTTCAGGGAAAGACGATTGCGTTTCACGCGATCTTTCCGTGGACGGAGCCGACTCGCGATGTCAGCAGCACCTCGACGATGAAAATCTCTGAACGTGTTACCGGAGTCGTCTATCTTTCGCTCATCCTCGGCCTGTTCGTGATCGCAGCGATCCTGGCGCGAAGAAACTTTCGTCTCGGCCGCGGAGACCGGCGCGGCGCGTTTCGATTTGCGCTGGCGCTGGCGTCGATCCGATTTCTCGCCTCGACGTTCAGCGCCGATCACGTGTGGGCATTCGGAGAGTTGCTGATCCTGCTGTCGGCTCTCACCACCGCTCTGCTGGCGGCTGCTGCCGGATGGCTCCTGTACATCGGCATCGAGCCATACGCGCGACGGCGTTGGCCGAAAACGCTCGTTTCGTGGAATCGTCTGCTTCTGGGGCAGACGCGCGATGCGCTCGTCGGCCGTGACATTCTCATCGGAATGACTGCCGGCAGCGTGCTCTCCGCACTGTCGCTCACCGCACAGATCCTGGCGCGTTCGCAGCCGGCGGTAAACACTTCGTTTCTCACGAGCGTCCGTCAGGGCATCGGCGGTGTGTTCAGCGTCCTAAGCCTGTCGCTGGTGACGGCGGTCGGCCTCTACGTCTTCATGTTCGTGCTGCGCTTTTTGACGCGGCGCGACTGGATCGCCGGAGCGGTGTTCATTCTTGTGAACGTCATTCCGATCATCGTGCTGGTGCCGGAGAAAAAGTTCCTGGTCGGGACGGTCTCGCTGATTGCGAACACGATCGCGGTGTATCTCTGGTTTCGGTTCGGCATCGTCGTTTTGATGTCGTGGAATCTCGCCGCACTCCTGCTGGCAAACACTCCGATGACGCTGAACCTATCGGCGTGGTACGGCGCCAACACGCTCTTCTCGGCGGCGGTTATCCTGATTGTCGCGTTTTACGCGTTCCGCGTTTCTCTCGCGGGACGGCCGCTCTTCAGCGAAGCGCTGCTCGAGACTTAGCGTTTGAGCGCGATCGCACCGACCATCGCCAGCGCGACGAGCATCAGCATCAGCACCGTCGTCGACAACGTCGGAGTTGGCGCCGGCGCGGGAGCAGTCACGTGCACGACTCCGTTCATCGCGCTGCCGCCGGGAAAACTGTGCAGAGAGCAGTAGTACGGCCAGTCGCCGACGGTATTGAAAGTATGCGTGAAAGTGCCATTGGTCAGAATGCCCGAGTCCCATACCTCGGGTCCCAAGTTGGTGTTGCTCGTCGAGCTATGCGACGCGCCCTGCCAAACCCAGCGGATGGTGTCGCCCTGCGCGATCGTGACGCTGCTCGGATTGAAGCTGAGTCCCGGGCCGACATTGACGTCAACCGTCGCGGCCAGGGCCACGGCAGCGGACAGAAAGAGAGCGACGATCACGCACGCAAAATGCTTCATGCGGAAAGTTTAGCTACAATCCCGCTCCTTTCATGACGCAAAAGTTCTACATCTCGACCGCAATCCACTACGTCAACGATGTCCCGCACATCGGCCACATGTACGAGAACATCGTCGCCGACGTCATCGCACGACATCGCCGGCGCATGGGAGATGACGTCTGGTTTCTCACCGGCACCGATGAACACGGACAGCGCATCGAGCGGTCAGCGGCGAAGCAGGGAATCCTTCCGATCGAGCTCGCCGACCGCGTCGTCGCCGATCATCACCGCCTCTGGAAAAAGCTGAACATCAGCTACGACGATTTCATCCGCACGACGGAGGCGCGGCATCGCGTCGGCGTGCACGAGCTCATCCGCCGAATGGTCGAGCGCAACCCCGACGACATCTACCTCGGCGAATTCGAGGGCTGGTACTGCCCGAACGACGAGACATACTTCACCGATAAGGAAATTACCGACGCGAAGTGCCCGAACGGACATCCTCTCGAGCGCACGCGCGAGCAGAACTATTTTTTTCGCCTGTCGCGCTATCAGCCCCTTCTCCTCGACTTTTACAAAAAGAATCCCGGCTTCGTGCAGCCGCAGACGCGTTTCAACGAAGTCATCGCATTCGTCGAAAGCGGACTGCGCGATCTTTCCGTCTCGCGCACTACGATTCGCTGGGGCGTTCCGTGGCCCGGAAATCCGGATCACGTCATCTACGTCTGGCTCGATGCGCTCACCAATTACATTTCAGCACTGGGATTCGGCAGCGGCGACCACAAGAAATTCGATCGCTACTGGCCGGCCGATCTGCATCTCATCGGCAAGGACATCATCCGCTTCCATACTGTTTACTGGCCGGCGTTTCTGATGTCGGCTGGCGTCGAGCTGCCGAAGCGCGTTTACGGGCACGGGTGGTGGCTGCGCGACAACCAGAAGATCTCGAAGTCGGTCGGCAACATCGTGCGGCCGGAAAACATCATCGACGACTTCGGGACCGATCCGTTCCGCTATTTCGTTCTGCGCGAGATGGTTTTTGGTCAAGATCAGAATTACTCCGACGAAGCATTCGTCGCCCGATACAACGCCGACCTCGCCAACGACCTCGGCAACACGATGTCGCGCGCGCTGAAGATGTCGGAGTCGTATTTCGGCGGCAAGACTCCGCCGACTCCGTGCGACGACAACGATCTGCTGCGCGCTGCGCGGGAGCTGACGCCCGAATATCTCCGCGCGATGGACGAGTATGCGTTCCAGCGCGCGCTCGAAAATACATGGCGATTATTAGTCGCGATAAATGGTTACATCGTCGCGAAAGAACCGTGGAAGATGCACAAAGAAAAGGGTGCTGACGAGGCGCTGTCGCGCGTCATCTGGAACGCGCTCGAAGCGCTCCGCATCGTCTGGGTGATGCTCGCGCCGTTCATGCCGTCGCTCACGCGCGATGCGCTGGCGCGGCTCGGGAGCAATCCCGATCAGATCGGCGTGGACGCGCTGCAGTGGGGCGGTCTCCCGAACAACGTTCCGATTCGCGTCGGCGAATCAATCTTTCCGCGCATCGATACCGCGGCATACATTGGAGGAAGCATGTCGAATCCACCGATTGAAACGACGCAGGCGGCGCCGCCCGATCTCGCGAAGGTCACGATCGATCAATTCATGGAGATCGATCTGCGCGTTGCAGAAATTCGCGCCGCTGAAAAAGTCGAGAAATCGAAGAAACTGATCAAGCTGACTGTCTTCGACGGCGAGGGCGAGCGCACGCTGGTCGCCGGAATCGCGACGCGCTACGCGCCCGAGGAGCTCGTGGGGCGCAAGGTGGTGATCGTGGCGAACCTGCAGCCCGCGAAACTGATGGGGATCGAGTCGAATGGCATGGTGCTGGCGGCCTCCATCAGCGGTGAGCCGTCGCTGCTCAGCGTCGACGCGTCCGTTCCGGCGGGAACGAAAGTGAAGTGAGTGCGCAGTGTAAACTAACTGTAAATGCCGATATCCGGAAGTAAACGCCTTTCGCCTTGATCCGTCTTCTTAGCGTGCGTCCTTGGTCACTCGGCCTCTGCCTGCTACTTTTCAGCGGGGGCGGCCTTCCCGCACAGCCCAGACCGTCGAATCCACCCAACATCCTCCTGGTCGTCATCGACACCCTGCGCTACAGCGCGACGTCTTTCCCCGATCCATCCCGCAACAACACTCCTTTTCTTGCGTCGCTGGCATCTCGCGGAGTCGTGTTTACGAATGCGTATTCGACGCATGACTTCACACCGACTTCGCATTTCTCGATGTTCACCGGTTTTCGAGATGGATTGGGTACGGATGACGATCGTCCCGACTACGGCCTCCCGCAGCAACTGGCCAATGCCGGCTACTACACGTTTGCAACCGTCGCGAATAGTCTGATCGGCAGTAGACAGATGCCAGTCTTCGCGGGCTTCGCCGATTTCAAGCAGCCTGGCGACGTCACCACTGGATCCATTCTCGATGCCTATGCCGACATGACCGACATCGACGCAAGGCTTGCGATTTTCAATTGCCGACCGACCGCGCATACCCGTGCGATGATCTTCTTCTCGGCGGATCGTCTTCTGCCGATTTTTCTTGACCAGATCCGCGAAGCGCAGGCTCCCTTTTTCGGATTCGTAAATCTCGTCGATCCGCATGAGCCATACATTCCCGATCCTGCGATCTATCCGCCCGAGCAGCACGTTCCGCCAGGTTTCAACGGCGATGTTCTTGGCCGCCGTCTCGGCAGAGAGCTGCTGGATCCCGACTCCATTCCAGATCTGAAGCGGCGGGCATACGTCAAAGCGAAAATCGCGGAGGCAGGTTCGAAATCGCTGACAGCGATCGATCTTTCACCCGAGGCCCGCGCGATTTATCGGAGTCGCTATCGCGCGACAGTGCGGGGAACGGACGCAGCATTGCAGCAGTTCTTCGCGGCAGCCGAACGCGAGAATCTGCTGGACAACACGATCGTCATCGTTACCTCCGACCATGGCGAAGCTTTTGGAGAGTCAGACTTGATCACGCACATGTTCGGCGATCGCGGAGATTACGAATCGACGCATCACGTCCCGATGCTCATCGTGCTGCCGCCGAAAATGCGAACGACGACCCGTCTGGTTGATCGCAAGGTCTCGATCGCGAACCTGGCCCCGACCATTTACGACTTGGCGGGTATCAACTGGTCGGCGTTTCCGGCGCGCTTTCCGGATTATCCGCGCTCGCTCGTATCACTATTCACATCGGGGGCGCCCCAATACGCCGCGAGCATCCATCTGCCGAAAGCAGAAAAACAGGATCACACTGACGCGGCGCGCGAGCGCGAGAAGGCGCTTCGCGCACTCGGATACATTCATTGAGGGACAGCTTCCGAAAAATACACTTGCCGTCGCCGCAATCCGGAATTAGATTGTGCACGTCGCTGATCCGTTGAATCGCAGCGACCCAGACGGCGCACTCTAGCGCGCTGAGCCCGTTCCTAATGGCCAGGGAACGGGCATTTTCGTGTAAACGTGATCGCGCTCGTCGTCATCGATCTGCAGAAGGGAATCGTCGCGCGGCAGACCGCGCCGCACTCCTCCGCCGATGTCGTGGCACGATCGGCACAGCTCGCCAATCGATGTCGTGAGATCGGCGCGCCGGTTGTGCTCGTGCACGTTGCGTTCGCTGCCGATCGCAGCGACGCGCTGCAGCAGCCCGTCGATTCGCCGAACCCGCCCACGCAACTTCCGCCCGACTGGTCGGACTTCGTCTCGGAGATCGGACCGCGCGACGGCGACATCATCATCACGAAGCGACAGTGGGGCGCGTTCTACGGAACGGATCTCGATCTGCAACTGCGCCGGCGCGGGATCCAAACGATCGTGCTGTGCGGAATCGCGACGAACTTCGGCGTCGAGTCGACAGCGCGCGACGCCTGGGAGCGCAACTACGAGATCGTGTTCGCCGAGGATGCGATGAGCAGCTTCGATGCGGAAGCGCACAACTTCGCGGTCAAGAGGATCTTCCCGCGACTGGGACGCGTGCGATCGACAGCGGACGTCCTCTCGCAAACGTGACGCCGATCACAGTGTGCCGAATCGGTAGCAACCGACTATCGTAATCGTCAGATCGTTCGCGAATCGGTACTGATTAGAGAGAGAGATCGGTCCATGTCACGCGACTGGGGAATCGCCGCCTACGTTGTATCTGCGCTCGCCATCGCCTCCGGCTTGGCTGCGATCTCTTTCCGCCATCCGGAGCCGGCAGCTCAGCTGCCGCTGAAAGCAACGGTGGTCGCACCGGCGCCCGTCGAGTTACCGCCGTCCGAGCCTTCGAGCGCCGTGCCGACGCTGACCGAAGCGGCGACTGCGAAGATTGACAAGCGAGTCAAGGCGCTCGCGGCGGAGCTGGCCAAAATGTGGACGAGCGATCCGGAAGAGTTGGTCGACGTCATCGATCAGGCCTCGCGCCACGGCACGGGCTCGTCGTCCGTCACGCTCTTGCTTGCGATCGCCCACGCGGAAACGAACGGCAAGATTCTCGATGTCTCCGAGGCGGGGGCGGTCGGGTTGGCGCAGGCGACGCCGATCGCGTGCCGCGAGGAGCGCTGCGAAGGAAAGCTCTACGTCACGGATGATTACCTGATCGGCGCCCGCGCCTACATCGTGAAGAAGCCTCTCGGCGATGCCGACACGATCGCTTCTCTTGTCGTTGCGCGCGACGACGCAAAGACGCGCCGTCGCGCCAAACGGCTTCTCGAATCGGCATTCGATCTTCGTCTGGAAGGAATCGACGAGCTCGACCTCCTCCATCCGTACGCTGCGTCGGACTACTTCGATGCCATCGGCACAGCGAAGCGCCACAACCTGAAGCGATTGCGAGAGCTTGCCAGGTTGCTCGATGTGGGCAGCCACGCGGAGCTTCGCAGCTATCGCGATCGGGTGCGCAAGGAATACCGTGATCTGAAGAGGATGCAGGTGGATCACTGGGATCGCTATCAGCGCGAGCTGATGGCCGAACGCGACCGGATGCTCGAGGAGCGCTTCCGCCTTCCTGCCTCGACGGTCAAGAAAAGCATGCCCTATCCGGCAGGCAAGTATCTGGCTGAGCAACTCGATGTGCGCTTCTCACCGACCGACATGGCAGCGTTCCTGGTGCGGCATCTCGAGCACAAAGCGGAGGAGGCGCGCATGCTGGCCAGACACGATCGCGACGTGGAAGAGATGACCGCGGCGCTGTACAACGGCGGCTCGCACAACGTGAAGCGCATGCTCGCCGGACTGATTGCGTCACTGCCAGAGACCGAAAACTACCGCAAGAAAGTACCGAGCACGCGCCGCCGACTCGACCGCACCATCGCCCGACTTGAAGGGGTCGGCGGAAGCGTGCAGTGACCGCTCGTGAGTAGTGAGAGATCCTTCGACTCGCTGCGCCCGCTCAGGATGAGTGTCCGCGGCGCTTCGCGCCGCTTCCCTCACATCCCCATCGGATGCCACACGGTCTTCATCTCCTGAAAATCGTAGATGGCATATGGCGACTGCGAGAGACGTGTGTCAGACCAGCCGATTGAATCGGCGTCGAAGCGCACGATGCGCTTCACATTTTCGGCGGCCGCCTTCTGCAGCGCCGCCAATCCGTCGGCTTTCACGCCGGTGGCGTCGATCGCGTTCACATCCATGTGCGACGCCAGCCACGGGATGAGCTCACTCTTCAGGCCGGAGACAATGTTGACAACGCCGCCGGGAACGTCGGACGTCTGAAAGACTTCGCCGAGGGTGATGGCGGCCAGCGGCCGCGACTCGGAAGGGATCGCGACGACGGTGTTGCCACCGACCATTGCGGGTGCGATGCGGCTGACAAATCCAAGCAGCGACGGATCTTCGGGCGCGACCACGCCAACGACGCCGGTCGGTTCGGGAACCGTGAAGTTGTAATACGGTCCGGCGACCGGATTAACAGATCCGACGACCTGCGCGTACTTGTCGCTCCACCCCGCGTAGTAGACCCATCGATCGATCACTGCATCGATCTCTCTGCGTGCCTCGACTGCCGGCACGCCCTGCTTGCGAAGCTCATCGGCCAGCTCGGCCGCGCGCGACTCGCACACTTCCGCGATGCGATAGAGAATCTGCCCGCGGTTGTAGGCCGTCTTTCCGCTCCAACCAGGGAACGCTTTGCGCGCGGCCTGGATGGCATTGCGAAGATCCTTGCGCGATCCGCGGCAGGCGTTAGCGAGCAATTCGCCTCCCTTGTCGTTCACGGGATAGAAGCGGCCCGACTCGGAGCGCGGAAACTCGCCGCCGATGTAGAGCTTGTAGGTCTTGCGAACGTTGAGGCGCGGCATGTCAGCTCAGGGTCACGTATCCGCTCAATCCGTGAAGCCCGCCCTCCCGGCCGTATCCGCTTTCCTTGAATCCGCCGAACGGCGATGCCGGATCGAACTTGTTGTAGGTGTTGGCCCAGATGACGCCCGCGCGAAGCTTGGCCGCCATTTTCAGAATGCGCGAGCCCTTCTCCGTCCACACGCCGGCCGACAAACCGTACGGCGTGTTGTTCGCCTTCTCGATTGCCTCTTCCGCAGTCCGGAACGTCAGCACCGATAGCACCGGACCGAAGATCTCTTCCTGCGCGATGCGGCTCGACTGCGCGACGCCGGTGAAGAACGTCGGACGGAACCAGAAGCCGCGATCGGGAACGGGGCACGACGACTGGAACATCTCGGCGCCTTCTTCGATCCCGCTGTCGACGAGCTCCTGAATTTTCTCGAGCTGCGCGCGCGAGTTGATCGCGCCGACGTCGGTGTTCTTGTCGAGCGGATTGCCGACGCGGAGGGTGCCGATGCGATCGCGAAGCTTCCGGATGATCGGCTCGACAATGGACTCCTGCACGAACAGCCGCGATCCCGCGCAGCAGACGTGGCCCTGATTGAAATAGATTCCGTTGATGATTCCTTCGATGGCCTGATCGAGCGGCGCGTCCTCGAAGACGATGTTAGGCGCCTTGCCGCCTAACTCGAGCGTCAGCTTCTTCTTCGTCCCCGCCACCGCGCGCTGAATGCGCTTGCCGACTTCCGTCGAGCCGGTGAACGCGATCTTGTCGACATCTTTGTGTCCCGCGACCGCAGCGCCGGTCTGCGGTCCGCCGGTCACGATGTTCACGACACCGGGCGGGAGGCCGGCTTCCTGAATGATCTCGCCGAGGAGCAGCGATGTGAGCGGGGTGGTTTCAGCGGGCTTGAGCACGATCGTATTGCCGGCCGCCAGCGCGGGCGCGAGCTTCCACGCCGCCATCAGCAACGGGAAGTTCCACGGAATGATCTGCGCCGCCACGCCGATCGGCGCGACGTTGCGATTCGGAAACGCGTATTCGAGCTTGTCCGCCCATCCGGCGTAGTAGAAAAAGTGCGCCGCCGCGAGCGGGATGTCGATGTCGCGCGATTCCTTGATCGGCTTTCCGCCGTTCATCGTCTCGACGACGGCCAGCGCGCGCGATTTTTCCTGAATCAGCCGTGCGATGCGGAAGATGTACTTCGCGCGCTCGCTCGGCGCCAGCTTGCGCCATTTCTCGAACGCCTTGCGCGCCTCGCGCACGGCGCGATCGACATCCTCGTTGTCCGCTTCCGCGACTTCAGCGAGCGTTTCTTCGGTGGCCGGATTGATCGTCTCGAACCAGCGCCTGGAGTGCGGCTCGACGAACTCGCCGCCGATGAACAGGTTGTATTTCTTCTGGAGCTTGAAATGATCCGTCGCTTCGAGGGAGGGGGAATAGTGCCATTCCACCAGGCTGCTGCTGGCGGCGCCGGGAGCGAGGCGATCGCGGGTTTCGAGGGTTGTTGTCATAGAAAACGAGGAATGTTGAATGTTAAATGTTTAATGTTAAATGTTAGCGTTCCGCATTCAACATTCAACATTCAACATTTAACATTCAACATTCCTCGTCCCCTCCTAGTCCAACGTAAAGTAATCACCCGACTGATACGCCCCCGTCTTCTCCTTGCGAATCTGCATCAACACATCATTGAGCAGCGACGAGGCACCAAACCGGAACAGATCGGGCGTCATCCATTCCGGTCCCATGGTCTCATAGAGGAGGACGAGATACGCGAGTGAAAGCTTGGCGTTCGAGATTCCGCCGGCTGGCTTCATTCCGATCTTCTTGCCGGTCACGTGGTAGAAGTCGCGGATTGCCTCGAGCATCACCAGCGTCACCGGCAGCGTCGCATTGACGCCGACTTTCCCGGTCGATGTCTTGATGAAATCCCCTCCGGCGTACATCGCGATCAACGAGGCCTTGCGCACCTGATCGTAATTCGCGAGCTCGCCCGTCTCGAGGATGACCTTGAGATGCGCCGGACCGCAGGCCTCTTTCACTTCCGCGACTTCGTCGAACACTTTCTGATAATCGCCGGAGAGAAATGCGCCGCGGTCGATGACCATGTCGACTTCGTCGGCGCCCACCGCGACGACCTGACGCGTCTCCTCGACTTTGATCGACGTGAATGTCTGGCCGCTGGGAAATCCGGTGGCGACTGAAGCGATGTGCACGCCGCTGCCCTCGAGCGCCTGCTTCACGAACGGGACCATCGTCGGATAGACGCAGACCGCGCCGACATGCGGGATGTCGGGATCGGACGAATCGGGACGCATCGCTTTCTGACAGAGGGCCCACACCTTGCCGCGGGTGTCCTTCCCCTCCAGCGTGGTGAGATCCATCATGCTGATGGCCAGCTTCAAACCCCAGACCTTCGATTCTTTTTTCAGCGATCGCTTTGCGAGCGATCCGGCGCGCTCTTCGGCGGCAACGGCGTCGACACCGTGCGCCATTTCGAGGGCGTCGCCGAGGCTGCGGCGGAAGACGGCGGGCGAGAAAATGGGCGTCGTAGCGACGAGAGACTCGCTCATGGGGCCGACAACGTTAGCACCAAATCGACTAGGGCGCGACGCGCCGCCGCGGACCGATCGGGTCGAGGATCTTGACCTGCCACTTCGTCGGGTTGTACGACCAGAGGTCCGAAAGGAAGTGTCCCGCGTAGCCGGCGAACATCACCATCTCGTTTCGAGTCGGATCAAACGCGATGCGTCCGTTCTCGCGCGCAGGCGGAACGTTCTCGGGATGGATCTGCGACCAGACACTTCCGTCCCACTCCCACTGGTCGTCGGCGTAAACCTGCACCAGGTCCGGCGTCGTCGATGGCGGAATCGGAGGAGTCGTGTCGACACGTATTCCGCCGAACAGGAGAACGTGATTCGATCGCGGATCGATCGTGACCTGCGCGCCGTAACGCATGCCGGGCGTGCCGCCGGCGGGATTGAGCTGCGTCCATCCGTTGCCGTCGAATGTCCACATGTCGCTGTAGCGCGTGATGCGGTCGGTGGTGGTCAGCCGTCCGATGCCGCCGTACATCACAGTCTTCTTGAGCGTCGGGTCGTACCACATCGCTGCGAGCGTGCGAAGTCCGGCCGGCGGTTTATTCTTCTGCCGCGTCCAGGTCGCGCCGTCCCATAACCAGGTTTGATCAAGGTAGTTCGTTCCGTCGTATCCGCCGAAGAGCACCGTCTTCTTCAGCGTCTGGTCATACGCCAGGCTCGCGAAGCGATGGAATGGCGGAACAGTCTTGACGGAGGGAGTAATGGCCTTCCACGCCGTGCCGTCCCATTCGTACGTCGTGGAGGCGTCGGCGCAGACGACAACCAGCTTGCTGCGATCGGTATCGAACGCCGCCAACGGCGTCAGACAACCGATCGGCGTCCCCTCGACAGAGACCTCGGTCCACGTGCCGTTGTCATAACGCCAGAAATCGCTGAACGTGGTGAAGTCATCGGTTCCGCCGTACATCCATATCGTGTTGTTTACGGGGTCGGTGGTGAAACTGAATAGCGATCGCGGGCCAGGGCGCGTGAAATCAGGGACGCTGAGCCATGCTCCCGACGCGTAGACCCACGTGTCGCTGACGGGCAATCCTACGACCGGAGAGCCGCCGAAGAGCGTGGTGACCTGACGATCGGGATCGTAGGCGAAGGCTGCGCCGAACACGCGCGTGTCGGGGAGAAGCAGCGTGATCTTGTTCCAGTTCGTGCCATCCCACTCGTAGGTCTCGTCGGTACCGGTTGCGTTGTTGCAGACGCCGCCCGTGTAGATCAGCGTCTGATTCACATCCTGGTACGCGAGGCCGCCTTCGTTGACGCATGGCGGGAGAAGCGCCGGTTTGACCTGACTCCACGTGCCGGCGGCGGCGTCATACGCATACATCAGCGTAGCGGCATTATTGTCGAGCCCGAGCATGATGGTCTGATTGCGCGCCGCGTCGTATGCGAGGAGCGGCTTCGCGACCGCCGGACCTTCTCCGCCGATCTGTTTCCAATTCGTTCCGTCGAACTCCCACGTGTCGTGAACCGGCGTGAGAGTCTTCAGGTCGGCACTCGTTTGCGTCCCGCCAAACATCACGATGCGATCGCGCACCGGATCGTATGCCGCGCCGGCGAGCTGTCGGCCCGGCGGGGCGGTCGGCGTATCGAGCTCGGTCCAATCGTTGTTCTGGTAGATCCAGGTGTCGCCGAGGTCCGCGGTATCCGATCGGCCGCCGAAGAGGACGATGCGCGACCGAGTCGTGTCGTAGACCATCGCATGCGCGCCGCGCGCGGCCGGCGAATGCGCCGGGAAACGCTGGATCCAGCGGGAGCCGGTCCATTCCCAGGTGTCGCCGATGCGATAGACCTTGCGAGTACCTGAATCGGTGGCGGTAACGCCTCCGAACAGGATCATGTGCATGTTTTGCGCGTCCCAGACCATCCGTGTCTCGTAACGCGACGAAGGATTGGTTGCGAACGCTGCAGTCGCCGCGAAAGCGGCCAGAATCGTGAGAAGTACCTGACGTTTCAGCGAATGGGCGATCATCGAATGCGCTTGCGAACCCGACGGATGCGGAACAAATTCCGAGATTTGGACGGGTGAAACGCGCGATGGTTACCAAGAAAAAGTGCCGAGTGCCGAGTGCCGAGTGCCGAGAAGTCAACCAAGTATCGGATCTGCAAACATACCCTCGGCACTCGGCACTCGGCACTCGGCACTTCAGATCCTGACGCGCAGCGTCACCAGCGTTTCCCCGGCATCGAACTTCCTCGGCGACGCAATGTTGTGCCTGGCGCGCTCAACCGTGAGGTCGCTGTTGCGCGGTAGCCCGATGCGGACGCCGTAGTCGGTCTTCGTCCAGTCCCACCAGATGCTGGGGGCGGGATACAGATTCGGATCGCCGATGAAATGATTGCGCAGCCGGCTCCATCGGACGGTCGGCTGCACCGACGGAACGATCGCGTTGCCGAGGCGGATCTGATATCCGGCTTCGGCTTCGGCTCCGTTGCGGCCGAGTCCTGCGATCGACTGACTTGTGTATTGCAGCGTGGAAGTCAGACCGTGCCACTCGATGTAGACACGCGCACCCGTTTCCTCTTTTTTATCGCCGTGCAACGGCAAGCCGCTGCGACCGAGTGGGCCATTGAGAAGATCGATGTCGACGCCGTAGAAGGTTCCGTAAAGGGGCGCGCTGTCCTCAGAGCTCATCGTGCGCCGATAGTGAAACGCGATGGCGTCGAAGCCGTACGTCTGCGCGTCGTTTTGCCAGCGGTATCCAATCCCCTGCCCGTATTGCACGTGCTCGGTTTTTAGAAAGTAGCCCTCCGTCTCCGTGTTGTAGAGGATCGGAAATCCCGACTTCAGCTTCGGATCGGGATTCGGCAGCAGCAATTCTTTGATGCCGTTATCGCCGGCAAGCGCATTCGGATCGCGAAAGTAGAGCGGATTGCCACTCGTGGCCTGCAGTCGCCAATAGAGATTGCGTCCGATCGAGCCGCCGGCCATGAAGCCGACGTCCTCGAATCGATTGAATGCCGTTGCCGCCAGGCCGTAGCTCTCGAGAAGGCGAATCGGCTGCCGCTCCATCTTCGGGAACTTTCCCATCTGCAGAAAGATCGATGAGCCGGCGGGGCGATCGAGGAAATCGGGCTTCTGTCCGATGCGCAGATAGAGCTCGTCCGCGTCGATCTTTCGATCTTCGCTGGTGGGATTCCGGCGGTATTTGTCGATCGCATGCAACTGCGCGTGCGCGGTGAACGCAGTGCCGTACGTCGCGTCGAGACGAATCTGCGCGACGCTCAACTCTGCGTGACGTCCCGGATCGACGGTCTGTTCAAATCCAACAGTTTGTCCGACCGGAAGGAACGTAGGCGGAAACGGAAATCGGAGCTGGAACTTCGCCGCGTTGCTGTCGCGGTAATTCGCGCGAAGCTCGATGCGACTGCGAAAGGTCCAGCCGTCGGTTTGCGCAAGAAGCGGAGCGGCGACGAAGGAGAGAATCACCGCGGCGATTCGGCACATCTTGTGTTGTGATGTTAACAGTTAACGGTTAACGGTTAACAGTAAATCGCTATCAATCTCCTAACCGTTAACCGTTAACTGTTAACCTGTCTGACGCCAACCTTCCCACGCCTGTTCAATGTCCCCGCCCTCGCCACATCCAGCCGCCGCTCGCGGCGCGCGACGAACACCTCCTCGAACGCCACCTGCAGAATCACAGCCGCCGGAATCGCGATGATCGCGCCGACGATGCCCATGATTGTTCCGCCCACCATGAATGCGATGAAGACTGCCAGCGGCGAGATCTGCACCTTCCGCGACATGATGCGTGGCGCGATGAAGAGGTTCTCCGATTTCTGCAGCACGAGGACCATCACCAGCAACGACCAGAACTGCCAGCGCGACTGCAGGATCGCGATGGCGAGTGCCGGCGCCATCCCGACGATCGGCCCGATCACGGGAACCATCTCGCCGAACGTCGCGAAGATCGCCAGCGGCAACGCGTACGGAACGCGAAGAACCATCAGGCCGATGAATACGGCGACGCCGATGATCAGCGCGAGCGTTAATTGCGCCGAAAGCCACGCGCTCATCCTGCGCGACATTCGCGTCAGCGTCGCCCGCCGATCCGCCCGCACCTCGGGCGGATAAATGAGCAGAATCATGTTTCGCAGCCGCTGCGCATCGGCCAGCATGTAACCAACCATGAAGAGGATTGCGATGAACCCGGCGATTGCAGTCGCCGCGCTGCGCACATAAAACAACACGCTCGCGCGAGGCAGCGCGATGCCGTCCTTCAGAAACTCGCGAACGGGATTCATCGAAACGTATTGCTCGAGCGGCGTGAGGACGTTCTTCTCGAGCAGCGTCGGAAGTTGTGCGCTCAGCGCGCGCGTGTCATCGATAAAGCGAGGAACCATGAAGACGAGCAGCGCGAGCGCGAGGACGAGAAACGGCAGATAGACGATGAGAACGGCCGTGCCGCGCGGGATGTGCTTGTGAAAGAGATGCCGCCCCCATACGCGGACGCGATGCACGACCGGCGAGATCCCGGCCGCCAGAACCGCTGCGATGAAGACGAGGATCAGAACATCGCGCGCCGCCCACAGCAGAGCGACCGCAATCGCGGCGGCGATGACCACCCCGATCTTTCGCACGAACATCTCGAGCTCGCTGCGTTGAAGCGAATCGCGGGGTTGGAAAGCCATGAGAGGGTCAGCCGAGGTATTGGCGGATGGCGGCCTCGATCTGTCCTTTCGGAACGGCGCCTACCACCCGACCACGCTCGACGCCGTCCTTGAAGAAAACCAACAGCGGGATTCCGTGAACGCCGAAGTCCTGCGAGGTCCGCGGGTTCTCATCGACGTTCAGCTTCGCGAAACGGATGTCCTTGCGCTCACCAGCGAGTTGCTCGATGACCGGGCCGATCATGCGGCAGGGACCGCACCACGGCGCCCAGAAATCGACCACCGCGGGCCCTTGCGCGATCTGCTTTTTGAAGTCGGCGTCGCTGACGGTTACCGGATGGCCATCGCCGTTTACGGTTGCATCGAGCGGCGTCTTGCACTTGGCGCAGACCGCCTTTTCGCCCTCGGCGAGCTCTCGAACTCGATTGGCCTGTCCGCAGGAGGGACACCGAATGACATTGTCCATGCCGCTCTCTACTGCGAAAGCGAGGCCATAATCGCGTCGTGATTCGAGACCTTTCCAGCCGGGATCTGCCGCAGATTCGTGAACTGCTTACGCGCGCGAACGATATCCCCTACGCGCTCGAGCGCGTGGCCGAGGAGAAATGCTTCGGAGAGGGCTATGAGGGAGGGCCGCGGGCGCGCGTCTTCGGCGATTTCGAAGGCATCGCGGTCACCTGCGGCAAGTACCTTCGGATCCTGGCTGTCGATCGCGAGCGGCGGCTGCGCGGGATTGGATCGGCGCTTCTGGCCGACGCCGAATCGCGCGGCGTTCGCGTCGTCGCGGCCGAGCCTGGAAATTACTTCACGCCGGGGGTCCTCGAATCCATCGTCCCCTTTTTCACCACGCGCGGATTTCATGAGACTGCGCGAACGCACAACCTGGTCGTTGACGAGCTCCCAACCGAGGTTCCGAAAAACATGCAGCACGATGCGGATCGCGTTCTCGACTTCATCAGCAGAAACTTCGGCCCGGTCTGGCGATTTGAAGCGATGCGCGGCGCGACAGTCTTCTCGATCGAGCAC
>DATBSF010000398.1:0-2222 GCA_036559905.1 Thermoanaerobaculia bacterium | reverse complement strand
TTGTGGCGCCGAGGATCACGGTCTGGCCGAGCTTGAGGTTGATCGTCGTCTTCAGCAGTTGTGTGAGCTGATCGCCCTGCAGCTTCGCGAGCTTGAAGTCGCTGATCTGCACCGAGTCGCTCGTCGGATCGTAATCGCCGAAACGGAAGTCAGCGCGATAGCCGGTCAGATCGACGATGCCCGGCTCGCCCTCATGACCGTCGATATTCGCGGAGCCGAGGTTCTCGAAAGAGTTGTACCGAAGCATGCCGAGCTTCGGCGCGATGTCCTTCAACTCTTCGGGCGTGCGCGCCGCACTGGGATCGACGCGTGACGCAGCAACGAGGCGAACGCTCAGCTTGAACGCTTGCGCCGGCGTGTCGAACTGCGCGAGTGCCGCAACGATCGCTTTCATATTCTCCGGCCGATCGGTGATGACGACCGAGTTCGTCGACGGCTGGATCGAGATCGATCCCTCCGCGCTCATCAGCGCCTTCACGATGGCCGCCGCTTTGTCGGCGTCCTTGTGCTTGAACTGGAATGTCTTCACCGAAAGGCTCTTCTGAGCGTCAGCATCGTCCGCGATCGCGGAACCGCACATCGCCAACGCCAGGAAAAGCGCCATCAAAACGCGTTTCGTCATAGATCCGCCGGCAGACTATCGTCGAACACCATGACCACCTTCACATCCTCCCCCTCCATGGGCATTTCGACGATCGTCGCTTTCTGAGAGTCGTAGGATTCGATGATCGGCCTCGATGCCGATTTGATCGCGATTGCGTGATGCGCGACCGGCGGCATCACGATGGGAGCGCGGTTGTACTCGTAGATCGTCGCCGCGCCGGTGATCGCCGCGGCGAGGGTCGCCGCGATGGCGACTTTGCGCGGCCAGCGCACTCCGCGTGAGGAGACGCTGTTCTCCGCGGAGCGGATGTGCACCGCGCGCATGACGTCATCGACGAACGCATCGACGCCGCCGGGCGGCACGAGCTCGCCGCCACCCAGTGCCCGGAACAGAACATCTCCGTCTCTCTCGGCCGCGAAGGTCAGGCAGGCGTCGCAGGAGCGGAGATGGTCGAGCAGCGCCGCATCATCGGTCGCAGGCGCGAACTGTGCGCGGAACGCATCGCATGTGATCATCGGTTCCTCCAGAGCTGGGCGTACTCCGGATACCGCTTCTGCAACTGCTGCTGCATCAGTTTCCGGGCGTTGAAGAGATGATTGCGGACGGTCGACTCGCGGCATTTCAGAATCTTCGCGATTTCGGCCGACGCCAGATCGTCCATCTGATTCATGACGAAGATCGCCTTCTGTTTTGGCGACAGCACCGCGGACACTTCGTTGAAGATCGTCTCGATCTCTTTCCGCTGCACGACCACGCCCTGCTCCGCCTCGGAGGAGGTCTTCACCAAACGCAGGTTCGAGTTCACGGCGTGGTCGCGCGACTGCCGGTTACGGATGAAATCGATCGCCACGTTCGTCACCATTCGATAGAGCCAGGTGTCAAACGCGTAGCGCGGATCGTACTTTTCCAGGTTCTCCCACAGCTTGATGAAAACGAGCTGCGAGATGTCTTTCGCATCTTCGGAATTGCCGATGATTCGATAGCAGAGAGCGTACACCTTCGACGTCTTGCGGCGCACGAGACGCTCGAAAGCGTGGCTGTCGCCGCTCCTGATTGTCTCGACGAGCTGCCGGTCATCAGGTTCGACTGACTCTTTGGTAGGAATCATCAGATGGAGTTCCGCGGCCATCGTCCCATAGGTACGCTGGTCGCCGGAAAAACGTTTAGGCCGTCATTGATCCTTCCCGTTAGCGCGTGATGTCCCGTAAAATCCAGTAAACATGCGAGTACTCGTCGTCGGACAGGGTGGTCGGGAGCACGCGATCTGCTGGAAGCTGCGGCAGTCGCCACAGGTGAAAGAACTTTACGCGGCGCCGGGGAACGCTGGGATCGCTCAGGTCGCCGACTGCGTACCGATCGGTGTAGCCGACATCATCGAGCTCGCCGACTTCGCGGAGAAGCTCAAAATCGATCTGACCATCGTCGGCCCCGAGCTTCCCCTGACCCTCGGCATCGTCGATGAGTTTCAGAAGCGCGGTCTGACGATCTTCGGACCGACGCGTCTGGCGGCGGAGCTCGAAGGCTCGAAAGTCTTCTCCAAAGAGTTCATGCGCAAGTACAAGATCCCCACGCCCGATTCGACGACGTGCCAGTCGGTCGATGAAGCGCGCGATGCGCT
>DATBSF010000397.1:0-6604 GCA_036559905.1 Thermoanaerobaculia bacterium | reverse complement strand
GAGGAGCGCGAGATGCCGGAGTTCCGGGCGTTCAACTTCAAAGGGCTGGACCACATCATGCCGTTCCCACCCGACGGCGAATGGCACAAGCGCCTTCTCCCGTCGAACGAGAACGAGGAGCTGCGCTCGCAGATCCGCGCTCTCGAAAAGCGGCTGCAGGAGCTCGAGAAACGGCTCCAGAAGTAGCCCCGCTGCGATTCGTATACAAATAGTGTTACTATTTTCCCGGCATGAATCGATCGATTGAGTCGATTCTCCGGTTCATCAACCTCACCAGCTCGGGTCTCCTTGCCGGTTCCCTCGGTTTTGGAGACGCCGCGCTGATGCCGGGCTGGGAACACGAATTGCCGCCGGAGCGGCGCGCGCTGGACCTCGCGAACCGAAGCTACTTCAACGCGATCGGCCCCGTCGCGTTAGGCACGGCGGTGACCTTGGCGGTCGGATCGCGCCACGTGCGTCCGATCAAACGCGTGCTCGACACGGCAACGGCGGTCGCGCTTGCGGGCGTGCTCGCCGCCACGATCATGGTGACCGTTCCGATCAACAAGGAGCTCGAGGAACAGCCGCCCAGCGATTATCCGAGCGATCGTTCGCACTCGCTCGTTCGCAACTGGACCCGCGCCCACGCTGTTCGCACGACCCTCGGCATCGGAGCGTTCGTTTGCGCCGTCGCATCGAACCTCGCGCATCGCGCTCACGCAAAGTGATCGAAACCGCCGGCGCGTAGCGGCTCGCCATCGATGCGCACCTCTTTTTCTTTCGTGATGCGGCCGATCGCGTAGACAGGGCGTCCGGCGCGCTGACTCAGCTCCGATTCGCGCAGCGATGACGTGAACAGCAACGCAAACTCCTCGCCGCCATTGAGCACCGCGTTGCGGACGTCGATGCCGAGGGTTGGTCCCGCGCTGCGAAGGTCGGCGAAGATCGGGATGCGTTCGCGTTCGATCTCCGCGCCGACACCGGAGGCTTCGCAGAGATGATGCAAGTCCGTCGACAGGCCGTCCGAGATGTCGATGCATGCGGTCACCGCTTCGATCGACGCCAGCACGATCCCAAGCGCAACCTCGGGCTCAGGATCGACATGACGGCGAATGATCGCGGCCGCGAACTCGCGTTGCGCGTACGGCAGATCGGGCGGCGGCTCGAGCGACCAGCCGCGTTTCAGCAGCACGAGACCGGCGGCGGACGCGCCGAGCGGGCGGCTGACGTAGATGCGATCTCCTGACTTGGCGCCGCTGCGGAGCAAAGGTCGCGTCGCGCGACCGACCGCTGTGATCGAAACGATCATCTTCTCGGCGCGCGACAGATCGCCGCCGACGATTTCGATCGAGTACTTCTTCGCCGCGTCAGCCATCGCCTGCATGAAACTCGGGATGTCGAGCCACGCCGGCGCGCCGAGCGCGACCACCGCGTACGCCGGCGTCGCGCCCATCGCGGCGAGATCCGAAAGATTCGCGACCAGACTCTTTCGCGCGATGAACTCGATCGGGATGACGCGCGTGAAGTCGACATCCTCTATCAGCATGTCGGTGGTGATGACGAGATCGTCGAGGACCGCCGCATCATCGCCGATGCGAGGAAACAGCCGGCTGAGCCGCGCGATGATCTCGTTCTCGCTCATCGTCTGCTGAACACCGGAACGATCGACGCGAGCGGCCGCGCGAACGGCTCGCCATAAGTGACTGCCTCCAGAAAGAGTCCCGATGGTGGAGCAGTCGGTTGAAAGATCTCGGCGTCGTCGCGGAGGCGTTTTTCCAGATCGTTCGGCGCGCCGCGGCCGATCTCGACGAGATACGCGACGAGTTTCCGAACCATCTTCCAGAGGAAATGCGACGCGACAATGCGGATGAGAATCAGATCGTTTTCCTGCGTGATGTCGAAGCCATCCACGACGACGATGCGCGATTCATCGGCTTTCAGGCGGCGATCGGTGAACGCGCTGAAATCGTGGCGCCCCGGAATCACCGCCGCAGCCTTACGCATCGCATCGAAGTCGAGCCGGTCTTTGATCCACCACACGAAGGATTTCGCGAACGCCGTGCGGCGCGTCGCGATCTGATAGAGGTAGACACGCGAGACCGCGTCGTGTCGCGCGTGAAAGCGATCGCTGGCGCGCACCGCGTCGAGGATGTTGATGTCGTGGGGCAGCAGATCGTTCATCTTGCGCGTCATGAGAATCGGATCAATGGCTTTGTGAATCCGAAGGTGTGCGACCTGGGCCGCGGCGTGCACTCCGGCGTCCGTCCGCCCCGCTCCGCCGATGTCGGCGTCGCCGAACACCTCGCTCGCGATGCGCAGCAGCCGGCCCTGGATCGTTTTCGGCGTGTTACCCTGCGCCTGCCAACCGGAGTAGCGAGTTCCCTCGTACTCGATTGTCAATTTGTAAGTCGGCATGTTTGTGAACGATGAACGCGGAACGATGAACGATGAACTCCTACTGTCAGTTCATCGTTCATCGTTCATCGTTCATCGTTGATGCGACCTCAAAACTGGCAAGTACTCGGAAACGAGCTCGTCGTCGTCTGGGACGACGGCCACGAATCATACTATTCGCTCGAAGAGCTTCGCCGTGCGTGCCCATGCGCGGGATGCTCGGGTGAGCCCGATCTTTTCGGCCGCCTGGCGATGGGGCCGAAGCCGCGCTACACGCCGTCGTCGTTTCAGCTCAACAGCGTGACGACGGTCGGCAATTACGCGCTCCAGCCGAACTGGGCCGATGGCCACAATTACGGGATGTGGACGTACGACCGGTTGCGCGCGATCTGCCCGTGCGACGAGTGCAAGAAGAAACCTAGCGCGTGACGCGCGTCCCCGCCCGCCCTTCCAACGCGTCGCGGAAATGTTCGACGTCGGTGATCAACACTTCGCTTCCCGTCGCGCGCACGAACTGGATCGCGGCTTCGATTTTCGGTCCCATCGAACCGGCTGGGAACTGACCTTCCTTGAAATGCCGTTCGGCTTCGTCGACCGTTAGACGCTCGATCGCGCGCTCTGTCGGCTTCCCGAAATCGAGAGCGACTGTGGCAACGCCGGTCAGGATCACATACAGCTCGGCTTTCAATTCAGCCGCGAGCAGCGCCGATGCGAAGTCCTTGTCGATGACCGCCTCGATGCCACGCCATTGACCGTCGCGGCCGCGCACGACTGGGATTCCTCCGCCGCCGGCCGCGATCACGACTCTCGCGTCTTCGAGCATGTGCGTGATGACGCCGGTGTTGAGGATGCGCAACGGCCGCGGGGACGGCACGACGTGACGCCATCCGCGTCCCGCGTCCTCGCGCATCGTCCAGCCGAGGTCGCGTTCGAGAGCTTCGGCGCGGTAGCGGGTGAAGAAAGGGCCGATCGGTTTCGTCGGTCGCTTGAACGCCGGATCGTTGACGTCGACTTCGACTTCCGTCAAAACCGTTGCGACCTGCCCGCCCGAGCCGATGCTATCGAGTCGATTACGAATCGCCTGCTGCAGCAGAAATCCCATCGAGCCTTCGGTCTGCGCGACCGCAACGTCGAGCGACTGCGGCGGCACTTTCGTCGAGGCCTCCTCGGCCTGAATCAGGATGTTGCCGACCTGCGGACCATTTCCGTGCACGACGATGACGTGGTAGCCGCGGATGACGAGCTCCGCCAGCCAGCGCGCCGCTTGCTTCGCGCGTGCGATCTGCTCCTCGTGCGTTCCGCGGTCCTCGGGCCGGAGCAGCGCGTTGCCGCCGAACGCGACCACCGCGAGTTTGCGACCCGGCGTGTCAGGCGTCATCGCGCTCGAGCGGCATCGTCATGCATCGCGGCCCACCGCGGGCGCGCGACAGCTCGTGACCCTGAATCTGAATCGCGTATTTTTTCTTCGTCCACGTTTCGAGCTCGGCGCGGCCGAGGAGCAGGTCGTCTTCGTAGACGATCTGATAGCCGTGCGACGACAATTCTTCCGCAGTCCGCACGTTGCGCTCGTACAGCATCACGATTCCCGGTGCCAGCGTGAACGCGTTCGCGCCGTCCGTCCATTGCTCGCGCTGCTGATCGATCGCTTTCTTTCCGCCGCAGTAGATGGGATCGAGATCCATGCCGTGCCGCCGAAGCGTCGCCAGCAAAGATTTCTGCGCCGCGTACGAGATCGATTTCTTCGTGAGATCGATCGACGTGACCTTCGCGGCCTGCCCGCCGCCCGGAAGAATCACCGGCGGATAAATCAGGCATTCGTCCGCGCTCGTGAACGTGAAGACGGTATCGAGATGCATGAATGATCGCTGCTTCGGCAGTTCGACGACCACCACCGTCTTCACACCGGAGTTGACGTCGCGCAGCGATTGCGCGAGCTGTTTGATCGCGATGCTGTTCGTGCGTTCGGTCTGACCGACGATGATGAGATCGCGTCGCGCGACGAGAACATCGCCCCCTTCGATTGTCGGCGAGCCCTTTCGCGGCGATCGCTCCTGGGCATCGCCCTCCATGAAATCGACCTTGAACTGACAGGCGTCGCGAAATGCGGGATGGTATTCAAAGATGTATTTCGAGAGCAACGCTTCGCGACGCCGCGCGCGCGTCGCCATTCCGCACACCACGACACCCGATCCGAGAACCACCTGCGGATCGCGCGTGAAGA
Source organism: Thermoanaerobaculia bacterium (assembly GCA_036559905.1). Taxonomy (GTDB): domain Bacteria; phylum Acidobacteriota; class Thermoanaerobaculia; order Gp7-AA8; family Gp7-AA8; genus Gp7-AA10. The sequence goes on along the minus strand of DATBSF010000397.1, from coordinate 2,010 downwards.
AGTAATTCGGAATCGGCGACAGATCGAATCGCGGCAGCTCCCCTCCCGAGTCCTGTCGCTCGTTCGGAATGCCGCCGATGAGAACTTCAGCGAGCGCAGCCGGCCGCTGCTCGGCGAGCGACGACGTCAGGCGACGACCGAGTTTGTTGCGCTTCGCGAGATCGCGGACGATCATTCGGCGCGTCTCTTCGTCGTCGAGGACCTCCTCGAGAAGGTCCTGGACGTCGTAGACCTCCTCTGCAACGAACCGCAGAAGTTGTTGAAATCGCCGGTGTTCTTCCCGCGCGAGCTGTCCGAACAGGATGTCGTCGAACAGAAGCTGCGCCATCATTGGCGGCACCATGACGTCGATTTCCCGCCCGGGCAAATGGACCAGCACGCTCTTCAGTTTTCCGATTTCGCTCGTGACACCCAGGCGCATGCGCGCGGCATTCTACCGTCAGGAGTAAACTCGTTCTCGCTCGCCATGACGCCCCACGTTCCGATGCGAGCGCTCGACACGCTCTGGTTCCAGGTTGCCGGAACGATCTGCAACATCGAGTGCACGCACTGTTTCATTTCGTCGTCGCCGACGAATCGATCGCACGAGATGCTCTCGCTCGCGGAGGTCGAATCGCGCCTTGCCGAGGCGAGGGAGATCGGCGTGAAGGAGTACTACTTCACCGGCGGCGAACCGTTTTTGAATCGCGAAATGATTCCGATTCTCGCCGCAACGCTGAAACAGGGACCGGCGACAGTGCTGACGAACGGCATGCTCTTGCGCAAAGAAGTGTGCGGGCAGCTGCGCGAGCTCAGCAACGCGAGCGAATACTCGCTCGACATCCGCGTGAGTCTCGATGGCTACGACGCCGCGTCGCACGACGCGATCCGCGGAGCGGGCGTGTGGGAGCGCGTGATGATCGGTCTGCGCAATCTCGCGGAGGTCGGAATCAATCCCGTGATCACCGTGACGGAAACTGCGGAGGGTGTGCGCAGCGACGCAGGGCGCGCGCGCTTTCTCGATCTGGTCCGCTCGTTCGGCTTCACCAAACCTCGGCTGAAAGTCCTGCCTCTCTTTCGCATCGGCGCGGAGGAACATCGCTCGCGCGCGTACGAGGCCTGGGAACGCATCCCCGATTCGGAGCTGACCGAGTCGGATGCCGAGATGTTGCAGTGCTCGTCGTGCCGCATGGTCACGAGTAAGGGCGTCTACGTTTGTCCGATTCTGATCGACGTTCCCGACGCGCGCATGGGCGAAACGCTGACCGAAACGCTGCGGCCGTTCCCTCTTCGTTACGGAGCGTGCCACACGTGCTGGGTTGAGGGAGTGACATGTCGGACATGACTCGCCTGGCGCTCATCGGTGGGATTTACTCGAACTATCACGCACTCGTCGCGACGCTGTCGGACATCGCGCAGCGCGGCGCCGACGCGACCTGGTTTCTCGGCGACCTCGGCGCCTTCGGACCGTATCCCGATCGCATTCCCGATTTGCTGATCGATCGCAACGTTCCCGGAATTCAGGGAAACTACGAAGAGTCGCTCTCGAGCGGCGCCGACGATTGCCACTGCGGTTACACCGATCCGCGCGACAACTTCTACGCGCAGATTTCTTACGATTACACCGCGAAAAACACTTCCGATTCGCACAAGAAGTGGATGGGGACGCTGCCAAAATCGGTGCGGCTCGACGTTGGCGGCACGCGCATTCTTCTTTCGCACGGCTCGCCACGAAAGATCAATGAGTTTCTGTGGCGTTCGACATCACCCGATCCGTTCCTCGAGAAAATGTGCGAAGACTTCGCCTCCGATGTGATCGTCTGTACGCACAGCGGATTGCATTGGCACAAGCGTCTGACGGGCAATCGTCACATCGTGAACGCCGGCGTCATCGGCCGTCCCGCGAATGACGGAAAAACGAACGTCTGGTACACGATGTTGACGATCTCCGGATCGCAGGTCGATGTGGAGTTCATACCGATCGAGTACGACCACGACGCCCTGGCGCAAGAAATGCGCACGGAGAGACTT
>DATBSF010000396.1:0-19750 GCA_036559905.1 Thermoanaerobaculia bacterium | reverse complement strand
TTTCTGGCCGGGCGCCGCCGTAGCCGTTCCGACGGTGAATGCAACCAACGCAGCTAATAGCATTCGCGGATTCTAGTACCGACACCCCGATAAACGCTTTTCGTCCTACCTCGGTAGAGCGTAATGAGACGGCATGACGCGATGACCGCCGCCCCCGTGATGATGGACGAATCCGAGAGTCTTCTCGCCAGCATCCGGGCAGCCCGGTCGGGTGACAGCCGTGCCTTCGAAACGATCATGCTCGCTACCGAACGCCGTATCGCATCGCTCGCCTGGAACATCCTGGGAGATGCCGAGGAGGTGAAGGAGGCGCTGCAGGAGACGTTTGTGCGCGTCTTCCGCCACCTCGATCGCTACGACGAGCAGCGCGACTTCTTCGGCTGGTTGTATCGGATCGCGGTCAACGTCTGTCGCGATCTCGATTCGCGCCGCCGTCGCTGGCGCCTCTTCTTGCCGATCGAGCATGCGGCTGAGGCGCGCGCACGCGAAGTCGATTTCGTCATGAAGGACGATGTCGCGCGGCTGATGCGGGCGATCGACCAACTGCCGCGCAAGGAGCGGTTCGCGATCATCCTTCGCGACATCGAAGAGCTCCCGACGGACGAAGTCGCATCCATCCTGGGCAGCAGTCCTGCGACGGTGCGCGTGCAGATCAGCAACGCCCGCGCGAAGATTCGAAAACTCATGGAGAGCGGCCGATGACGGACTTTCGTGGACCGCTGCCGCTGCGCGATTCCGATTTCGCGGAAGTCCGACGCGAAGTGCTGGCGAAGCTCGAGCGCCGGCCGATCGCTCCGATCGTATTTCGAGTCGCGCTCGCGACGGCAGCGGCGATCGCGCTCATCTTCATTTTTCTCCCGCGTCCCCAGCCGCCCGCGAAACTGCCGGCGGCGGTGCACAAGACAGTTCCGATCGTCGCGCCTCCCGCTCCGGCGATCGAAGTCGCGCAACATCCACCCGTGAAGCCATCCCCGAAACCGCGGCACAAGGCCGAGCAGGTCGTTGCCTCGACCGGCGGGCCGCCATCCGATTCCGACATCACGATGAACATTCAAACCGCCGATCCGAATGTACGCATCATCTGGATCGCGCAACGTTAGGAGAACGTCATGAAACGTATTGCAACTCTCATCTCGATTCTGTTTTTCGCGGCCGCAATCTTCGCGCAGGAGCCGGAGGGCAAGCTGCGCACGAAAATGTTCCAGGTCCAGCACCGCAGACCGCACGACATTTCGCTCGCGATCAAAACGCTCGGCAGCGGAACGAAGGGCGCCGACTTCTCCTGGAATGACGAGATGCACACCATCACGGTGCGCGATTTTCCGGAGAACATCGCCGCAATCGAGGAAGCGATCGGACGTCTCGATCGCCCCGCGCCCGCCGCGCCCGACATCGAGCTCAGGATCTCGCTGCTGATCGGCTCGAAGATGCCGCTCGATGGTGGGGCAGTGCCTGACGATCTCGCATCGGTCGTGAAGCAATTGCAGGCGACGTTGCGCTACTCGCATTACGGACTGCTGGCCGCGAATATTCAACACACGCGCGCGGGTGACGGTATCGAAGGGTCCGGCGTTGCCGAGTCGAAACTCATCGGCGTTCCGACAAGCGCCGAACGTCCGGTTTTCTACAACTACAAGCTTCGGAACATCACGACCGATCAGGGAACCGATCGACAATCGGTTTCTGTGCAGAGCGTCAACTTCGGGCTGCGCGTGCCGATCAAAGTCAGCAAGGACACGGTGTATCAGTCGGTCGGCTTCGAGACGCCGATCACGATTCGTGAAGGGGAGAAAGTGGTGATCGGCACGACGACGATGGGCGACCGGGCGGTGATCGTCGTGCTGATGGCCACTGTCGGAGGGAAGTGATCGCTCAGTCTTCGTAGCGCGCGACCGCGACCTCGACGATCGTCTTGATCATCTCGTTGTAGGTCCGGTCGCTCCCTCGGGCCGCCATCGCGAACTCCGCCTGCGACGAAAGCCACGGATTCGGGTTCGCCTCGATGACGTAGATCGTGCCGTCCTTTGCCAGGCGCATGTCGATGCGTCCGTAGTCGCGCAGCTTGAGCGCGCGATACGTCGTCTTGGCCGCCTCCTGGAGCTTCTCGACCACATCCTCGTCGAGGTCTTTCGCGAGTGCCGATTTAGTCAGCTTGTACTCTTCGCTCTCTTTGTCGAATTTCACTTCGCGGCCGGCGATCTTCGGCGTGTCGGCGGGCAGCTTCGACAGATCCAACTCGACGAGCGGCAGAGCCTCGGGCGGCCGGTTGCCGATGATCCCGGCGTAGATTTCGCGGCCCTCGATGTACTCCTCGATCAGGATGGGCACATCCAGCTCTTCATGCAGCGCGTGAATCTGGTCCATCAGCTCTTTGACCGAATGGACCACCGAGTCCGTGTTGATGCCGATCGATCCATCCTCGGAGACCGGCTTCACGATCAATGGAAATTTCACGTCGTGTGCGTAGTCGACGCGGCCGCGATGCGAGACCGCCGAGAACGGCGTCTTGAGGCCATGGAATTCGACGATCTTCTTTGCGAGCGCCTTGTCCTGCGCCAGCAGGAGTCCCTGCGGTCCGGATCCGGTGTAATGCACACCGACCAGGTCCATGAACGCGGGAACGTTCATGTCCTTCGAGTCGTCGCCGGCATAGGACTCGACCAGGTTGAAGATCAGATCGACTTTGCTTTTCGCGAGCGCGAAGAGGGTCGTGTCGCGTCCATCGAGCTCGATGTACGACGGCTCGTGACCGAGTTTCGTGAGCGCCTGGAAGACCTCTTCGCGGTCTAGCTTCGGCCGCTTCCGGCGGCGACGGATTGTCGTATCGTCATCGTCGGTATCCTTCGCGCCCGGATACTCTTCGGTCTCGCCCCACACCTCATACAGAATGCCGATCTTCATAACGACAAATTGGTATCGTTATATTTTACGACAATTCGCGTTATTCTCCGTTCTTGCGCTGGGGGATGCGCCGGGCCGCGAAGAAATTCATCATCAGCGTGGTGATGTAGACCGTCAGTTCCACGATCTGCTCGCTCTCGCGGTTCTTGTCGACCACCAGCGTTAGCTCATCGACTTTGCGCGCGATCGCTTCCACCAGCGTCTTGACCAGCGAGCGGCGCGCGCCCGTCCAGTAGCTCACTTTGTCGACGATTTCTTTTCGATGTTCGTCGACGACTTCCGATGCCTTGCGGCGGCGCTCTTCGACGACATCGTCGGTGGCCAGGAAGATGTCATCGAGATCGACGTCCAGCGCCAGTTCGGAGATGACCTCCGACTCGTCGGAGTTGTTGCTCTTGTAAAACTCCTCGATCGTTTCCTTCATGTCCGCGACCGTGAAATCCGTCTCGCCTAACGGGCGCACGGGCGGGGTGGAGCTGAGGCTGTCAGCGACGCGATCGACGAAGCGAAGCTTCTTGATCGCCGGCCAATTCTTGTATTTCTCGCGCCACTTGGAGCGCGGGGTAAGCCACACCGCGAACGTTTCCGCGAAGTCCTCGTCGGGATGTTTCTGCGCGTACCAGCCCGCGATGTGGCGCACGAAGTTGCGCGAGAACGGAACGAATCGATAGTGATCGCGATACGGACGCCGGAACGGACCGAAGGTCTCGCGCCATTCGTCGGTCTTGTAAAGCTCGTATGCGTAGTTGAACGCGTGGCCCGCTTCGTGGCGCATGTACATCATGATCTCGCGCTCGTTCTCGATGTCGTTGACCGCGCTCTCGATCGCGCCTAACCGCGGATCGGCCAGATAAAACGGCACGCCGATGATCGGCTCCTCGGACGGACATCCCCACTCGCTGGTGAGATAGAACGCCGGACGAAAATGCTGCAGACCTTTCGCCTCCAGCTCTTTGAAAAGCTGCTCGACGTAACGCTCGATCGGCGATCCTTCGAGCTTGAGACCGAGCTGCTTGATCGGAATCGGCAGCAGGCCCTGAACGTCGGGCGGGGTCTTCTCGAAGAGCATGGGGCGGGGATTCTATCCCCCGCCCGCCCACCCGGCCTTACCCCCGTCCCTACCGGGCGGGCGGTGTGGTGAGTCCCCGTTCCTCGAGCAGCGGCTGCACGATCGGATCGCGCCCTCGGAACGCGCGGTACATCGCCGCCGGATCCTGCGTTCCGCCTCTCGAGAGGACCATGTCGCGATAGCGCTGGCCATTCGCGCGCGTCATGCCGCCGTGTTCGCGGAACCAGTAGTACGCGTCGTCATCCAGCACTTCGCTCCACAGATAGGCGTAGTAGCCCGCGGAATATCCGCCGCCCCAGATGTGCGAGAAGTACGTCGAACGATATCGCGGCGGCACCTCCGCCATGTCGATCTGATATCGCTTCAGCGCCTCGGATTCGAACGCCGCTGCGTCCTGGATGGGCGCATCGGGCGGCAACGTGTGCCACGCCATGTCGAGAAGCGCGGCGCCGAGGTATTCGGTCGTCGCAAAGCCTTGATTGAATGTGCCCGCGCGCTTGATTTTTTCCACGAGCGCCGCCGGCATCGGCTGTCCGGTCTGATAGTGCTTCGCATAATTCGCGAACACGGTTGGCTCGAGTGCCCAATGCTCGTTGAACTGCGACGGAAACTCGACGAAGTCGCGCGGCACCTGAGAACCGCCCGAATACTTCACGTTGGAGAAGATGCTGTGCAGCGCGTGTCCGAATTCGTGGAACATCGTCGTGACTTCGCTGAAGCTGAGGAGCGCGGGCTGACCGGCCGCCGGCTTCGTGAAATTCTCGACGTTGTAGACGACCGGCCGCGTGCCTAACAATTTGCTCTGGCCGACGAAGCCGCCGGTCCACGCGCCGCCGCTCTTGTTGTCGCGCGAGAAAAAGTCGCCGTAGAAAAGCGCGAGCGATTTTCCGTCGGTGTCGAAGACCTCGAACACGCGAACATCGGGCTGATAGACCGGGATGTCTTTGCGCTCCTTGAATGTGATCCCGTACATCTTGTTGGCCGCAAAGAAAACGCCGTCGCGGAGAACTCGATCCAGCTCGAAGTACGGCCGCACCTGCGACTCATCGAGATCGTACTGGGCCTTCCGGACCTGCTCGGCGTAGTACTGCCAGTCCCAAGGCTGCAATTTGAAGCCTCCGCCCTGCTGGTCGATCAGCTTCTGCATCATTTCGGCTTCACCGCGCGCCTTGGCTGTCGCGGCCGGGACCATGTCGGTCATCAGCTTGATCGCGTTTTCCGGTTTCTTCGCCATCTGCTCCTCGAGGCCGAACGACGCGAAGTCGGAGAATCCGAGGAGCTTGGCGCGCTGGGCGCGGAGTTGGGCGAGGCGCGTGATGATCTCGCGTGTGTCGTTCGGTCCGCCATTGCAGCGTTCGGAGGATGCCTTGAACAGGCGCTCGCGCAGCGCACGATTCTGAAGGTACGTCTGCTGCGGCTCCTGCGTGGTGTTCTGCAGCGTGAGCAGATACTTCGCCTGCGAGTGGCGGTTTTTCGCCGCCGCCTCCGCCGCCGCGATGTCCGCGTCGGACAAACCAGCGAGATCCGCTTTGTCATTAACTTCGATTGCGCCCGCGTTGGTGCAGGCGAGGACGCGCTTCCGATATTCGGTCGTGAGTTTCGACTGCTCCGTGTTGAGCGCTTTCACCGCTGTCTTGTCGGCGTCGGAAAGCAGCGCGCCCGAGCGCACAAAATCGCGGTAGTAACGTTCGACGAGATGCTTCGCCTCGGGATCGAGCGTCTGTCGTTGATCGTAAACGGCTTGCACACGTGCGAAAAGTTTTGGATTGAAATTGATCGCATCGCGATGCGCCGACAGCTTCGGCGCCTCCTCGGTCTGAATCTTCTGCAGCGTCGGATTGGTGTTCGATTGCGTCAGCGCGCCGAAGACGCGCTGCACGCGGCGCAGCATCGCGCCCGATTTCTCCATCGCCTCGATCGTGTTGGCGAAAGTCGGCGCGTCGCTGTTGTTGGCGATCGCTTCAACTTCGGCCAGCTCCTGTCGCATGCCTTCTTCGATCGCCGGCTGAAAGTCGCTGTCTTTGATTTTGTTGAAGTCCGGCGCCTGGAACTGGAGCGGACTCGGTTTCGCGAATGGTTGGGCGGCCAGCGGAATCGCCAGAAAGAGTGCGAAGGCTGTGAGAAATCGTTTCATGCGCGAAGCATATACTCGGCGCCGCATGGCGAAGCTGATCGATAAGCCGCAAATCATCGTAGCCGCGGGGAACAAACCGAAGCGGATCGAGGAATTCATCGGGCGCGTGTCGACGGAGACGAATTCGGTGAGCATCGCGCGCATGAAGAGTCCTTCGGGATGGGTCGAGCCGGGACAGACGCCCGAGTTCGACGAATACACGGTCGTTCTCGCCGGAATGTTGCGCGTCACGACGCGCGATGGTCAGCTCGACGTCCGCGCCGGCCAGGCGGTCGTCACCCCTCGCGGAAACTGGGTGCAGTACAGCACTCCCTCCCCGGAAGGTGCTGAATACATTGCAGTTTGCGTCCCGGCGTTCGCCCCCGATAACGTCCATCGCGATTAGGCGACACCTCCGATTTACCGCTTTTTCTACGAGGTGTGGACGCCCGCGATCGCGACGCGTCTGCGCCCGATGCCGTCGCTACTATTTTTCTAGTCGTCGATTCCGGGGAACTGCCGCTTTTTCACACGCTCCGTAGAAGGAAGTCCACCCGCTGTAGAAAAAGCGGTAAATCGGAGGTGTCGCCTAAACATCTACGGCATGGGGAAGCCTTCGCGGTCGAGTAAATCGCTCGCCTGCAGCGACGCCTCCACCAGCATTTTGCCGAGGCTGCGTGGCGAGAGGTCGAAGGCGTTGCCGAAAAATAGCAGCGGGTTCTTGTACGGATGGATGTGGATGATCTTCATCTCCAGCGACATGTCGAGCGCCGCCGCGATCCGTTTCGATTCGCGCTCCAGCGTCTCCTCATCGACGTACGGCGCGAGCGCGTCGCGTGCGGCCTGCAGGCCCGCCCATTTCGCGCGCGCCGCGTTGCGCGCGTGCATGAACCGCGAATAGATCGTCAGCGCGATCGTCTGTGCGATCTCGAACGGCAGCCCGAGGTGATGGAGCGATCCGATGGCGGGATGAAAGCGATACGGCGCCTCGAACGTCGACATGATTGCCAGATCGCATCCGTGATCCGTCTCGACCATCGTTTCCGTCGCGTTGTAGACATCGCCATCGATGAAGTAGTGCTTGCGCCCGTCGAGTTTCACCGACACTGGATTGAAAACCGACGGAATCGCCATCGAGGCCGCCACCGAGCGCGAAACCGGCACGCCGGAGAGGTAGCGATACCAGCCATGGTCGTCACTTTGCGCTGAGAAAACCGCGGTTTGCGGCTGGTCGAGATTCGAGGCCAGGATGAAGAGCCGTGTGCGCAACTCCTCAAATCCATCATGCCCGCCGAGGAGCTGCCGGAACCACTCCTCCATTCCGGAGACGGAGTAGCGCGACCGGAGGACCAGCAGGTCCTTCATCTGAAAGTAGTGAAAGAACTTCCGAAAGTTCAGCTCATACTCGGCGTCGATCTTTTGATTCTCGCCGTCGCCCGGATCGGGAACAGATCCGACACCACTGCCCGGGAAAATCTCTTCGCCCGCGCGTAAGTTGACGGCGTTGCGCACGCGCCGGACGTATCCGCGAATTCCGCGCACGTGACGTCGAAAAATCGTCCTCTCCGTGATTCGCGGCAGACGCGATCTGCGTCCGAGAAATGATTCGAGAATCTCCTGGACCTCGTAGCCCGCGGCGACAAGCAGCGAGAAAATTGCGCCGGCCGAGGAGCCCACCAGCATCGCGATCTCGCCGGGTTGCGGGTCGGCGCGCGGGCCGAATCCCGAGGTGAACGTGAATCCGCGCGCTTCGAGCGCGCATCGCACGCCCAGGTGCCAGAAGATCGCTTTGACCTTGCCGCCGGTCGAGCGCAGTGCAATGCGCCGAAAATCGGTGGGCCGGTAGGCCGTCGGCATGTCCCATTGTGCCAAAATCCGCCGTCCATGCCCCAACTGATTCCGAAGCCAGAGCCGGGCGGGCTCGATCCCGCTTCCATTCTCGAATCATTCGCGCTGCGGATGATGTATTCGGTGGCGCGCGATCAGTTCAACTCCACCGGACTCGATTCCTTTCACGCGCTGGCGTACGCGGTTCGCGACCGCATCATGGACCGCTGGTTCGCGACGCAGGACGCGTACTACCGGCAGGACGTCAAACGCGTCTATTACCTCTCGCTCGAGTTCCTCCTCGGCCGTCTCCTCGTCAGCAACATCATCAACCTCGGCGCCGATGATGCGTACGCCGATGCGGTGCGCAGCCTGGGCCTCGATCTCGAAAAACTCGCCGCCTGCGAAAGCGACGCGGGCCTGGGCAACGGCGGACTCGGCCGGCTGGCCGCATGTTTCCTCGAGTCGGCATCGACACTCGCGTTGCCGTTCTACGGTTACGGCATCCGTTACGAGTATGGGATTTTCCGGCAGCGCATCGTCGACGGTCAGCAGGTCGAGCAACCCGATACCTGGCTGCGTTACGGAACGCCGTGGGAGATTCCGCGGCCCGACGTTCTGTTTCCGGTGAAGTACTACGGGCGTTCGGAGTATTACAACGACAATGGCGAAGGCCGGTGGCGATGGACCGACACGCAGGATGTCTACGCGATGGCGTATGACTTCGGCGTGCCCGGCTACAAAAATGATACTGTTAATTCACTACGATTATGGGCTGCGAAATCATCGCGCGAATTCGACCTCGAGAAGTTCAATGAAGGCGCGTACGTCGATGCAGTCCAGGACAAGACCAGCAGCGAGAACATCTCGAAGGTTTTGTATCCGTCCGACGATCAATCGGCGGGCCGCGAGCTGCGGCTCAAGCAGCAGTACTTTTTCGTTTCGGCGACGATCCAGGACGTCATCCGCAGATTCAAGAAGCGTCCCGGCCGGAAATGGGACGACCTTCCGGACAAAGTCGCGATTCAGCTGAACGATACGCATCCGTCGATCGCGATTCCGGAGCTGGTGCGCGTGCTGGTCGATCAGGAGATGCTCGAATGGGACCGGGCGTGGAAAATCGCGCAGAGCGTTTTCGGCTACACGAACCACACCGTTCTTCCGGAGGCGCTCGAGACGTGGTCGAAGGAGCTGATCGGGCGGCTCCTTCCGCGCCATCTGCAGATCATCGAGGAGATCGACCGGCGATTTCGATTGCAGGCGCGCAGCGCGGGTGCGTCGGACAGCGCGATCGCGCGGATCTCGGTCTTCGACGATGCGAAACAATCGGTGCGGATGGCGAACCTCGCGATCGTCGGAAGCCATTCGGTCAATGGCGTCGCGCGGCTGCACACCGACATTCTCAAGTCGCGCGTCTTCGCCGATTTTCAATCGATCTATCCCGCCAAATTCAACAACAAGACGAACGGCGTGACGCCGCGGCGATGGCTTCTGCAGGCCAACCCCGAGTTGTCGGAGTTGATCACCGAGGTGCTGGGCGAACACTGGAAAGGCGATGTCGAGCATTTGCGCGAGCTCGAGGACTACATCGACGACGCCTCATTTCGCGAGCGATGGAATTCGGTCAAGCACGCGCGGAAGACGAAGGTCGCGGAGTGGCTGCAGCGCACGTATTCGATCGAGCTCGATCCGGAATTTCTGTTCGACGTGCAGATCAAACGCATCCACGAGTACAAGCGGCAGCTGCTCGCGGCGATGCACGCGATCGCGCTGGCGCATCGCATCGCCGACGGCGACGACTCCATCGTGCCGCGCACGATCGTCTTCGGCGGCAAGGCCGCGCCGAGCTACGCGATGGCGAAGCTCATCATCCGGCTGATTCACTCCGTCGCCGCATTCGTGCGCTCGAGCCGCCGCACCGACGATCGGCTCAACATCGTGTTCGTTCCGAACTACGACGTCTCATCCGCCGAGTTGCTTTTTCCCGCGACCGAACTGTCGGAACAGATCTCGACCGCGGGAACGGAAGCCTCCGGCACGGGATGCATGAAGGCCGTGATGAATGGAGGCGTGATCGTTGGGACGCTCGACGGCGCGAACATCGAGATTCGCGATGCGGTCGGCGATGAAAACATTTTCACGTTCGGGCAGACCGCCGATGGAATCGCGAATTTGCAGGCTGCGGGGTACGATCCACGTCGCGTTGTCGAATCGAATGCGGAGCTGCATCGCGTCATCGAGCGCATTGCGTCGTGGGGACACTACGGCGCGATCGTCGATGCGCTCCTCAACCGCGATCGCTATTTCCATTGCATCGATTTTGCGCCCTACGTCGAGACGCAGAAACGCGCGGCCGATGCCTGGCTGCAGCGCGACGAGTGGGCGCGGCGATCGATTTTCAACACCGCGCGCAGCGGACCGTTCTCCTCGGATCGAACGGTGGCGGAGTACGCGCGCGAGATCTGGGGCGTTGGTCCTGTGCCTGTCTCTGTCGTTCGCTAGCTGTTCCCACCCGCCCAAACCCGCCCCGCAAAATCCATCGCCGATGGTGGAGTTCACGCGCGCGCACGAGCGGCTGCAAAAGACGGCCGTCGAGGGCGAGCAGTTCAAGGTCGAGCGCGCCGAGATTCTCATCACGCCGCGCGCCGCCGCAGCCGGCGAAGCGGATGTCGTCATCCACTTTCACGGCGCGTCGTGGCTTCCGTTCCAAGCGGCGGCTGGACGTCAACTTGTGGTTGCGGCGGTCAACGTCGGGCAGGGTGGTGGCGCGTATGACCAGGCCTTCAGCGATCCGGCCGCGCTCGAAAGAATTCTCACGGCCATTCGAGCGCGGATTCGAATCCGCCGTTTGTATCTGAGCGGATTCAGCGCCGGGTACGGAGCTGTTCGCGCGATTCTGCGCAATCACGCTCCGGTTGACGGGGTCCTGCTGTTAGACGGCTTGCACACGAGCTATGTCGGCGATCGCAAAGTCGATCCGGTCGCGATGCAGCCGTTTCTCGACTACGCGCGCGCGGCGACGGCGGGTGAGAAGCGATTCGTCTTCACGCACTCCGAGATTTTTCCTGGGACGTTCGCGAGCACGACTGAAACGTCCGATTACCTCATCCAGCAGCTCGGGCTGAAACGCACGCCCGTCGTACGATGGGGACCGCGCGGTATGCAGCAAATCAGCGAGCTCCACACCGGCGGCCTCACAATCCTCGGATTTGCCGGCAACAGCGCGCCCGATCACATCGATCAATTCCACTCCATGCCGGAGTTTCTGCAATTACTCTTCGAAGGAGGCCCGCCATGATTCCACTGCTATTCGCGCTCGCGGCCGAGCAGCCGGTGCTCAACTACATCCCGAAGCATGAGGAGCTGAAGTACACGTTCGGCGGGAACGCGCCGACGCATCACATCGCGCCCGGAACGCGGATCATCTCGTGGACCGAGGATTGTTACGACGGCGCGGTGACGAAGCCGGATCAGCTTCCGACGAAAGTCATTCCGCCGGGCCACGACAATCCGCAGACCGGCCCGTTCTACATCGATGGCGCGGAGCCCGGCGACACCGTCGTCATTCACATCAACAAGCTCGAGCCGGCGCGCGATCACGGGATCTCTTCATTCTTTCCCGGTTTCGGCGCGCTCAATGCGACCGATCGCACCGCGGTGTTAGGCGGCGAACTGCCGGAGAAGGTCTGGTTCTACGAAGTCGATCGCGCGAAGAACGTCGCGCGCACGCGCTCACTCGACGGCAAGAAATCGTGGGAAGTCCCGCTCGCCCCTTTCCTCGGCTGTCTCGGAGTGTCGCCGTTCCAGGAAGTGCGCTCGACGGTCGTTCCCGATTCCTTCGGCGGCAACATGGATTGTCCCGAAGTTCGCGCCGGAAACACCGTGTACCTCGGCGTCAAGGTTCCGGGCGCGCTGCTGTCGTTCGGCGACGGGCACTATGTGATGGGGGAGGGCGAGATCATCGGCACGGCGGTCGAGGGTGCGATGAACGTCGACCTGACCGTCGATCTCATCAAGCATCGCGAAACGGCGTGGCCGCGCATCGAGAATTCCGAATGGATGATGACGCTCGGCGCCGCGCGGCCGCTCGAGGACGCCGCGCGCGTCGCGTTCCGCGAGATGGTGCGATGGGTTCAGGACGTCAGCGGCATCTCGGAGATGGACGCGTACCAATTCGTGTCACAGAACGCGCGGACTCCGATCATCGAGATGGTCGACCCCGAATACACCGTGCTTGTGAAGATCGAGAAGAAGCGGTTGCCAAAGTAGCAGTCCGGCGATGAACGCCGACGCGGCCGCAATGATCATCAGGTGGCCGGCGTAGAAGTTTCCGAGGAATTCGTAGATGAAGATTCCGGTGAAGGCCGGAATCAATGCGATGAGCATCGCGAGCTGCCCCGCGATCTTCGAAGGACGCACGGCGACGAGCGCGAAGATCGCCGCGATCGTCAGGCATGTCGTCGAATCGGCCAGCCACAGAGCCTTGAAGGCACCGGCCATGCCGGCGGAGAGTTTCACGGTTGCGAGAGCGGCCAGAGCGTGTTTGAAGGCCAGCGCGTGAGCGGCTGAGCCGGTCGCCAGGATCAAGGCCGAGACACCGAGTAAGAGTCGTGCGGTACGCATATTCGTAATCTAAGGTCGGTAGTACGTATTTGCAAGTAGGGACGAAATTGATAGTATACGCGAATATGCTACGACTCGAGGATTTGCAGGAGAAACCTGGGAAGCTCTGTCCGCTGATCGCGTTCAATCAGCTCGCCGGAGGCAAGTACAAGCTGCGTATCCTCTGGGTGCTTGTCAAAGGGCCGAAGCGCTACGGCGAGATCCGCAAGGCGCTGCTGTCTGGAACGCTCGGGAAGCCGATCACGCCGCGCGTTCTAAGCCGTGAGCTCAAGGACCTCGAGCAGCGCGGCTTCATCCATCGCAAGCAATTTCCAGTCGTTCCGCCCAAGGTCGAATACCGATTGACGGCGCAGGGAAGGACCCTGATCCCGGTCATGTATCAGATTCTTCGGTGGGGGATGACCGGTGCCCATGAAGTCGCGCTTCGACATGGGCGATCAGCGACAACAGCAGCGACGCCTCGCGCGTCGTGAGCGTTCGCTTGGCGGCCAGCGCCTGGAGCTCCGCGCACAAGCGATCGGGAGCCTTGTCGGCGAAGAAGTGGAGATCGACGAGCAGCTGACGCGCGCGCGAGTTCAGGTTCTGAATGAGATCGCCCGGCGCAGGATCCTTTTCGACCGGCGCCGGTCGCAGACCCTTCGACAACTCGTAGCAGAAGACCGCGACCGCCAGCGCGAGGTTCATGGTCGGACAATCGGGGGCGGTTGGAATCGATGCGGTGCGCTGGCACATCGCGATCTCCGCGCCGGAGAGACCCCACTCTTCGCGCCCGAAAACAATCGCGAGCGTGTGCTCGTCGCCCAATGTCTCTTCCGCGAGGCGCGCGACATCCGGCGGTGTGAGCTGTTCGTACACGTGACGCGCGCGCACGGCGGTGGCCGCGACGCTGAGATGCATTTCAGCGAGCGCTTCCTGCAGCGTCGCGAATCGGTGCGCGGACTGCACCACATCGAGCCCGCCCTTCGCCCACCATTCGGCAGCATCGCTCGTGACCTGGGGACGCGATCCGACGATCGCCATCTCGCTGAAGCCGAAATTCTTCATCGCGCGAGCCGCCGCGCCGACATTCCCGGCTTCGTGTGGCTCCACGAGAATGATGCGGACTTTCACGATGTGGCAGGATAACAGCGTGCCGAATTCCGTCGCGTTGCTGTTGTCGCTGATGGCAGTCGATCTGCTCGCCGCGATCACTCCCGGCCCCAACTTCGTGCTCGTGACGCAAACCGCCATCCACCGCACGCGTCGTCACGCCGCCGCCGTCGTCCTCGGATTCGTGATCTCGAATCTGATCTGGTGTAGCGCGGTCGTCCTGGGTTTCTCCGCGTTGTTCGATCTTGCGCCGTGGCTTTATCAAATCGTCCGAATCGGCGGCGCGCTCTATCTCATCTACTTCGGCATCAATCTTTGGAGGAGTGACGAACCGAAAGACGCACCGCCGGCGAGCGAAGGATTCCTAAACGGCCTGCTGACGAATCTCACCAATCCGAAATCGCTCGTCTACTTCGGCAGCATCTTCGCGTTGTTCGTTCCTCCCGGAACGCCGCTGTGGCTCAATGCAGCGGCGATCGGTATCGTGATCTTCAACACGATCGCGTGGTACGGAACTGTTTCAGCGCTCTTTTCGCACGAGATCGTTCAACGCCGATTCGTGTCGCTGCAGCGGCCGATCAATCGCATCGCCGGAACTGTGATGATCGCCTTCGGCGCGCGTCTGATTCTCGTCCGCCGTTGACAGCAACTCCGCCCACGTCCGCATGTACAGTACGACGTCATCCCGCTGATTGAAGCGGAGATGCCTTCCGACGCGGCGGATGACCTCCGGATCGGAAAGCCTTTCGAGATTGCGCACGTCATCGCGGGTGAGGCCGAGGTCGAACATGGCGGCCAAGACGACGTCGATGAGGTTGCCGCTGGTCGGACAGTAATCGCGCGCCTGCTGTTCCCAGTCGCCCTCGCGGATCAGCGCCGATTGGTGGATTTCCGGACCTGCCAGGCCGGTGATCGACTGCGCCAGGTGACCGCAGTTGCACATCCCCATGTGGCCCCACTGGTACGATACGTCGCCCGAAAGGCGCTCGGCGGTACGCCGCAATGCACCGATCAACTCGAGGTTGGCGCGAGCCATGCCATGACAATAACGCGGAGTGATGGACGATGAAATTCCGAATGGTTCCTGCCGTACTGCTTCTCGCCGGTTGCATTACGCAACCGGGCCCCACTGCTGATTCCGATATCGCCATGACCATGCGCGTCGCGAACCTCGCCGAAGTCCGCGAAGGGGAGCTGGCGCGATCGAAGACGACCGACACTTCCGTCCGCGACTTCGCGATCATGATGGTCACCGAGCACACCGCGCAGAGCAACAAGGCGGAGGCCGAGCTGGCGCGCGTCGACATCGCATCCTCCGACACGGACCTGAGCCGTCAGCTCGATGCCGAATCGGGCGCCACCACCGAACGGTTGCGCGCATTGTCGGGCGCAGCATTCGATCGCGCATACATGGACCGCCAGGTCATGGCGCACCAGGCACTGATCTCCACGATCGATTCCAAACTGATGCCGCACGCGCGGAAGAAAGCCGTCAAGGATCAGTTGACGGAGCTGCGCAAGCTCGCCGACACGCACCTCACCCGCGCGAAGCAGATTCAGGGCTCGCTTCCACGCTGACCGGCCGCTTCGCACCGTCCCCGACCGGCCCGCTGCATTTCGGCAGCCTGGTCGCTGCAGTTGGATCGTGGTTGTTTGCGCGGACGGGCGGCGGGCGGTGGATCGTGCGCATCGAGGATCTCGACGCGCCGCGCGTCGTTCCCGGATCGGCGGAGGAGATCCTCGAGACGTTGCGGCGCTATGGTCTCCGGTGGGATTGCAACGTCGAGTGGCAATCGCGGCGCACGCATTTGTACGACGCGGCGCTCGAGCGACTTCGCGAGCGAGGACTCGTTTATGAATGCGGATGTAGCCGCGCTGACATCCAGCGCGCCGCCTCGGCACCGCTGGGCAGCGAGCCGGTCTATCCCGGAACGTGTCGCAACGGCCTGCCTGCAGGACGCGTTGCGCGCGCGATTCGTTTTCGAGCGCCGGATGTCGTCATTGCATTCGACGATGTAATCGCGGGCCGCGTCGAGGAGAACGTCGCGCGGACGACCGGTGACTTTGTCATCAAGCGCGCCGATGGGCCGTTCGCGTATCAATTGGCGGTGGTTGTCGATGACGCGGAGCAGGGCGTCACGCAAGTCGTTCGCGGCGCGGATCTTCTCGCCTCGACGCCGCGCCAGATCGCGTTACAGCGGGCGCTGGATCTTCCGACGCCCGAGTACGCGCATCTGCCGCTCATCGTCGGTGCGGATGGATCGAAGCTCGGCAAACGCGATGGAGCGCTTCCCCTTTCGACGCTCGACGTTCCGCGCACCCTTGCAGCCGCTCTGCGCATCTTCGGCATCGAAGCGACGTCGTTGGACGACGCGCTCGATCACTTCGACAGGAATTCCGTGACGGCGCGATTGAACGCGTCGGGCTGATCGAAGTTCGATGCGTGCGCGGCGTTGTCGATCACGACGTGCTTGCTGCCGTTGATCAGCGCTGACATGCGCCGTGCGTCGTCGACGCTCGTGATCGGATCGTGATCGCCGACGATCACCAGCGCCGGCGCTTTCAACGCGCGCAGCGTCGAGCTCGAATCGGGACGCGCGGACATCGCGCGCTGCGCGGCGATCATCCCGGCCGGAGTCGAGGTCATCATGATTTCGCGGAACGCGTCTCTGCGCGATGGGGTGAGGATCATCTTCGGCAGCATCGAATCGACGATCGGCTCGATCCCGTTCTTTTCGATTTCGGCGATCGTCTTGAGTCGATCCTCGCGCCCCCGATCGGAATCGGCGCGCTCGCGCGTATCGATGAGGATCACGCCTTCGATGCGCTGCGGCGCATCGCGCAGCATTTGCATGAGGATGTATCCGCCCATGGAAATGCCGGCAGCAATTATTTTATCGACGCGCAAATGGTCGAGCACGGCGATGATTTCTCGTGAATAATCGGCCATTCCAACCTGTCCCGATGGGGGTTTAGATGCGCCGAAACCGGGCAAATCAACGCGAATGTGGCGGACTCCGGCGATGGAGAGCTGCGGCTGAAAAATCGCCGATGCGTGCGGAAAACCATGAATCCATACGATCGGGCGCCCATCGCCGTTATCATGAAAAACGAGCATTCGATTGACCTCTGGGTTACCCTACGACACAATCAAAAAAACGAACGGAGAAAAATGATGGCGACTGCGAAGAAGGGATCAAGCTCTAAGGGGGGCGGCAAAGGATTGCAGGCCGAGGTGCAGCCGAGTCCGGATCTGGCACCGATTGTCGGAAGCAAACCAATTCCGCGGAGCGAGGTCACCAAGAAGGTCTGGGACTACATCAAAGCCAACGGCCTTCAGGATCAGACGAACAAGCGCATGATCAACGCCGATGACAACCTCAAGAAGGTGTTCGGCGGCAAGAAGCAAGTCTCGATGTTCGAGATGACCGCGCTGGTCAACAAGCACCTCAAGGCGTGACGGTTGGGCGGGCGCAGGCCCGCCCCAGTCATTTCACTTCGATGCGGCGTCCGCGCGATTGCGCTTGTCGCGCTGCGTCGAGGGTGATCTCGAGAACACCGTTCTTGAACGTCGCGTTCGCGTTTTCCCCGTGGGTGCCTTCGGGAAGCGCAATCGTTCGAACGAAGCGACCGTAGCTGCGCTCGTTCCAGCCCGATTGCTCGTCCCGGCGCTCGTTCTTCCGCTCGCCTTCGATCGTCAGGACGTTGTCGTTGATCTCGACCTTGACGTCGTTCTTGTCGAGGCCGGGAAGGTCGGCGCTCACGACGAGCTTGTTGTCGCGCTCGTACATCTCGATCTGCGGCGACCAGCCGCGATCGAAATCGCGATCCGTGAGCGATCCGAATCCAAAGTTGCCGAATAGCCGATCCATCTCGCGGTGGAGATTCGTCATCATCCGGAAAGGATCGTAATAATTGCTCAGGCCGCGTGAAGGCTCTCGCCTCGAAATCTCCTGTGATGTTTCACGTTCGCTACGCTGGGGTTGCTCGCGATCGACCTTTTCATCGCGATTCTGATTGCGTACCTCGGCCATAAGAATGTCCTCCTTTCGACTGTTATGGCGTGCAAAAAAAATGCGCGTTTCAGCGCAGTCCGGTGTCGATGTTCACGTTCAGCGTCGTGACGCTATTCGCGTGGATTTCGACGACTGTGGGCAACTCGGCCGCGCGGTCGATTCCGTTCGGCTTGAGATCGATCCGATATTTCGCGGGTGCGAGATCGATGACGTACAAGCCCTGCGAGTCGATGTCGACGGTGAAGAGAATCTTCGTGCCCTGCTCGTCCATTACCAGGATCTTGCGCGCCGCGTAGGCCGAAGGCGGCGTGGGACAGGGCGTGTCGTCGCGTTGGACCGGACAGATCGGGCCAATCTTCACGAGGCCCGACAAACGGCCGTGGACTTTCGCGGTGGTGTCGATAGGCGCTGTCGGGCTGCTGCATCCGATCGTGATGAGAACGACGAAAAGCTTCACCACAGAGGCACAGAGCTCACAGAGACTTCTCTGTGTCCTCTGTGTCTCTGTGGTGAAAGCCTTCATGGCGAAAGTATAGCTTTGAGAATCACGCGGGCGACCTCGTCGTAGTGCCCGCCGAAGTGATGGCCGCCCGACTCCGAGACCGTCGTAAATCGGCGATCGAGTTGCGGGCATAGCGAGTTTTTCTCGGCATCTCCATAAACGCACAGGACTTTGTCTGCCGGAAGCTTCTCCACTTCCGGTAGAACCGGAAACTGCTGTTCGTGGTGGAAGTAGCGTTTCAGATCCCACCAGGGGTGGAATCGGAAATCGATCAACGGTTCGGGGCCGAGGAGCGCGATGAGCTGGACCGACTCGCGGATGTCATCGGGAAGACGGCTCGCCATGAACGGCAGAACATCGGCTCCTCGGGAATACCCGATCAGCAGCACCTTCTGCTTCTGCCAGCGCTGCTGGTAAGTCCGGATGATCTGCTCCAGCGCGCACGCGCTCTCTTCGGGAGTGCGGCGCGTAGAAAAGTAGGCTGGCACATCGACTCCGACGACCGGAATCCCCTCCGCGCGCAAGACCGCCGCGATGCGATCGTCGACGCGCCGCCAGCCTCCGTCGCCCGTCAGCATCACCGCGAAGCGATCGCTCGCGCCCGCCGTCGCGGGGAGCTCGATGATCGGCGCGTTGCACGCCATCGCAATGGCAAGGAGGAGCGTCGTCACCGCAGATGCGCCAGGATGATGTGCGCGAGTTTGTCGTAGCCGCCGTCAAAGTGATGCGCGCCTTTCAGCATGACCTTGCTGATGCGCGGACCGGAGATGACGGGGCAGAGCGAGTCTTTGTCGTCCTCTCCGAAAAGGCACACAATATTATGCGACGATAATCTGTCAACTTCTGGCTTCACGGCGAATCCATTCTTCGAGCTGCTGCGCATCCAGTCGCCGACGTGAAATTCGAATTCCACTTTCGGACTCGGACCGAGCAGCGCGATGAGCCGCGTCTTCGACCGCAATTCAGGCGGCAGGCGGTTGATCATGAATGGCAGCACGTCGGCTCCGCGCGAATAACCGACGAATAGCACGCGCTCCTTTTTCCACGTCGTCAGATACTTCTCGACGATCGATTGCAGATCGCGCGCCGCCTCATCCGGCGTGCGCTTCGTCCAGAAATACTGCAGCGCGTTCAGTCCGACGACCGGCATCCCGTTCTCGGCAAGAATCTTCGAGATCGATTTGTCGATCTTTGCCCAGCCGCCATCGCCGGACACGAACACGACGAGGGTGTCGGAAGAGCCGCGGGTGGCAGGCACCTCGATGAGGGGCAGTTTCGTGGTGACAGCGGCGGCGAAAAAAAGGAAAAGCATCGGGCCTTTACACAACAGAATTTCGAATTTCGAATTTCGAATGAAGAATGAAGAATTAGACTGGGTCGCGAGGTGTGCTTCTGAATTCTTAATTCTTCATTCGAAATTCGAAATTCAGTTTTTTACTTCGCCACCACCCCTCGTAACCCACCTGAAATCAGCGTCGCAAGATTGGTCAAAATCCTCGGCAGTGCGAGTCCTCCCGGCGACGCAAGGTACATCGGCTCCCAAATGGGATCGAACTTTTCCTTGTACTGACGCAATCCCTGGAAATTGTAGAAGTGCTCGCCGAAACGAT
>DATBSF010000395.1:0-5504 GCA_036559905.1 Thermoanaerobaculia bacterium | reverse complement strand
GTGGCGATGAGATCGGAGATCTGCACGTACGCTGGATTCTGCCTGCCCGGAAACAAGAAGGTTGAAACCAACGACTCGTCAGTGTTGAACGAATAAATCGTGAGACCGATTGCAGCGGGAAGGCCGCGATCGTAAACGCGCAACGCGACGCGGAAGCGCAGATCGGTCGGGACGTTCAGCAGCTCGAGCGGACGACCGAAAAAATCTTTCTCGCGAACTACTGGAATCTCCGCCCCAAGCGCCTCAGCCTGTCGCGACATATCTTTTACAAGAACGCCGAAATGTACGGCAGGCTCCGCTTGCCTCGGAATGAGTTCGATGTACCCGTTTGGGATATTCAAGAAATTCACCCTGACAGTGCTGTGCCTCGGCAGTCGCCTGTCAGGATTGCAGGGAAGAAAAACACACATCGTGAAAATGCTCGCTGACGACAGCGTCAGGGGGTAGTCGTTCTCATTCCGCAGATCAATTTCGGTTTGCCAGAGTGAACCAAAAGCTCCGGGACCTGAAAATGCGATCGGGAACAACACCGGTTCGAAAAACGCGGGATCGGGAATCTTGTCATTCGGTACGTAGTAAAACGCCGCCGTCGATCGCAACGTGCTTCCTGGGCGCTCGACTGTCACGTCGATGATTCCGGGATCGTGCTGCGGCGCCTGCACAACGATCTCGCCCTGCTGCTTGCTGATGATGGTCGCTACGCTATCGCCGAACTTCACGATCGCATCAGTGCAAATCGGAGGCGTGATTCCCGCGGTGCACGAGATCAGATTTGGTCCGGTCAACGTGACCTGCATTCCGCCTAACACCGCCACATTCGGCGTCAGTTGAAACGGTGGCGCGGCATCCTGCACGACGAGCGTGCCGCTGCCGAGGCCAATCAGAATTGCGGGCGGGGCGAAACCGACGCCCACGTCGTAAACGCCGACGGGCAACACGCCGAGGTCAACCGGAAGATCAACGAGCGGCCCCGAGTAAGGCAGCGTGCAGTTGTGGAGTTGGATCGAGAGACGCATTCCGTTTTGCACTGCGGTCGCCGTGCACGGCGAAAAGTAACCGATGACGTGCGCTGTGATCGGAGTGCGGGCCGTAGGGTTGGGCGGATCGAAACGGACGTTCTGCGCGGAGAGACTGGTGGCGAGGAAGAGAGCGAGAACAGCGACCGGGATTCGCATGCGCGAATTACGCATGCGGATTCTCTGCCGCCTAGTCCTTCGGCTCGATCTGGTAGTTCGGCGCTTCCTTCGTGATCATCACGTCGTGAGCGTGCGACTCGCGCAAACCCGCCGCGGTGATCCGAACGAACTGCGCCTTGGTGCGAAGATCGTCGACGTTGCGCGAGCCGGTCAGTCCCATCCCCGATCGCAATCCGCCGACGAGCTGCGGAACCATCGCGCCGAGGGATCCTTTGTAAGGGACTTTTCCTTCGATGCCTTCCGGAACGAGCTTGGAAACGTCCGCGTCTTCCTGGAAGTAGCGGTCCTTCGATCCCTGCGTCATCGCGCCGATCGATCCCATCCCGCGATACGCCTTGAACGTGCGGCCCTGATAAAGAATGGTTTCGCCGGGCGCTTCGTCGGTCCCCGCGAAGAGCGATCCGATCATCACCGCGTGCGCCCCTGCGGCGATCGCCTTGGTAATGTCGCCTGAGAACTTGATTCCGCCATCGCTGATGATCGGGATGTCGTACTTCTCAGCGGCCTTGGCGCACTCCATGACCGCGCTGATCTGCGGAACGCCGGCGCCGGCGACGACGCGCGTCGTGCAGATCGATCCCGGCCCGATGCCGACCTTCACAGCGTCGACCCCGAGCTCGATCAGATCGCGCGTTCCTTCGAACGTCGCGACGTTGCCCGCAATCAGCGGCGTGCCGGGGAAGAGTTTCTTGAACTGGCGGATGACATCCATGACGCCCGCCGAATGCGCGTGCGCGGAGTCGATCACGACGACGTCGACCTTCGCGTCGATCAGCGCGCGTGCGCGATCGAGTCCTTCCTTGCCGACGCCGATGGCCGCGCCGCAGCGCAGACGTCCGAGAGGGTCCTTGGCGGCCTGAGGATAACGGCGCGCCTTCTGAATGTCCTTGACGGTGATGAGACCTTTGAGATCGCCGTTGGAATCGACGACGAGCAATTTCTCGATGCGGTGGTGATGCAGGACTTCGCGCGCCTGCTCGAGCGTGGTGCCGACGGGCGTCGTGATGAGATTCTCTTTCGTCATGCGCTCCGCGATCGGAAGATCGAAGCGCGTTTCGAATCTGAGGTCGCGGTTGGTGAGGATTCCGACCAGCCGGCCGTTCGCGTCGGTCACCGGAACACCCGAGATCTTGTACTTCTCCATCACTTCCAGCGCCTCGGCGATCGTCTGCCACGGCCGCATCGTCACCGGATCGACAATCATCCCGGCCTCGGAGCGCTTCACCTTGTCGACCTCTTCGGCCTGCTGCTCGATCGACATGTTCTTATGGATGACGCCGAGGCCGCCCTGCTGCGCCATCGCGATGGCGAGGCGCGCTTCGGTCACCGTATCCATGGCGGCGGAGATGATCGGAATGTTGAGCCTGATGTCGCGGGTCAGACGCGTCGAGACATCGACGAAGTTCGGATGCATCTCCGACTTCGCGGGACGGAGAAGGACATCATCAAACGTGAGCCCGATCGCGATCGGTTCGGCAAATCTTTCTGACGGAACCGGTTCAGGCTTCTCCACTTCCCGCAGATCGATACGACCGATGATGGGCATTTCGCTGCGTACACGTTCGTCGCTCATGGCCAGTCCTTTTGAATCAGTATAGAACAGGCACGGTTGCACCTTAATTGCATGCGCACTGGACAGATGCGATTTACGATCGAACAACGGCATCTGACGGACGCGGTTGGAAAACCGATCGCCCACGACCCCGAGTCCGTCTCGTTTCACAACCTGGAGGCACCGTCAGCCGATGAGGCTGTGCGCCTCTTCATCAAGAAGGATGATGCCGAGCTGCTCGGCGACATCCTCCGATTTCCAGGATTCCAGGCGGTGGCTACCGTGCGCAAAGTCGGTGGCGTTTACACGCTGCAGGTTTCGCCGACCAGTCAGACGCGGATTCCCATTCAATAGTCTCTGTGCTCTCTGTGGTTAAAGCTTTTCACCACAGAGGACACAGAGATCACCCGTTCTTAATCAGTTCCTTCAACATCTCATCCTGCAGCCGATACACGGCATACACCCCAACGTGATAGCGATTAAAAATGAACGAGAACGCGTATATTTTTCCGCTCGCGCCGTGCACGTATCCCGTTAGCCCGACCACGCCGGCGATGTAGCCGGTCTTCGCGAAAACCTGCCGCGCGTACGGCGGCGTGCGAAGGCGCTTTCCGAATTTCGAATCGGGATCGCCGGAGTACGGCAGCGAGCTGACAAAATCCTCGCGATACGGCTGCCGCCACATGTATCGCAGCAGACGGATGAAGGCGTACGCCGACGCGCGATTGTCGCGCGACATGCCCGACCCATCGGCTTGGTTGTACTCGCCCGCCGGCACGCCGACTCTTCCGGTTAGCCATTCCGCGACGGTGCTCGTTCCCGCAGGCCACGATCCGTTTTTCTTTTTCTCGGCGCCGATGATCTTCACGAGCTGCTCGGCGTAGTGGTTCTGACTCTTCTTGTTGATGACGTAGACGATCACGTTGAGCGGTGTGGAGTGCTGCGCGATCGCGCGCCAGTCGGCCCGATTGTCGCGCGGCGTGAGAATCACCTGTCCGTGCACCGCGATGCCGTCGCGCTGCAGCGTCTCATTGGTGACCGCCGCGAAATAGTGAATCGGATTCTCGACCGTCACGAACACCTCGGTCGCCCCCGATCGCGTCGGCACGCCGCCGCGAATCAGCACGGTGTTCGAATCGCGGACGCGCGTGATGAACGGCAGTCCGCGTCCGGTCGTACAGGAGCTCTGCACATTGACGTAGTTCGTCGGCGGCTCGAGTTGCACGACGCACGGCTTTCCCGGTCGCGATGGCGTGACGCGCACCTCGACGCAGCCCTCCTGCATCGAGAACGCCGAGATCGGCGCCTCGTACCAGTTGACGCGTTGATCGATCGGCCAGGTCGGATGGATGTACTCCGTGTCCATGTAGCCGTATTCGAAAATGAGATCGCCTTCGATCGTCTTGATGCCGGAACTCTTCAAATCGTTCGCCCACTCATCGATGACGGCGGTCGCGTGTCCATCATGAAAGCGTCCTCCGATGGTTGGATCGCCGCGGCCGACAATCTTGACGTCGCCGGCCAGCGTTCCGCCCGCATCGATGTTGCCGCGAACGAGAACGGTGGTCGTGACCTCGAAATCGGGATGGAGAAGATCAATCGCGGCGGCGGTCGTGAACAGTTTCATGTTCGAGGCCGGCGCGAGCGGAAGTCGGGGGTTGCGCTCCGCGACGACTTCGCCGCTCTCGACTTCCACGATCTGAATGCTCGTGTCAGCCGCGCCGGCGGTCTTGCCGTTCACGAGCGATTCGAGCCGCTCCTCGAGCGTGTCGCCGACTGCCAATTCGGCCGGCGCCACCGGCACGGCCCTCTTCCGCGAGCGCCGCGGCTTCTTCTTTTTGGCGGCATCGGATTCGCCCGGCACAAACGCGACGAGCAGAATGACAATGAGCGCTACCTTCCTCACAGCTCGGGCCGACTGCAATTTCAATGTCAGAGTCACAATCGCTGAAAAGGCTCCGGTAAAGCAAGCCGCAGCCGGTCGCGAATCACAGCCGGGCAGCGGCGGCGGACCTCATTTTGAATGTCCACCCGCGAATAGCGTCGGCTGAAGTGCGTCAGGACGATGAGTCCATTCTCGAAACGATCGGAAAACTCCGCGATGTCATCGAAGTGGATGTGGCGGTAGCGCGCGGCGCGGTCCTGATCGCCGTCCGCAATGAACGAGCACTCGATGATCAGCACCTCGGCCTTGTAGAGCGCATCGTTCGATTCGAGAATGCCACGATCGGTGTCGCCGGTGTAAAAAAGCAGCGGCTGACGATACTCCTCCACGACGTCTGCGCCGCGCCGGCGAAGATCGGCGATGTCATCGCGTCCGGCAAATTCGGGACGCAGTCGGTGGCGAACCTCGAGGAACTCGTACGCGCGCGCCGCGACGCGATGTGTCGCGCGATGGCCGCGCGCCTCGTGGCCTTTGCCTAACGCGATCACCTCTCCTTCAGCGACGCCAACGATCTCGATGTCGTAATCGGTATCTTCGATCTTCTGATGCAGCGCCATCAGCGCGCGGAAATCGTCTGCCGCTTCGCTCGGCACGAACACGCGTCCACCCGGAATGCGCTGCAGATGCCGCTGGCCGGCGTAGAACGGGATGCCGAGGGCGTGATCGAGGTGGCCGTGCGTGATGAAGATGTGCGGCATCCCGATCGCCATGTCGGGACAGCGTCCGATGTCGAGCACCACGCCGAGCTCGCGCACGCGCAAGTACGTCTCGTGTCCCGCGCGCGAGCGTCCTTCGATCGTGAAGTGCTCGG
>DATBSF010000394.1:0-8063 GCA_036559905.1 Thermoanaerobaculia bacterium | reverse complement strand
TCTCGACGACGGAAACGGGATCGAGGCCGGCAAGGAACGCGTCGAGCGTGTGCCGGCGAGGACGGCGCTCGATGCGTACCATTCCTTTTTTCGCGAGCGTGGCGATCGTCGATGCGCTGATGCCGGCGGATTCGAGCGCGCGAACGGCTGCCTCACCGCCGCGGGCGCGCAGCGCTTCGATCGCCAGTTTTTGTTTTTGCGGAACTTCCTCTCCGTCCGACTCCAGTATCACGAACCGATCGAAACGCACACCGACGGCATCGCGGAGTTGCTCGCGAATTGCGATCACGCCGGAATCGCGAAGGCGTTGAATCGTCGCGCGCGAGAAACCTTCGAGCGCTTCCTTCATCAGCAGCGGGCGTTTTTTCAATTCTTCGACGAGTGGTTCATCTGTTGTCGGAGTCCCACTGAGAACGAGCTCGCGGCGGCCGCGTGCGGACATGTTCGCCGGAAGAGCCACGCGCAACATCTCGCCGAGCGGCGCGATGTAGTACTCCGCTGCCCATCGGCAAAGATCGATGATCTCCGGCAGCAGCGCCGGCTCGTCTTCGTCGAGCACCGAGTGAATCGGCTTCAGCTTTGCCGCGGATGCGACTGTGTCGGGAAGATTGACCACGAAGCCGGTCGTTCGCTTTGTGCCGAGGGGGACTTCGACGCGCGAGCCGAGTCGGACATCGTCGCGGAGATGCAGAGGAATGGTGTAGGTGAATGTGCCGTGAACGGCGACCGGAACGGCGACATCGGCAAATTGGGAAAGACCCTCTGGCACGAACTCAGGATATCAGCCGCGCAAACGGCTCTTCCGCCTGTAGAACTCGAAGAGCATCGCCGCGATGACGACCAACGCAGTAAGCGCGTACACCGCCATCTCGCCGGTCGACATGCCGATGCCGTCGCGTGAGCGCGTCACCGTCATCCCGACGAAGTATCCGTCACCGCCGGACGTTGGGATTTGCAAGCCGGATGCGTAAACGCAGCCGCCGCCACCGGTCACTCGCACGATAATCGAACCATTGCGAACACGAGTGTTGCGCGCGAGCTCGGCAATCGGCAGCGATCGTTGCTCATACGGCTCGAGCAAAAGACTCTCGTTCGCGATCTCACGACCGCTCGCATCGCGAAGCTGGATGAAGACCCCTGTCGGCCGGCCCCCCGTTTCGACGAGATACGTTATCTGGCGAACGTCGCCTTCGTATGACACTCCCTGGAGCAAGCCTTCATCGCTTTTGCGCAAGCCGGCGTTGTACGGTTCTGCCTTCAAAAACGTCCCGGTTGTTTCAGGACCGCTGAAGATCCGAGCAGAGACCGCTATCGGCTGGCTGCATTGAAAACGGATTGCGCCTACCACCCCGGTTCTCCGAAGCTGCAATGGAAGATCGGTCAGCTCCCTGGTTGCATTCGGAGCGAGGTCGATGGCGATCGATGGCGGCGGTACTTTCACTGGATGACGCTCGAGAAACGTTGCCTGCACGCGCGCGGGCGACGCGCTCAGATTGCTGATCCAAACTGTCGTGCGGAATTCTTTCCCGGTCGCCGATCGCAGCTGCCCCGCCGCGACGAGAAAGAGATCGCTCGGCGGACGCGGTGACCAAAAGAGCGCCGCGATCAGGGTGATCGAAGCGACCATAGTCCAAAGACGATAAAGCCGATCAGGGTGACGCACGTGATCGCGCGTCCTGCGATGAAGCTTCTCGGACGGAACTCGAGACGAACCTCATGATGACCCCGAGGCAGGTTCACCGCCAGAAAGGCGTGATTGGCGACTCTGACGTGAATCTCCCGGCGGCCCTCAAACGCGTTCCATCCTTTCCAGGCTGCTTGCGAGATCACGACCCATCCGTCGCTCGCGACATCGGCGTGGATTGCATACGTCGACAGAGAACTTCGCTCAATGGCAACAGTTCCAGAGCCGTTCGGCTCCGTGCCCTTGTATGGCACATCGCGTTGGTTGATCCAGCTCATCGCGCGGAAGTCCTTCGCGGTTCGCATTTCTTCGATGACCGCGGGATACGGAACATTGAGACGCACTGCGGCCGGCATGAAAGCGCGCGGAAGTACGGAGGTGTTCTCTACGATCTCGAGCCGGCCAGCAGTGCCCACCACGCGCCATTGCGGTGGCAACCCATTCACCGTCGGATCGTGCAGCGCGTATCGAACATTGAGGAATGAGAGAAATGGCGACGCCAGCGAATCGATACGGTTGAACCAGTTCCGTTGCGCCACGCACCAGAGCGGATATGTCTCGTGAAAACGCCGCAGCGACATCGCCTGAAAGCCTCGAACGTCCTCCAATCCATAGTGCGCTCCAATATTCGGGAGCATCGTGTACTCCTCGGCCGCAAATCGAAACGGCTCGCGCGAAGTAAGTCGCTTCAATGCCGCAGGCTCGCGATAGAAGGCGCTGCGCGGCACCGTCGGGTACATGCCGCCGACATCGCCGAGGCGTTGGGTGATCGCGAGAAGAAACAGAAGCGGCAGCGCGCCGTCAACACGCCGAACGGTGAGAAGAACCGCGCCTGCGAGAAAAATCGGAATCACGAAAGCAGCGATGGAGGCGCGGATGAACGGATCGGACAGCGCGACTGAGTGCATCAGCGGAATGAGACAGATCGCGAGGACCGACAGGACGGTTGCAATAGCAAGCACGGTCCAGGCAGTGCGATGCCAGATCTCGACTCCCATCGCGACCAGAAGCACCGCTGCGAGAATCGTCGCGGCGATGAATCGCTCGTTGCGCGCGAGCGACAGTAGCGGAATGTGCGCGAAGACGCGCACGAGCGGCGGAAATCCGATTCCGGCTAAAAGGCCCACGAACGCGATCGCCGTCAAGAAAAATCGTTCGCGTCGCGGCGAGAAGAGAGCGCCGGCAACCGCCAGAGCGAAGAAAACACTTCCGATGGCGGCGTTATGCGGCGATTGGAGCGGCGGCGCATTTCCGAGTTCTTTCCACGGCAATCCGTAGACAAAGGGAACGATATTCGCGGGGAGTTTCTGGGCCGAAAACTTCCAGCTCATCGCCTCGAGATCTTCGCTCCCGTCAGCGCGACGTTTCGCAAACTCGTCGGTCTGCCGCAGCGCCTCGATCACCGGCAGGAGAAAGATCGCTGACAGAAGAAGCGCGCCGATTCCGGCGGCCAACGCGGCAACGACCGCGCGTCCGCGGTTCTCGCGAGTGCGCCACAATTCATACACCCCGAAAGCGCATCCGATCATCACGACCTGCATCAGACTTTCCGGATGACCGGCGAGGATGACCCATGTCAGGACAAACGTGAGGACAATCGCCCGCCCAATGGACCGCTGCCGCACGACATCGATCGCCGCGCAGCAAACGAGGGGCAGCAGAAGCATCGTGTGTCCGAGCGGAGCCTCGATGAAGAAAACGGTGAATGACGACGCCATCCACGCCGCGGCCGCGAAGAGCGACGGTAATTCGCCGAGATCGAGTCGCCGCGCCAGCAGAAACGCGCCGATCGCAGCCCACAGAAACGCGAGCGAAGCTGTCAGATTGATGCTGTCGACGGGCGAGACAAGCAGTCCGGCCAGGTTGATCAAGTCGTAAGGCGCAGGCTGAGCCGATCCAGCCAGCAGATCGCCGGCCAGCATGTAAGGATTGATCAGCGGCCACTCGCCCGCGAAGATCGCTTCGCGCACGACTGCGCGCCACGGGATCATCTGCGCGTAAGTGTCGGAGAGCGTCGAGTTGTGAAACACGTGCACGCCCGACGAGTCGAGGAATGAAACGAGCGGTTCGGTCTGATATGCGAGATCGATCGGCGCGTAGACGCCGTCAGTCACGAACGCTCGAAAAGTGAACAGCAGCGGCAGCAGAATCAGGGCTGCGCTTGCGCGAAGGGATATCGGAACAAAGACAAGTCGCGCGACGGCAATCGACACGACTGCCAGGAAACTGTACCCAACCAGACCCACCCCTGAATCATAACTGCGTGTTCAACTCGGCCATGACCTTCTTCATGTCTGCCCACACTTCCTTCTTGGCGGAAGGAGTTCGTAGCAGATACGCCGGGTGATAGGTCGGCATCACCTTGATGCCGTTGTAGTCCAGCCACTGCCCGCGCACGCTCGAGATCGCGTAGCCCTTCTCGGTGAGGCTCTGCAGTGCGAAGCGGCCTAGTGTCACGATGATCCTCGGCTGAATGATTTCGATCTGGCGGCGGATGTGCGGGCGGCACGCGTCGAGCTCGTCCTGCTCGGGATTCCGATTTTCCGGAGGCCGGCATTTGACGACGTTCGCGATGTAGACATCGTCGCGCCCCAGGCCCATCGCCTTGATGATGTCGGTCAGGAGTTGTCCCGCACGGCCGACGAACGGCTCGCCCTGAATGTCTTCATCACGGCCCGGCGCCTCGCCGATGAACATCAGATCGGCGCTCGGATTGCCGACGCCGTAGACGACCTGGGTTCTGCTCTTCGACAATCGACACTTCTCGCAGGCGATGACAATGTTGCGCAGTTCGCCGAGCAGATCAGTTGTCGGTTCCTGGTTCTCGGTTCTCGGTAGCTGGCGGATCTCGAGATGCGTGAAGCCGAACTCGCGGAGCAGTTCGAGCTCGCGCGCGAGGTCCTCAGTCACGCGGTAGACGCTCCACGACGAGATCGAGGATGCGATTCGCGACGGCGATCTTTGCGGCCTTCGCGATTTTGGTCGTAGTGCCGTCGTGCGAAATAACGAGCACTTCATTTTGATCGGAATCGAATCCGATCGATGCATCGGAGACGTCGTTTGCGACGATCAAATCCGCCTTCTTGCTCTGCAGCTTTTCGCGAGCATTGTTCTCGAGCGATTCTGTCTCCGCTGCGAACGCGACGATGAAGGGCCGCGGCGAAGCTGCGGCGACCGACGCGAGAATGTCCGGGCTCTTCTGCAGCGTGAGCGTCATCGCGTCGCTCTCGCCTTTCTTGATCTTCTGCGATGCGCTTGACGCCGGAGCGAAGTCTGCAACCGCGGCGGCCTTAATGACGATCTGCTGACCGGCGAGATTGCGCATCACGGCTTCGTGCATCTGCGCCGCGGTCGTGACTTGCGTGATGTGCACGCCGGTGGGTGGAACGAGCGATGTCGGTCCCGAAACTAGCGTGACTTTCGCGCCGCGCCGTTTTGCCGCTTCCGCGATTGCGTAGCCCATTTTTCCTGACGAGCGATTCGACAGGAATCGCACCGGATCAATCGCTTCGCGTGTCGGGCCGGCGGTCACGAGGATCGATCGTCCCTGAAGGTCCTTCGGGCGAAAGTGCTGTTGGACGCGGTCGACGATCACCGGAATGTCGGCGAGTCGTCCGGGTCCTTCCTCTCCTTCCGCCAGCGATCCGGACGCCGGATCGATGATGTCCGCGCCGCGATTGCGCAGCGTCTCGAGGTTCTGCACGACAGTCGGATGCTGCAGCATCGACCAGTTCATAGCCGGCGCAATTGCGATCTCGCGTCGATGCGCGATCGCGTACGTCGAGAGCGCGTCATCTGCGATTCCAACAGCCAGCTTCGCGATGCAGTTCGCGGTGGCGGGAGCGATCAGCAGCAGCTCGGCCCAGCGGGCGAGCTCAATGTGATCGACGCCGCCCTTCTCGGGATCGCCCCACTGCTCGATGATCACGCCATGATCGGAGACCGTTGCGAGCGCGAGGGGCGCAACAAATCGCGTAGCGTTGGGCGTGAGGATGACGCGGACATCGGCGCCGGCATCGCGCAGCCGGCGCACCAGCTCGGGCGTCTTGTACGCCGCGATCCCGCCGGTGACGCCGAGAACGATGTTCATTCTGTTGAGTGCCGAGGGCCGAGTGCCGGGTGCCGAGACGTGGTTGGGCGTGACTCGGCACTCGGCACCCGGCACTCGGCCCTTTTTTATTCGGTCTCTTCGAGTGCCGTCGCTTCTTCCACCGGCGGCGTGAGCTGCCACTTCACCTGGTTCTTGTCGATCTCTTCCATCGCTACGCGCGTCGGCTTGGCGTGCTTGCTTCGCGACTTCGGCGCCGAGCCCTGAATGATCTGTTCGGCGCGTTTCGAAACCAGCAGCACGTAGCGGAACTTGCTGTCAATGCCCTCGGGCAGTCCTTCCATTGTGTTGCTCCTCCTTGAATCGCTCGGCCATCGTGTGGATGGCTTCGAGTGCCGTCTTGTTTTTTAGCTTCTTTGCGATGATGGCCGCCTTCAAACATTCAGTGGCGGCAGCCAGATCATCATTGATGATGACGTAGTCGTAAAACTCTTTGCCGGCGTCGATTTCGTCGATCGCTTTGCGCAGTCGAGTCTCGATCTCGGCATCCGAATTCAAGCCACGATCGCGCAGCCGCCGCTCGAGTATGTCGAGCGAGGGCGGGAAAATGAAAACGTTCAATGATCGATCTTTGAGATCTGCGTCGCCTGAGATCTGGCGCGCCCCCTGGTAGTCGATATCCAGAATGACGTCCTCGCCCCGGCGCAGACGAGTCTGCACCTCCATCTTGGAGGTCCCGTATAACTGTTCGTGAACGAACGCCCACTCGAGAAATTCCCCGTTGGCGACCATGCGCCGGAAGGTCTCGTCGCTGATGTAGTAGTAATTCTTCCCCTCCACCTCCCCCTGCCGGGGGCGGCGGGTGGTGTGGGAGACCGAGAAGTAGAGCTCCAGGTTGAGCAAGCGGAGCTGCTCGCGCACCCTGTTGATGAGCGTCGTTTTGCCGGCGCCGGACGGGCCGGAGACGATGAACAGCGTGCCGTCGGCGTGGAAGTTACTCGACATTGCCCCTCACCCGCCGCTTCGCGGCACCCTCTCCCCGCTTCGCGGGGCGAGGGGTCTCGCGCGTGATCCTTCTCCCCGCTTGCGGGGAGAAGGTGGCGCGAAGCGCCGGATGAGGGGTCCTATTCGACATTTTGAACCTGTTCGCGGATCCGTTCGACCTCGGTTTTCAATTCTACAACGAGGGTTCGGAGCGCCGCCGAGCGCGACTTCGAGCCCATGGTGTTGATCTCGCGCAGCATCTCCTGCGAAAGGAAGTCGAGCTTCTTGCCGGCTGCCTCGCGGCCACCGATCGCTTTCTCGATTTCCTCGACATGATGCGCGAGTCGCGTCAGCTCTTCGGCGATGTCGGCCTTCTCGACCATGATGACGGTTTCCTGCGCGATGCGGTCCGCGCTGACCTCGATGCCCGCGCTGGCGGCAATCTCCTGTACCCGCTGCTTGTAGTTGGCGATCATCTCCTGCCGGATCTCGTCGCGGTGACTGTCGAGCTGTTTCTGCAGCTTTCGAATCGTTTCGAGGCGGCCGAGGATGTCGGTTTGGAGGGAGCGGCCTTCCTGCCCGCGCATCTCGAGCAATTCCGTGAAGGCCTGACGCACGATCCGCGACAGCGCCTCGCGTTCCTCATCCGTCACCTCGGACTCGATTGCCTCTACCTGCAGTAGATCGGGAACGCGCAACAAATCGCCTCCCGAAAAATGCGTTTCGAGGCCGAGCTCCTCAGCCATCGCGCGAAGGCGCGGGACGATGTTGTCTGCGATCTGCGAGTTGATACGCACGTTGTACTCCGGCTGCGACGTGCGCTGAACCCGAACGGAGACATCGAGTTTTCCGCGCGAGAACGCTTCAGATGCGATCGCGCGGATCACCGGCTCGAGCTCCCAGAAAAACTCCGGCAGGCGGACTCCCGTTTCGAGAAAACGATGGTTCACGCTCTTGGCCGTCACGGTGATCGTGTAGCGCGCGGAGAGCGTTCCGGAGGCGCGGCCGAAGCCGGTCATCGAATGGATCATGGTTGCCAGAACTTTTCTGCGCGTTCAGTCAGCGAGTTCAATGCCTGTTCGACTTTCAGGCGGGCCGCTTCGATGTCGTCATCGCGCGAAATCGAAAACGGCTCGCCATAGAGAAAAATCGCTCGTGTGAACGGATACGGAACGACCATACGATCCCACGAGCCCATCAACTTTTTTTTTTCGCGCTGAATGCAACCGGCAGGATCGGAAGACCGGTTGCCTGGGCCGCCAGCACGATCCCCTCTTTTGCGATACGTCGCGGCCCCTTCGGGCCGTCGGGCGTGAAAACGATATTCGATCCCGTTCGCGCCGCGCG
>DATBSF010000393.1:0-5443 GCA_036559905.1 Thermoanaerobaculia bacterium | reverse complement strand
CGTTCAAAGTCGAGCTGAATCGCGCGATCCAGGGCTTGTACTCGCCAGGCTCGGTTTTCAAAGCGGTGATGGCGATCGCCGGATTGTCGGAAGGGGCCATCGGTCCGGGAACGGAATTCAGTTGCGGTGGCAGCGCCGTATTCTTCGGCCGCCGTTTTCGATGCTGGAGAAAGCAGGGCCACGGCGAGCTCGCAGTCGCGAACGGGCTGAAGGTCTCGTGCGACATTTTCTTCTACAACGTCGGCGCACGACTCGGCGTCGACAAGATCGCAAAGTGGGCCACCGACCTCGGATTCGGCCAGTTGTCAAAGATCGATCTCGATGGCGAAAAAGCCGGAATCGTTCCGTCGACCGACTGGGCTGCGAAGAAACAACATCGCAAGTGGTATCCCAGCGAGACGATCTCGGTCGCGGTCGGTCAGGGACCGCTCATCGTCACTCCGCTGCAGACCGCGGTGATGATGGCGGCGGTTGCGAATGGCGGCACGATCTATCGGCCGCACGTCGTGCGCATGATCGAACGCACCAAGCCCGATGGCTCCGTCGAGCGGCTGCAGGTGGCGAGCGAAATCGTCCGCAAGGTCCAACTGCCTCCCAACGCACTCGACACAACGCGTGCAGGGCTATGGAAAGTCGTCAATGAAGAAGGCGGCACCGCCGGCAACGCACGCGTGACGGGTCTCGACATCTGCGGCAAGACCGGAACCGCGCAGGTGATCGCGCAGAGCGGATGGTTCAGCACTGCCGGCCTGCCGTTCATGCAGCGCGACCATGCCTGGTTCGTTTCGTATGCGACCAGAGAATCGCCGCAGATGGTTGTCGCGGTTTTCGTCGAGCACGCCGGACAGCATGGCGGCACCGACGCGGCGCCGCTCGCGAAGATGCTGTACGAATCGCGCTTCAAAGGTCAGATCGAGAACGCAAGTATCGATCTCAATGACCCCGAAACGCTGCAGGCAATCCGCGAAGGCAAGCTGCCCGTT
Organism: Thermoanaerobaculia bacterium; assembly: GCA_036559905.1. Classification (GTDB taxonomy): domain Bacteria; phylum Acidobacteriota; class Thermoanaerobaculia; order Gp7-AA8; family Gp7-AA8; genus Gp7-AA10. Next base: position 4,460 of record DATBSF010000393.1, on the reverse strand, counting down.
CCCGGCCAGCAGAAGAAAGCGCCTCCGGCGCCGGCGAATTCGAACTTCGGACACTGATGAGCCGCGTTCGCGCCCTGTCGGCACTCGACATCAACTTCATCGGGACCGCGATGGCAATTCTCGCGGTGGGCTGTCTCCTCATCTACAGCGCGACCTACTTCACCGATCCGAGCCTCAACCTGCTGCGCAAACAGTTCCTGTGGGTCGCGATCGGCGCAGCCTTGATGCTCCTCTTCCTGATCGTGGACTATCACGTCTTCTTCGACATCGCCCCGCTCCTCTACGCCATCGGCAACGTGCTCCTCGTCTATCTGCTGCTGTGGGGAAAAGTGACCGCGAACGTGAAGTCGTGGATCCACATCGGAACCTTTCAGTTTCAGCCGTCGGAGTTCATGAAGATCTTCACCGCGCTGATGCTGGCCAGATACTTTGATCGGCAAGAGGCCGCGTACCTCAATGCGCAATCATTCGTGAGGGCCATGGCGATCATTGCGCTGCCGGTCGGGCTGATCATCGTGCAGCCGGACTTCGGCACCGCTGCGACGTTCTTTCCGCTCTTCGCGGTTGCGATGTTCTTCGGTGGCATTCGGTGGAAGGTGTGGGTTGCCGCGGCCATCGCGCTGCTGATTGCCCTGCCGATCGGATGGACCCTGCTAAAGCCGTATCAGAAAGATCGCGTCGTTACTTTTTTGAATCCCGATCGCGATCCGCTCGGCAAGGGCTATCAGGTCACGCAGGCAAAGATCGCGATCGGATCCGGCGGCATCCACGGAAAAGGATTCCGGCAGGGAACTCAGGCGAAGCTCGAGTATCTCCCCGCCCGCCACACCGACTTCATCTTCGCGGTCCTCGGCGAAGAATGGGGGTTCATCGGCGTGACGATCGTGCTCAGCCTGTACCTCTTCCTGATCGTCCAGGCTTTGAATTTCGCCAAGAACGCGCGGGATCGCGGCGGCACATTCCTCGCGATCTGCCTGATCTCATTCTTCATCTTCCACATCCTGATCAACGTGTCGATGCAGATCGGAATCCTGCCGACCACCGGCATCCCATTGCCGCTGATTTCGTACGGCGGCTCGTCGACGATGATGTTCCTGATCGCGATCGGCCTCCTGGCGAACGTCGACATGCGCCGCTTCGGGCATGTGTAAAGAGTTCTTGGTTCCTGGTTCTTGGTTCTTGGAGGGTGGAACTGAGAACCGAGAACCAAGAACGAAGAACCGCCAGAAAACAAAAAGGGCAGCCGAAATGGCTGCCCTTAGTTTTTGGTGGCTGTTGACGTCTTACGAAAGAGTCACGTTCGCGGCCTGAAGGCCTTTGGGGCCCTGGACCACGTCGAACTCAACGTGTGCGCCCTCTGAGAGAGAGCGGAAGCCGTTGCCCTGGATGGCTGAAAAGTGGACGAATACGTCCTCTCCGCCCTCCGTTGTGATGAATCCGAAGCCTTTGGCGTCGTTGAACCACTTAACGGTACCGTTTGTTTTCACGGGTGAATCTCCTTTCTGTGCTGCCAGTCGGAGATTCGAAACCGCGAGGTTCTGCGTCTCGAAAGGCAAACAACGTGATGCCAATTAAACGGCAACGGCGGCTGGCCCATTCCACCTACCGCTTGAATTTGTCAACTTCTCTACGGTCGCGCTTGGTAGGGCGGCCAGCGCCCCGCTCCCGCGGCGCAACCCGGAGGGCCTCGCGGTCCTGCTTCGGCGTTTCATCGCGGTACATCGTCCGCGCGGTCTCCTTCGACACGGCAGCATCAGGCGTTTCCAGGGCCACCACCCGCCGATAGTGAGTGCCCTTCATGAACTCGATGACGTCGCCTGCCCGTACGGGCGCGGCTGGCTTGACCCGTTCTCCATTGATCTTCACTTTCCCGCCGCGGCAGGCCTCGGTGGCCTCGCTGCGGTGCTTCACGAGGCAGACGAGCTTCAGCCACAGGTCGATTCGGTGTCTGTCACTCATGACGGCTATAATTCGTGAACCATGATCAAAGCGGACATCGTCAATAAAGTTGCCGAAATGTCGGAAATTTCTCGCGTCAAGGCGGCCCAGGCGGTGGACACGGTCATCGAGGGCCTTCGCAATGCGCTTGCCCGAGGGCAACGCATCGAGCTGCGCGGCTTCGGCGTGTTCCAGGTGAAGCAGCGCAAGAAGGGCATTGGCCGCAATCCGAAGACCGGCGTCGAGGTGAAGATTCCGCCCGGAAACACCATCCGCTTCAAACCCGGCAAGGAGCTGCGCAACCTGCTCTGATGGCGTATTTCACCCCCGAGTCGTTCGAGTTTCTCCGCGAGCTCAGCGAAAACAACAATCGGGATTGGTTCGCGGCAAACAAAAAGCGATACGAATCGGAGGTCCGCGACCCCGCCCTGCGCTTCATCAGTGATTTCGGGCCGCGATTGCATCGAATCGCCCCGCGCCTGGTGGCCGATCCGCGTCCGGTCGGCGGCTCGATGTTCCGCATCTATCGCGACACGCGTTTCTCCCGCGACAAATCCCCCTACAAGACGCATCTCGGCATTCACTTTTTTCACGAGAAGGCAAAAGCCGCTGCAAGCGTTCCGGGCTTTTATCTCCACATTGCGCCGGAGGGATGCTTCGCGGCCGGCGGCATCTGGCATCCCGACCCGCAGTCGCTCGGAAAAATCCGCGCGGCGATCGCAAACGGGTCGCCGGAATGGAAATCGATCAAGCGATCCAGGATTCCGATCGAAGGAGGATCGCTCAAACGACCGCCGCGCGGATTCGCCGCCGATCATCCGATGCTCGAAGATCTCAAACGCACCGACTTCATCACATCGGTGCCTTTGACCGAGAAAGAGATCTCCAGCAAAAACTTCATGGCTGATTTTGCGGCGTCATGCCGCAAAATGACGCCCCTGGTGCGATTCGTTGCCCGATCGCTGAAGTTGCCGTGGTGATGGAAACAATCCTCGTCCTCGATTTCGGGTCACAGTACACACAGCTCATCGCCCGCCGCATTCGTGAGCAGCGCGTCTACTCGGTCGTCCATCCGTTCGACTACCCGCTCGAGAAAATCCGGGAGATGCAGCCGAAGGCGATCATCTTCTCGGGCGGTCCGCAGTCCGTCTACTCCGAGTCGGCACCGCACTGCTCGCGCGAAATCTTCAAACTGAACGTGCCGATCCTGGCGATCTGCTACGGCATGCAACTGATGGCCTACCTCCTCGACGGTAAGGTCGAAGCGGCCGATGAGCGCGAGTATGGCCGTGCCGAGATCGACGTCATCGCCGATTCGCTTCTCCTCGCGAACACGCCGAAACATCAGCGCGTGTGGGCAAGCCACGGCGATCGCATCATCAAGGAGCCTTCCGGATTTCGCGTGACCGCGCGATCTGACAATGCGCCGATCGCAGGAATGGAAAATCGCGATCGCGCCTGCTTCGGCATCCTGTTTCACCCCGAAGTGACGCATACCGAGGCGGGGACGGAGATCCTGAGTAACTTCTTGTTCAACATCGTCGGCTGCAAACCGACCTGGGACCTGGGCGACTACCGCAAGCGCAAAGTTCAGGAGATTCGAGCGACCGTCGGAAAGAAGAAAGCGATCGCAGCCGTCAGCGGCGGAGTCGATTCGACTGTTGCCGCGCTGCTGGTCGCGGAAGCGATCGGCGATCAGCTCACCGCAATCTTCGTCGACAACGGTGTGCTGCGAAAAAACGAGGCGATGCAGGTGGCTTCGCGCCTGAGCGATCGGCTCGGCCTGCACTTCATCGCTGTCGACGCGCGTCAGCGTTTCTATGACCGGCTCGCGGGCGTCGAGGATCCGGAGATCAAGAGGAAGCGCATCGGCAACGAATTCATCGCAGTGTTCGAGGAAGAGGCGAAGAAAATCAAGGACGCCAATTTCCTCGTGCAGGGAACGCTTTATCCCGACGTCATCGAATCCGTTTCGATCAAGGGGCCGTCGTCGGTCATCAAGACGCACCACAACGTCGGCGGCTTGCCGGAAAAGATGGGATTGAAGTTGATCGAGCCCGTCCGTGAATTGTTCAAAGACGAAGTCCGCCTGCTCGGCATGCAGCTCGGGCTGGAAGAGGAATTCGTCTGGCGTCATCCCTTCCCCGGCCCCGGCCTCGCCGTCCGCATCCTCGGCGAAGTCAATGCCGAGCGCGTCGAGATTCTGCAGAACGCCGACGACATCGTGATCGATGAGATCCGCCGCGCCGGGCTTTATCGCGAGATCGCGCAAGCCTTCGCGGTGCTGCTGCCGGTGCGCAGCGTGGGCGTGATGGGCGACGAGCGCACATACGAGAACGTGCTCGCGGTCCGCGCTGTGTCAACGACCGACTTCATGACCGCCGATTGGTATCGCATGCCGCATGACCTGCTCGATCGGATCGCGCGGCGCGTCGTCAACGAGGTGCGGGGAGTGAATCGCGTCGTTTACGACATCTCGTCGAAGCCGCCGAGCACTATCGAGTGGGAGTGAGAGCGCGGCG
>DATBSF010000392.1:0-4169 GCA_036559905.1 Thermoanaerobaculia bacterium | reverse complement strand
CCGGACAGGCGAGATCGCCTGTCCTCCACGATTCAGTGGTCGGATTCATCTGGGGGGCGAGCTCGATGCTCGTGCTCGTCGGGCTGGCGTATTTCGTCATGCAATCCGCGAAGCCGCGCGAGGCTGCGCCGGCGGCGGAATCGACAATCCAGGCCCCCAAACCGCCCGCCGATCCGGCGGTGCAACAGCTCGAAGCGGCGGTGCAGAAATCGCCCGACGATCTCAACATGCGCGTCGCATTGGCGAAGGCCTATCTCGAACGCGACAACCTGATGGGCGTCTTCGATCAGACTCAATATGTGCTCGCGAAATCGCCGAACGACAGCCGCGCACTGACCTATCAGGCGCTCGTGCGCATGGCCATGGGCCAGAGCGCCGATGCGATCAGCATGCTCGAGAAGGCGACGCAGAGCGATCCAAAATTCATCGACGCCTGGGTCGGCCTGGCGTGGGCGCGGATGCAGCAGGGAAAGCCGAAAGAAGCGGAGGCGGCGATCGCCCAAGCCGCTCGTCAACATCCCGAAGAGAAGCAGCGGCTCGACCAGGTCTTCGCGCAGATGAAGCTGCAAGCAAGTGGAGGACAGGCGCCCGCGCCTGTCTCCGCTTCACAACCGGTCATTCACATCGCACTCGAAGTCGACCCCGCGAAAGCGCGCAACGGCACGGTCTACGTCACCGCACGCGCCGAAGGCGTCATGGCCGGGCCTCCGATCGCGGTGAAGAGATTAAGCGCCGTGTTGCTGCCGACGACGATCGATCTCACCTCTGCCGACTCGATGCTCGGACAGCCGCTTCCACCGAAGGTGCGCATCGAAGCGCGCGTCGACTCCGATGGCAATCCGCTGACCAGAGATCCGACCGATCCTTCGGCGGTGATGGATGGCGTGGCGCTGGGATCATCGATTCGACTGGTCCTGAGGTAATGCCTTCAGGGGTGAATGCCCCTCACCCCGCGCTTCGCGCCACCCTCTCCCGCGGGGAGAGGGAGTAGAATGCAGCCCGCTGTAGCAGGAGCCTGGGGGTGGCCGTCACGGCCTGAGATCAAACCCTTCGAACCTGACCCGGTTAGGACCGGCGTAGGAAAGGCGACATGTTCCTCTCATTCATCCTCGCGATGGTCATCGCGGGCATCGTGCGCGATCCGGCCGGACAGCCGATCGCCGGCGCGTCGGTGTCAATCTCCAACATCAAGACAATCGAAACTGCGAATGATGGTTCGTTCGCGTTGGACATGCCCGCGGGCACGTACACGCTGACGATCAGCCGCGCCGGTTTCAAGACGGAAGAGCGCCGCGCGTCGACGGGAAGCACGATCGCTGTGACGCTCGCGCCGCGCATTGCCGAAACCATCGTCGTCTCCGGCATTCGCGCCGAGGCGACGACGCCGGTCACGAAGAGCGATCTCGATCGGCAGCAGATCGAGAAGCAGTACTACCAGCAGGATGTGCCGCTGCTTCTGCGCGACACGCCGTCGATCAACGCCTGGGCCGAATCGGGAGTCGGCAACGCCGGCTACTCGTACATCTCCCTGCGCGGCGTGAGCCCGACGCGCATCAACTTTACGCTCGACGGCGTCCCGCTGGCCGATTCCGAGGATATGGGGACGTACTTCGTGGATTTCCCCGATCTCGCGCACTCGCTGCAGAGCATCCAGATTCAGCGCGGAGTCGGAACCTCGACCGTGGGATCGCCATCGTTCGGTGGCTCGGTGAACTTCGAGAGCATCGATCTCGCACAGAGCGAGCAGGTCTCCGCGCGCATCGCCGGCGGTTCATTCGGAACGCGATTCGCCACCGTTGGATATCAGTCGGGGTTCCTCCCCGGCGGTTTCGCGCTGTACACGCGCGTCTCGGCGAACGAGACGAACGGTTTTCGCGAATCGTCAGGCACGCAGCAGCGCAACATTTTCTTTAGCGCGGCGAAGCAGGAGGAGACTTCGCAGCTCCGGATCACCGGCTTCAGCGGCCACGAGCGACAGCATCTGTCGTTCTACGCCGCGGATGCCGATACGCTGGCGACGAATCTCCGCGCGAATCCGCTGCAGCCCGATGAGCGCGACAGCTTCGGCTACGACCTCGCGAACGTGCAATACCTCAAGTCGCTCGAGAGCGGCGCATCGCTGACGGCTTCGGCCTACTACCAGCGAGGGTATGGCTGGTACCGGCTGCGCGACACCGATCTACGGCAGTACGGTCTCGACGGAATGCTGATCGGCTCCATGCTGACGTACAGCCAGACGCGCGGATCGCTGACGACGAGCTACGGCGTGCACGTGAATCGTTTCCGCCGCGAGCACACGCGCGATGTCGTCGGCGGCCCGCGCGATTACTACAACTACGGGACCAAAGGCGAGGCGAACGCATTCGCGAAGGCGAGTATCGATCGCAGCTCCTGGCACTTCTACGGCGACGCCCAGGTTCGCTACACCGATTTTCGTTACCACGGTGACCTGCACATCGATCCGATCGACTGGACGTTTTTCAATCCGAAGATCGGAGTTCGTCGCGATCTGAACCCGCAGGCGAGCATTTACGTTTCCGCCGGCATCTCCACGCGCGAGCCGACGCGCAACGACATGTTCCAGGGGGAAGACAACGCCAGCTTCGCGCATGACCTGCACGCCGTTCGGCCGGAAAGGCTGTTCGATCTCGAGAGCGGCATCGATTATCGCTCGCCACGGATGACGCTGAAGGCGAACGTCTACGCGATGGAGTTCCGCAACGAGATCGCCTCGACCGGAGAGCTCTCCGACATCGGCCTGCTCCTGCGACGCAACGTCGACCGAAGCTATCGGCGCGGAATCGAGATCGACGCCGCACTCGAGGCCACATCGACGCTGCGCCTGCGAACGATCGCGAACCTCAGTCGCAATCGCATCGGCACGTGGACGCAGTTCTACGACGTCTACGACTCGGAAGGGAACTTCATCGGCAGCAAGCCGATCGTGTATCACGATGTCGAGCCGGTGCTCACGCCGTCGGCGATCGTGAACGAAGCGCTGGAATACACGCCGTCGTCATCATTCAGCGCCGGGGTGGTCGGGCGGTGGGTGGGGCGGTCGTTTCTCGACAACACCGACAATCGCGATTTCGTGACGCCATCGTGGTTCTCGCTCGACGGCAATGTATCCGTCGCGATGTCGCGCTGGTCGCGGCTTTCTCTTCAGGTGAACAACATTCTCAACCGCAAGCGTCTGTACGCCAATGGCTACGATTACATCTTTTTCACGAACGATCGCCTTGCTGGTACCGCGTATTACTTTCCGCAGGCGACGCGGAACTTCGTCGTGATGGTCGACGTGCGAATGTAGACTGCGCGAATGTATGCAGTCTTTCTCGCTGCCGCACTGCTGCTGACAAACGTCGAGACGGTCACTACCGCTGACGATCATTACGACAAGTACGCGTCAGTCGCTTTCGATCGCGACGGAACGATGTGGATCGCCTACGCCTCGATGCATGGCGATGAGACGCGCATCGTCGTCCGATCGAAGCAGGGTGGGCGGTGGTCGGGGGAAGAGAGGCTCGATCGCGGAGAAGGATTCGAGGGCAACCCCAAACTGATCGTCGATCGCCGCGGTCGGTTGTGGGCCGTGTGGCATGGGCGGCGCAACGATCGATGGGGTGTGTTTGCGCGCCGGCGCGTCAACGACACCTGGCAGGCGGAGACTCGCATCAGCGGGGCAAACGAGAACGCGCTCCATCCTGCTGTGGCCATCGATACGAAGGGCGTCATCTGGATCGCCTACGAAGTTGCGAAACCAGGCGGTTTTGCGATCGAAGTGACGAACGGCAATACACGGAAGCGGATCGAAAGCAGCGGCAGCGATCGTCGTCCAGCACTCGCGGCGTCATCCGACGGATCCGTCTGGATCACTTGGGACTCGACGCGCAGCGGCAACTACGACGTATTCATTGCGAAGACATCGCGTCTCAGCGAGCCGATTCAAGTCACGCGCGACGGCTCGATCGACGACACGCCGTCGATCGCCTGCGCACGCGACGGCTCGCTCTGGATCGCCTGGAACGCGATGCGCGGCCACAAGGACGCGCCGTATCGCAGCGATCGCCATGGCGGCGATGCATTCGTGCGCCTGTATCGCAACGGCGAGTTTCTGTCGCCTCCGGCCGGAGGCCAGGTCAGCTTCGGCGCAGTCAACAAGACGCCGC
>DATBSF010000391.1:0-3733 GCA_036559905.1 Thermoanaerobaculia bacterium | reverse complement strand
TTCAGCGACCTGCTCGAAGATGCGCAGAAGAACGATCTCATTCGCATCAAGAAGGACATCAAGTCGGGAAGCTACGTGATAACGGGGTTTGCACAGCCGGCGGCGTAGCGGTTAACGGCGAACGGTGGTCGGGAGCCGGTGAACGGTGCCGCTAACCGTTAACCGTTAACCGTTAACCCCGTATAACCGTGCCGTGACCGCGCCACTAGTCGTCTCCAACGTCGCAAAATCCTTCAACGGCCGCAAAGCGCTCGACGGCGTCTCGTTCGAAGTCCGGGAAGGCGAGGTCCTTGGCCTCCTCGGGCCCAACGGCGCGGGGAAGAGCACGCTGGTGCGGGCGATCATGGGACGTGTCACGCCAAACGCCGGCGAAGTCACGATTTTCGGGACTGTGGCGCGCGCGGGCGACAACGCCACGCGCGAACAGGTCGGCGTCGTGCCGCAGGAGATCGCGCTCTATCCGCTGCTGACCGCACGCGAGAATCTGATGGTCTTCGGCCGCTACTACGGGCTGAAAGGCGAGAAGCTCGATGACGCGATTCAGGAATCGCTCGCGTGGGCGGGGCTCGCGGAACGCGCGTTCGATGCGACGAAGAAACTCTCCGGCGGCATGAAGCGCCGCCTGAACATGGCGGCCGGCGTGATCCACAAGCCGCGGCTGCTGCTTCTCGATGAGCCGACGGTCGGCATCGATCCGCAGTCGCGCGGGCGCATCTATCAGATGATCGAGGCACTCCGCAGCAGCGGCGTCTCGCTCATCTACACGACGCACTACATGGAAGAGGCGGAGCGACTCTGCGACCGCATCGCGATCATCGATCAGGGAAAAATCATCGCGATCGGGACGAAGGACGAGCTGGTGCGGTCGACCATCGGCGAGAAACGCGAAGTCGTGATGGTCGAAAAAGTGCCGTCGCTGGAAATGGTCTTTCTGCATCTGACAGGCAAGGAGCTACGCGAATGATCTGGTCCGTTGTCCGCACCGGATGGATGAACCTGCGGCGCGATCGCGCGGCGTGGATGCTCAGCTTCGTCGTGCCGATCGTCTTCTTTTCGATCTTCGCAGGGATCTTCGGAGCGCAGCGGCGATCGACACCGCGCGTGACCGTGGTCGTGGTCGACGAAGATCGCAGCGAGCGATCCAAACGGCTCGTCGGCGCGCTACGCGCCGAGAAAGCGCTCAAGGTCATCGACAAAGCCGACGTGCTAGCCGCGGAAGCAACCGTCAAGAAAGGCGACGCGCCGGTCGCGCTGATCATCCCGAAGGGTTTCGGCGCGACGCAGATCTCATTCGGCCCTGGTGGATCGAACGCGCCGGCGTTTCGACTGCTTCGCGATCCGTCCGACATGATCGCCGAACAGGTTCTCAGCGGTCTCCTGCAGAAAACGTTGTTCGTCGGAATGCCGGACATGATGATCAGCGGCGGCATCGACGCGCTCGAGCGCTTCGGCGGGCCGCTGACGCCGCAGCAGCGCGAGAACTTTCAAAAGCAGACCACCAATCTGCAGCAGTTGCCGCGCAACAGGCAGCAGAACAGCGGCGGCGAGATCGTGAAACTCGAGGTCACCGACGTCGTCGGCGACTCGAAGAAAAATCCGATCATCGCGTTCTACGGCGCGGGAGTCGGCGTCATGTTTCTGCTCTTCACTGCATCGGGCGCGGGCGGCGCGCTGCTGGACGAAGTGGACAGCGGCACGCTCGACCGGATTCTCTGCACGCGCGTCTCGATGCTGAAGCTGCTGCTCGGCAAGCTCGTGTATCTGTGGACCCTCGGCGTCTTGCAGCTCATCGTGATGTTTGTCTGGGGCGCGCTGGTATTCGGACTTCCGCTGATGAGCCATCTCGCAGGATTCGCGATCATGACCGCCGCGACTGCGCTCACCTGCGCGACATTCGGCCTCCTTCTCGCTTCCGCGACGCGCACGCGCGCGCAGCTCGGCGCCGTCTCCACGCTGGCGGTCCTGACAATCTCGGCCCTCGGCGGCAGCATGTTCCCGCGGTTTCTGATGTCGGAAAAACTGCAGAAGGCGAGCCTCGTGCTCTTCAACTCGTGGGCGCTGGATGGATTCATCAACGTGTTCTGGCGCGAGGCGCCTCTGAGCTCGTTGGTCGCGCCGGTGTCAGTGCTGATCGCCTGGGCGGTTGTCTTCTTCTTCGCCGCGCGGCAACTCACGCGGCGGTGGGAGTCAATCTAACCCTTACAATGCGCGCGTGGCTTTGCAGAACCGCGCCCACTACCCCGTCCTGGTCCTCGGCACCGGCATCGCCGGCCTAACAACAGCCTTCTGCCTCGCCAGCGCAGGAATCAAAGTCCTTCTCGTCACGAAGACCGCCGATCCGAAGGACTGCAACACGTTCTGGGCACAGGGCGGAATCATCTACGAAGGTGAAGACGACTCGCCCGCAAAGCTGATCGAGGACATCTTGCGCGCCGGCGCGGGATTGTCGAGCGAGGAGGCCGTCCGGTTCCTGGCGGTCGAAGGACCGCGCGTCGTGCGCGAGCTGCTGCTCGAGAAAATGCACGTCCCGTTTTCGACGAGCGAAGAGGGCGAGCTCGATCTGACGCAGGAAGGGGCGCATTCAATTCCGAGAATCATTCACGCGGGGGATGCGACGGGGAGGGCGATCGAGATCTCGCTGCTCAACCGCGTGAAGACCGAGCCTAACATCACGCTGGCCACCGAGATCACCGCCATCGATCTCCTCACCACGCAGCATCATCCGGCCGACATCCAGGTGCGCTATCGGCTCGACAACGAGTGCGTCGGCGCGTATCTGCTCGACAACCGGACGAACGAGGTCTACACGATCTTCGCGGACTACACCGTGCTCGCGACCGGCGGCCTCGGCCAGATTTTTCTGCACACGACCAATACGCGCAGCTCGCTCGGCGACGGCATCGTCATGGCGCGTCGCGCGGGCGCACGGATCATGAACGCGGAGTACGTGCAGTTCCACCCGACAGCGCTGGCGGACAAGAAAGCGAATCATTTTCTGATTTCCGAGGCGCTGCGCGGAGAAGGTGCGCGACTGCGCAATCATCAGGGACAGTACTTCATGGAGAAGTACTCGCCGCTGAAGGATCTCGCGCCGCGCGATGTCGTCGCGCGCGCGATCGTGGAAGAGATGACGACCAACAAAGAGGAATACGTCTACCTCGACCTCGCGAATTTCTACAAAGGCCATCAGCCGATTGCAGAGCGATTTCCGAATATCCGCAAGGCGTGCGCGGAGATCGGAGTGGACATCGAGCGCGATCCGATTCCGGTCGTGCCGGCTGCGCACTACTTCTGCGGCGGTGTGCTCGCGGATCGATCGGGACAGACTACGCTCAGCCGGCTGTACGCGATCGGGGAGACCTCGTGCACCGGCGTGCACGGCGCGAATCGCCTGGCATCGACGTCGCTGCTCGAGGGACTGACGTGGGGATACTACTCCGCGGTTTCAGTACGTAATAAGTACAATGCTTTTCAAGAACAATTATTACAATCCATTCCCGACTGGCAGCCGCCGGGACGTCAGAACATGGAAGACCCCGCGCTGATCCTGCAGGATTGGACCACGATTCAGAACACGATGTGGAACTACGTCGGCATCGTGCGCACGTACGAGCGGCTCAAACGCGCGGTGGCCGACATGCGCGAGCTCGGCAATCGCCTGACGAAGTACTACCACGAGGCGACCATCAGCAAGTCGATCGTGGAGCTGTTCCACGGGCAGCAGATGGCGTCC
>DATBSF010000390.1:0-10549 GCA_036559905.1 Thermoanaerobaculia bacterium | reverse complement strand
ATCGGGACGCGCGGAGTCGGTGAGACACAGCTCGAGATCGACCGCCGCATTGTTCGGAACAAGATCAGCCAGCTCAAAGGTGAGCTGCAGAAGATCGAGCAGACGCGCCAGACGCAGAGAAAATCGCGGGCGGCGGCCTTCACGGTCGCGCTGGTCGGCTACACCAACGCCGGCAAATCGACGCTCTTCAACCGCCTCACCGGCGGATCGGCGTGGGCGGTCGACAAGCTGTTCGCGACACTGGACGCCAAGTCGCAGCGGGCATCTTTTCCGATGCCGCGACCCACGGTGATCATCGACACCGTCGGCTTTGTCCGCAAACTCCCACACCACCTGGTGGCGTCATTCCGATCGACGATGGAGGAGGCGGTCAGCGCCGATCTCGTCCTGCACGTGATCGATTCGACGCACGAGGAGCAGGCCGTGGTCGGAAGGGAAGTGTTGGCAGAGCTCGGGATTCCCGAGAGCCGCGTGATCGAAGTCTTCAACAAAGAGGACCTGACCCGCGGCTTCGGCGGAACCTCGATCTCCGCGCTCACCGGCCGTGGAATCGAGAAACTCGTCGGCATGATCCGCGAGCGCGAGCTCGCCGGCGGCGAAGTTCTCCATCTCGAAATTCCGCACGAAGAATCGCGAACGATCGCGAAGCTGCATGAGATCGCGGAGGTCCATCAGCAGCGTTCCGGCGATCGGGTGATGCAGATCACGGCCTGGGTTCCCCAAAACGCGATCCACAACTTCGCGCATTTTTCTGTTTCAGATTCGCTGAAACCCGCTAAAGTAGGTTGAGCATGAAAGCGCTCACATTTTGTCCAGGGCCGTCGTTGATTCGACTGCGGAAGATTCCCAGTCCGAAAGGAACCATACCGTCATGAGCTCTGTCTCAATATCAGACGAGCCGCAAATATCATCCCTGCCGAATACTCCCCGCAAGAACCATCTCGAGATCGCTGCCGCCAATCGCGCGCGTCTCTACCCCACCGTGACCGATGCTCAGTGGAATGATTGGAAATGGCAGCAGAAGAACCGCGTCCAGACGCTCGAAGAACTGGCGCGTCTCTTCAACATCGATGACATGACCAGCGAGCGGTTAGGCGGAGTATTCGAGCTCTACCGAACCGCGATCACGCCGTACTACCTCTGCCTGATCGATTTCGACGACCCGAAAGATCCGCTCCGCGTGCAATCGGTCCCGGCGGTCGAGGAGCTTCTCAATCCGGGCGAGCTGACCTGGGATCCATTGAATGAAGAAGGCGATTCGCCGGTCACCGGCATCGTCCATCGCTATCCCGATCGCTGCCTCTTTCTCGTGACGTCGTATTGCCCGCTCTACTGCCGCTATTGCACGCGCAAGCGGAAGTGGGTCGACGAGGACGGCACGACCGGCCAGCGCAAAATCGAGAAGATGATCGAGTACGTCGCCGATCATCCCGAGATTCGCGATGTCATCGTCTCGGGCGGCGACCCGCTTTCGCTCTCGCTCACGTACCTCGAAAAAATCCTTGTCGGACTCCGCGCGATTCCGCACGTCGAGATCATCCGCTTCGGCTCGCGCGTCCCAGTGTTCCTGCCGCAGCGCATCGACAGCGAGATGACGTCGCTGCTCGAGAAGTACCACCCGATCTGGATCAACACGCACTTCAACCATCCGAACGAGATCACGCCCGAGTCGGCGGCGGCCTGCGATCGCCTGCTGCGCGCCGGCATTCCGGTCAACAACCAGGCGGTGCTCCTGCGCGGCGTCAACGACTGCCCGTACACGATGCGCGACCTCGTGCAGGGGCTGATGAAGATTCGCGTGCGCCCGTACTACCTCTATCTTTGCGATCAGGTGATGGGCGCGGAGCACTTCCGCACCTCGGTCGGCGAAGGCATCGAGATCATCGAGTTCCTGCGCGGCCACACGTCAGGTCTCGCGGTCCCGCAATTCGTGATGGATGCGCCGGGTGGCGGCGGCAAAGTCCCGCTCATGCCCAACTACGTCCTCGGCAACTATGGCGACTCGATCGTCTATCGCAATTTCGAAGGCGTGATCGGCCGCTACGACGACGTCCCGCGTCAGCCGCATGGATGCGATCGCTGCAACGACCGCGAGCACATTCCGGAACGCGGCATCGCGAAGCTGCTCAATCGCACCGCCGATCGTTTCGAGCCGCAGGCCGTGCGCGACACGCCGCGCGGGGTTAACATTAAGAAGAGAGTGCGCGAGTCGTAAAACTTTCACGCAAGCGTGCGGATTGGCCTAACTTACAACCTCAAGCCTGACGGCGCGGTCGGCGACCGTTACGAGGAATTCGATTCCCTCGAAACGATCGAGGCGCTGGAGTCGGCGCTGCGTTCCTGCGGTCACGATCCGGTGCGCCTCGGATGGGGCATGGAGATGCTCGACGCACTTTCTTCTGAAGGCGTCGACGGCGTTTTCAATCTCGCCGAAGGGATCGGCGGCCGCGGCCGCGAATCGCAGGTGCCCGCGACCCTGGAGATGCTCGGCGTTCCATGCACCGGCTCCGATCCGATCGCAATCGGGATCACACTCGACAAGGCTCTCGCGAAGCTGATGGCGAAGGCACATGGCATCGCGACCGCGCCGTGGTTTGTTGCCACCACCGGCCGCCGGCCACCGGCCACTCTTCAGTACCCCCTCTTCGTGAAACCCTCCTCCGAGGGTTCCTCGATGGGCGTGACCGCGAAATCGCTTTGCAAGAACGAAGCGGAGCTCAACGACGCAGTCTCGCGCGTCAGCGCCTACGGTCCCGCGCTCGTGGAAGAGTTTCTCCCCGGCAATGAGTACACGGTCGGCGTTCTGGATGGCGAAGTGATCGCCGTGATGCAGGTGGTCCCGAAGAAGGCCGAGGAGAATTTCTTCTATTCGATCGAGGTGAAGCGCGACTACAAGAGTCGCGTCGAATACCGCAACGTCGATGAGCCCCGCGTCGCCGATGTCGCGCTCGCGATCTGGAAAGCGTTCGGCCTGCGCGACGTCGCGCGCATCGATGTGCGTTGCGATCGCAACAACGTCCCGAATTTTGTCGAAGTGAACCCACTGCCCGGCGTCCACCCCGTGACCTCCGATCTCGTCATTCTGGCGAAGGCGGCAGGCTGGACGTACAACCAGTTGATTGCCGGCATCATGGCGAGCGCGGAGGATCGGTGGGCCGCATAGCGGTTGCCTTCAACGACGACGCGGACCTCAAGCCGCATCTGAATGAAATCGAACGCGTCGGTGAGGCCGAAGTCACCGACGTTGCGACCGAGGCGGCCCAACTCCTCGGCGCCACGATGGTCGGGGTGCGTCACGACATCGAGGGCGCGCTGCGAACGCTCCGCGATTTCGATGTCGTCGTCGATTTCTGCGAAGGCGTTCTCGGCAATCCGCGATTCGAAAAAAGCTTCGCACTGGCGCTGGAGATGATCGGCGTCGCGCACACGTCCTGCGATCCGATTGCCGTCGCGCTGTGCACCGACAAGATTCTCGTCAAGCGGCTGCTGCAGGCGGCGGGGATTCCGACGCCGCGCGGATACGCCTCTCCACGCGACGTTCCATTTCCCGGGACGTACATCGTGAAGCCGGCACTCGAAGACGCGGGCATCGGGATCGAAGCCGAGGCGGTCGTGAGCAGCCGTCCCGATCTCGAAGCGCGCTGCGCGTTTGTGCAGGAACAATACGAGCAGCCGGCGCTGATCGAAGAGTTCATCGAGGGGTGCGAGCTGAATCAGTCAATCTACTGCGGGAAGCTGTTACCAGTTGGTGAAGTCGTGTTCGCCGAGCACCTGGCGTCGACGGAGCGCGTCGTCGGGTGGAAGGCGAAGTGGGCGAGCGGGTCGGCCGAGGATCTGGCGACGGTGAATCGGACACCGGCATTGATCGATGCCGCCACACGCGATCAGATCGCGCGCATCTGCTTGAAAGCGGTGGAGTTACTCGGCACGGACATGTCTGTGCGGTTCGATTTGCGACAGCAATCACACACCGGCGTGATCTACATCGTCGATATCAACCCCAACCCCGACTTAGGGTTAGGCAGTGGATTCCGCAAGGCTCTCGATGCTGCCGGGATGTTATTTTCAGAACTGCTCGACGCCCTTATCATTGCGGCCTGCGCCCGGCGCAGCCGATGAAGATCCGTCCAGCCGAGAGAAAAGATCGCGACCGCATCCACGAAGTCCTCATAGCGACGGGGCGGTTCAACGCCGACGAGGTCCGCTGCGCGATCGACCTCGTCGATCAGGCTTTCGCTCATCCCGAGCGCGGCGAGTATCTGATCCATGTTCTCGAGGATCCCGACAGCGGACCGAGAAGAATGATTCAGGGCTACGTCTGCTTCGGCGCGACGCCACTCGCCGACGGTGTCTTCGATCTCTACTGGATCGCGGTCGACCCCAAACAGCAAGGCAACGGTTTCGGCCAGGTGCTGCTCAAATTCGTGGAGAACGAGGTCCGGCGGCAGCGCGGGCGTATGCTGCTGATCGAGACGTCGTCGAAGGAGAGCTACGCTCCGACGATTCGCTTTTATCAGCGGAGCGGGTATGACGAGATCTCGCGCATCAAAGATTTTTATCGGATCGAAGACGACAAGGTCGTCTTCTGCAAGAAGCTGCTCACGTGAGCCCTAACGCAACGCTGTACCTCGCTCTGGCTTTGTATGGCGCGGGCACCCTGGTCGCGCTGCTGTCGCTCTTTGCCCGCGAGGTCCGGATGCAGCACGCCGGTCTAATGCTGATGATCGCGGGCTGGCTCAGTCACACTTTCTGGATCGGAACGATCTGCGTGCGCACCGGACATCCTCCACTGACGAATCTTCCCGAAGCAGCGTCGTTCATCGCGTGGACGGTCTTCCTGGCCGAAATGATTCTGTATTTCCGCTATCGCGTCCATGCCGCGGCGTTCTTCGTCTATCCCCTCGTATTGATGCTGCTGACCGTTGCCGCCGTTGTGCACGAGCCGTTCGCGCAGATGAATCCGTCGCTGCGATCCGGTCTTTTCACGACGCACGTACTTCTGTCGACCGTCGGCGTCGCCGCGCTTCTCGTGGGCCTCGCATTCACGATGCTCGCGTACGTTCAGGATCGGTCGTTGAAATCGAAACAGCGTGGTCCGCTGTGGCAGTGGATTCCCAGTCTGAATGTCTGCCGCACGCTGAGCTACCGCACCCTTGCCACCGGCTTCAGCATCTACACCCTCGGCATCGTCGCGGGGATTCTGTGGTCGTATCGCACGACGGCTGAGCTGATCGATCTGCGGGTGAAGCAGATCGGCGCGATCGTCGCCTGGGTTCTGTTCGCAATGTTGTTGCAGGTGCTGATGCGCGGCGCCTACCGCGCGCGTCGAACGGTGGTGATCTCGGCGTGCGCGTTCGCGGCGACTATCGTTGCGATCCTGGGGATTCATCATGTCTAACGCGCTGGTTCTCGTGGGTCTGAACCATCGCACCGCGCCCGTCGAAGTGCGCGAACGGCTCGATGTTTCCCAAACGCAATACGAGGCGACGCTGCAGGAAGTGAAATCGATCTCCGGCGTCGATGGTGTCGCGATGCTCTCGACCTGCAATCGCGTCGAGACGATCGTCTCCGCCGAAAGCGAGGACGTGATCGAGTCGATCGTGACCTGGTTGTGCGCGCGCGGGGGCGCCGGCCGCGCCGCTCTCGAGAAATGTCTGTACGTCCTGCGCTACGAGGATGTGATCCGGCATCTTTTCCGAGTCGCGTCTGGCCTTGACTCGATGGTCGTCGGCGAGCCGCAGATCGGCGGCCAGGTGCGCTCGGCGTTTCTGTCGGCGCAGCGCTGCGGCGCGCTCGATGGACTGCTCGAGCGTCTGTTCGAGGAAACGATGCGCGTCGCGAAGAAAGTGCGCACCGACACCGGCATCGGCGAGCACGCTGTCTCGGTTCCGTTCGCGGCGGTCGAGCTGGCGCGGAAGATCTTCGGCGACCTCGAAGGTCTGCAAGCCCTTCTCCTCGGCGCCGGCGAAATCAGCGAGCTGACGGCCGAGCATCTCAACGGCTCGGGTGTGTCGCAGATCTTCGTCGCAAACCGCTCGCACGATCGCGCAAAAGAGCTCGCGGCGCGTTTCAACGGCCAAGCGGTGTATTTCGAGTCCATCGAGCCGCATCTCGCGACGTGCGACATCGTGATTGCGTCGACGTCCGCGCCCCACTTCGTCATCGAACCGGCGCATGTCCATCGCGCGCTGCGTGTGAGAAAAAAGCCCACGCTGTTTCTGATCGATCTTTCCGTGCCGCGAAACATCGATCCGGCAGTCGGAAAGATCGACGGCGCGTATCTGTACAACATCGATGATCTGCAGCAGGTCGTCGATTCGAATCGCGAGCTGCGGCTGCAGAAGGCCGAGCAGGCGGAAAGTCTGGTGGCGCGCGAAGTCGAGAGTTTCCGGCGCCGCCTCTCGGCGCAGGACGCCGTCCCCACGATTCTCGAGTTGCAGCAGGCACTCGAATCGATTCGAACCGGCGAGCTCGAAAAATGCCTGCGAAGGGTCGGTCCAATCACCGCGGAGCAGAGACAGGCGATCGAGATGATGACGACGCAGATGGTCAACAAGATCCTCCATTACCCGATCCTGCGCCTCAAGGAATCGACCGCCGAGCCGCAGGAGCGCGAATCGCTGCGACAGGCCATCCGCAAGCTTTTCGGATTGCGATGACGGCGCCGGTGCGCATCGGCACGCGCGGCAGCGCGCTCGCGCTCTGGCAGGCGAATGAAGTCGCGCGCGTGCTCAATCGGCCGAGCGAAATCGTCACGATTCGAACGACCGGCGACAAGCGGACGGACGTCAGTCTCGCATCGATCGGCGGAAAAGGCGTCTTCATCAAAGAGCTGGAAGAGGCGTTGGTCCGGCGCGAAATCGATCTGGCGGTCCACAGTCTCAAGGACGTGCCCTCGATCGTGCCTCCGGAGTTCGCGCTGCCGGCGTTTCTCGCGCGCGCCGATCCGCGCGATGCGTGGATTCAATCCAAAGGCATCCCGATCGAGAAAATGAAGGACGGAGCGACGATCGGAACAAGTGCGCCGCGGCGTCGTGCGCAGCTCCGCGCGCGATATCCGCGGCTGCGCGTCGAAGACATGCGCGGCAACGTCGACACGCGTCTCAAGAAAATCCAGGCTGGCACCTACGACGGCGGCGTCCTCGCGAGCGCAGGTCTCGCGCGACTCGGGCACAGGAACGACATCACGTCGTACTTTTCGATCGACGAGATGGTGCCCGCGGCCGGGCAGGGAATCATCGCGATCGAGACGCTCGTCGAGCGCGCTGCCGAGTTCACGGTGCTGAGCCATTTCCCGAGCGCGCTGGCGGCGCTGTGCGAGCGCGGCGTCCTGCAGAAATTTGGCAACCTTCTCGATTGCTACTCCGCCGTCGCGGTGCACGCAACTCTCAATCGAGGGATCACCATCCGCGCGTTTTTTGGTGAGATCGCCGGCGATCGCAACATTCGACTGACGCAGAGCGGATCCGATGCGGACACGCTGATCGAATCGATGTATCAGGCGCTCGTCGCGGCGGGCGCTGAGGATCTGGTGCAGTGCCGAAAATAGGGATGGTCTTCCTCGTCGGTGCCGGTCCCGGCGATCCGAATCTTCTGACTCTGCGCGCGGCGGAGGTCATCGCAAGCGCCGACGTCGTCGCGACCGACGCGCTGGTCGCGCCGGAGATCATCGCGCGCGTTCCGAAAAGCGCGGAGCTGATTTACGTCGGCAAGCGTTCGGGCGCGCATTCCGTTCCGCAGGATCAGACCAATCGACTGCTGATCGAGAAAGCGCGTGAAGGAAAACGCGTGGTGCGTCTCAAAGGCGGCGATCCGTTTGTGTTCGGACGTGGCGGCGAGGAAGCCGAGGAGCTGGCGGCGGCGTCGATCGAGTTCGAGATCGTGCCCGGCATTTCGTCGGCGATCGCCGGACCGGCGTACGCCGGAATCCCCGTCACGCATCGCGCGCACGCAACATCGGTCACGTTCGTCACCGGGCACGAGAGCGACGAGACGACAGGCGTCAACTGGAAAGCGCTCGGGCAACTCGATGGCACCATCGTTTTCCTGATGGGAATCGCGAACCTTCCGATGATTGTGCGAAAACTTCGCGAGCACGGAGCGCCTGACAGCCGACCCGCAGCGGTCGTGTCGAAGGGAACGACCTCGCAGCAGCGAACCGTCACCGGCACTCTCGAGAGCATCGAGCAGCGCGCGGCCGGAATCGCGACACCGGCGCTGATCGTCGTCGGCGGCGTCGTCACGCTGCACGACACGATCAACTGGTTCGAATCGAAGCCGCTCTTCGGAAAACGTGTGGTCGTCACGCGCGCGCGCGAACAAGCCTCGGAGCTCAAGCGACTCCTCGAAGAGGCCGGCGCGCACGTTGTGCAATTTCCGACCATCGAGATCGCGCCGCCGTCGTCGTATGAGTCACTCGATCGCATGATCGAGTGCATCGACGACTATCAATGGGTGATCTTCACTTCGACGAACGGCGTCGCCGCGTTTTTCGATCGACTGAAAGATCACGGCGAAGACTCGCGCGCGCTCGCCGGAGTCATGGTCGCAGCAGTTGGTGAGTCGACGGCCGATGATCTGCGCAATCGGGGAATCGAGCCGGATCTCATCCCGCCAAAGTTTCAATCGACAGCGCTCTTGCCGCTGCTGGAAGCCGATCAGCGCGGCATCCGCACCGCCGTCATACGGGCGGCGGAGGGGCGGGAAGAGCTGATCGATGAGCTTCGGCGGCGCGGCGGAGAAGTCGATCTCGGGATCGCGTACGCAACGCGCCGCGTCACGACTGCGATCGACGATCTGCACGACATCGATGTCGTCACGTTCACGAGCGCATCGACCGTCGACAATTTCTTCGACGTACTTCCCGACCCGAAAATCGTCGAGCGCGCGATGCTCGCGTCGATCGGACCAACGACCAGCGAAGCGATCCGGCGTCACGGCCGCGCTCCCGACGTGGAGTCCGAGGGTGCGACGGTGCCCGCGCTGGTGGCCGCTATACTTCGCGCGTGCCGCGCCAGGACGAGTTGACCGCCCGCGCCGTTCGGGCGCTTCTCTGGATCGCGGCATTCTCGTTCGCGCTCGGTCTTTTTCTCTCGCTGACACTGCTCCTGCGCGCGATCCCCCCAACCGCCCCCGTGGCGGTCGGGCGGGTGACGATTGAACGCGCTTCGAAGCTGCGCGACTACGTCGCCGCGCTCATGTTTTTCGTCGTCGTTCCACCCGCCACCATCTTGTTCTATCGCCTCGGCAATCGTCAGCTCGAGAGTTTCCGAGGCGTGGGCGCCTTCCTGTTCGTCGCGCCGTTTTTTCTGGCGCCATTTCTCTACCTGACGACTTTCAAGTGGGGCTGGCCGATCCTGATCCCGCTGGCTGCGTCGCAGGCCGGCCCGCGCGTGCTCATCGCGTATCAGCGCACGCGCTGGCTGCGCGAGTTTCTGCGGCGAGAAATGTGGCCGTATCACTCCGCCGTGATTTTCGAAGCGCTGTCGTGGGTGATGTTCCGCTACATCGCGGTCGGAAAGCGCATCGCCCACATTCCTACACTATTTCTAGAGATCGTTTTCGTGATGTTTTTTATCGCACTATTCTGGTGTGCATTTGTTCTGATTGCGCGCATTGCGACCTTCACGCTCGGCCGCGACACCGAGATCGTCTTTCAAAGATTGGCAGGCGCCGGGCTGCCGCTGGTGATCCTTCCCGCAATCGCGCTGATGTTCGTTCGCGGCGAGATCGCGATTCTGCTCGTGATGGGGATGGTCGCGGTTGCGATCGCCCTCGCGATCGTCGGAACGAATCGCGTCGACGGCCGAGCCATGCGCGTCATCACCGCGTATCTCGTCGTTCCGCTTCTCCTCTACTGCGCGAGCTACGCGTCGACGGCGGCGCTGACGCAATGGATCGATCTGTTTCATCGCGGCGAGGCGCTGGGACCCGCGTCTGACTACCTGAGGGGAAAAGTTCCGTATCGCGACGTCTTCGTTCTTCACGGCCTCCTGGACGACGGTTTTCTCGATGCGTTGTTGATGAAGATCTTCGGCCGCTCGGCAGACGTGGCCCTCGCGCGCCCGGCGGTCCTCGGCTCGTTCGCCGCTCCCGCGCTCTGGTACCTCGGCATGGCGATCTTCGATTCGATTCCGCTGGCGATGCTCGTGATGGTTTTCGGAGCGGTGACGACCATCGACAACGAACGGATCTTCTTCGAGATCGTCGTGCTCACGCTGCTCGTTGTCGCTCTTCGCACGCGATCGCAAATTCTCGCTGTGCTGGCCGGCGTAGCCGCCGCGCTCGCTTTCTTTTTCAGCTACGACATCGGCCTCTACGCGATCGGCGGCTCCGTACTGGCGTTTATGGCACTGCGGCGTTTCACGCCCATCGGATGGTTTGCCGTCGGGGTCGCCGCCGGCGCGGTGCCGTTCGTCATCTATTTATGGATGCACGGCGCGCTCGGCGCGTTCGTGACGATGTCGTTTGTGACGATGCCCAGGATCATTGATGCTGTGTGGTCGCTGCCGTTTCCGGATATGACGACGACGTTCCGAAACAACCTCAA
>DATBSF010000389.1:0-11559 GCA_036559905.1 Thermoanaerobaculia bacterium | reverse complement strand
ACGCTTCTCTACATGAAGGCCCGGCGCGAACCGAAGGCGCTGACGGCCTCCGGGACGCTCGAGGCGCGCACGGTCAACGTCGGCTCGCTCGTCGGCGGCCGAGTAACGCGCGTTCTCGTTGACGAGGGATCGCGCGTCGAGGCCGGCCAGGTGCTGGTGACGCTCGAGACCGATACGATCGACAGGCAGATCGCCGAGCAACGGGCGGCGATCCAAGCGGCGCGCGCGCAATATCAGAAGGCGCTCGCCGGTCCGCGCGAGGAAGAGATCGCGAAGGCAGCTGCAAATGCCGCAAACGACGAGCGCGACCGCGTCCGATTGGCGGCGCTCTTCCGAGCCGGAATCGCGTCGAAAGAGATGCTCGACGACGCCACGACAAAGGCCAAAATGTCCGCCGAGGACTTGCGGCTGTTGAAGAAGGGAACGCGCAAGGAGGACATCGAAGCCGCGCGAGCCGAGGTCGAGCAGCAACAACGAAGACTCGACACTCTGATGAAGCAGCACGGCGAGACTGTCGTCAAATCATCCGTCACCGGCGTCGTGCAGTCGATGGGATTGCGTCCCGGCGATCTGGTCGCGCCGAACCAGCCGGTGGCCGAGCTCCTCGAGTCGAGCCAGATCTGGGTCCGAGTGTTCGTGCCCGAGACGGAGCTCGGATTGATTCACGTCGATCAACCGGTGCGCGTCCGCGTCGACACCTTTTCGAACCAGTCGTTTTCCGGACACGTCGGAACGATCAGCAGCCAGGGTGAGTACACGCCCCGCAACGTGCAAACAAAAGCGCAGCGTGCCGAGCAGGTCTTCGGCGTGAAGGTGCTCGTCGATCCCGATCCTCGACTCAAAGCGGGGATGGCCGCCGACGTCGATTTCGGCGTGAAGGGACGCGCGAAGTGAGCAGCGAAATCGGCATCGATGTCCAGGAAGTATCGAAGGACTTCGGCACATTCCGCGCACTCGACCGCGTGACGCTTCAAGTCCCCCGCGGCGAGATCTTCGGTCTCCTCGGCCCCAACGGCTCCGGAAAATCGACGCTGATTCGAATCTTGTGCGGCCTTCTCGTGCCGACCGAGGGGCATGCGACGGTCGATGGACTGGATGTGGAGAAGCAGGGTGAGCTCGTCCGGCAGCACATCGGCTACGTCTCGCAATCGTTTTCGCTCTATCGCGATTTGACCGTGCAGGAGAATCTCGATTTCTTCAGCTCGATCTATCGCCTCAAGGGAAACGAGCGCAAGGAGCGGATCGAGTGGGCGATCGATTTGACGCACATCGGTCCGTATCGCGATCGCCTGGCCGCCGCGCTTTCCGGTGGTTGGAAGCAGCGTCTCGCGCTCGCGGCGGCGCTGATGCATCAGCCGAAGGTCTTGTTTCTCGATGAGCCGACCGCCGGAATCGATCCGGTCGCGCGGCGCGAGCTTTGGGATCTGCTTTTCCAGCTTGCGGGCCGCGGCGTCACGATGTTCGTCACGACGCACTACATGGACGAAGCGGAGCGCTGCGGAACGGTGGCGTATCTCTTCATGTCGAAACTCATCGTCAGCGGCAGGCCCGAAGAGCTCAAGAAATTGCCGGAAGTGACGCCGCAAGGAACGCGGAGAGTGGAAGCGGTCGCCAGCGAGGCCATCGCGACATTGCTCGCAAAGGCCAAGACGCTCACCTACATCCGCGCGTGCACAATTTTCGGTACGTCGCTGCACTTGCTGATCGACGCCGGGGTAACGAACGAGAAAGTGGAGCACGACCTCGAGGCCTTCGGCATCGGCGACATCAAAGTCCACGACATCGATGCCTCGCTCGAGGACGTCTTTGTGCGCCTTACCGAGACGAAGGGGCGGGAGATTGAAGCGCAGCGCGCCACGATGGTGTCGCAGGAGGTGAGCTGATGAACGGCTTCACGGCAATGTTTCGAAAAGAGCTGACCCAGATGATGCGCGACCGCGGCACGCTGTTCTTCGCGCTCGTGATTCCGGTCTTTGAGTTGATTCTCTTCGGCGTCATCGACATGAATGCCAAAAACATCCCGACGGTGATCTTCGATCAGAGCCGCACGCAGGAGAGCCGGCGCCTCATCGATCAATTTGAGAACACGTCGTACCTCAGCATCGTCGGACACGTGCAGTCGCGCGCGGCGCTGCAGCACGCGATCGTCTCCGGCGATGCGCAGGTGGCGATCGAGATCCCGCCGGATTACGCTCGCAACCTTGCCGCTAATCGCGACGCGGCGGTGCTGGTGTTGATCGACGGCTCCGACTCCAGCGTCGCGAGCCAGGCGCTGGCGGCCGCGAATGGCGTGATGCTCAGCAGCGGGATCCAGGATTTGATCGAAAAAACCGGACAGCGTCCGCTGATCGACGCGCGTCCGCTGATGATGTTCAACCCCGACATGCGCAGCGCGAACCTGCTCATCCCGGGCCTGATCGCGATCCTGCTGACATTTTCCGGAACGATTCTGTCGGCATTCGCGATCGTGAAGGAGCGCGAGCGCGGCACGCTCGAGCAGTTGATGGTCACGCCGGTGTCACCGCTGGCCGTCGTCGTCGGCAAGCTCCTCCCGTACCTCGGCCTCGCCTACATCCAACTCATTTTGATCGTTCTGCTGATGCGCTACATGTTCGCGGTCCCGATCCATGGAAGTGTGCCGTTGCTGATGGGACTCGCACCGATCTATCTCCTCGCGCTCCTGTCGGTCGGTCTGATCGCATCGGCGCGCGCGAAATCGCAGATGGAGGCGATGCAGCGTGCGATGGCCGTGATGCTGCCGTCGGTGCTGCTGTCAGGTTACGTCTTTCCGCTGTCGTCGCTGCCGGCTCCGTTGAAGGTGATTTCACACATCCTGCCGGCGACCTATTTCATCAAGATCTCGCGGGCGATCGTGATTCGCGGCGCGACATTCTGGGATATCTGGCAGCCGGTGGCGGCGCTGGTCGCAATCTCGGTCGTTCTGATTGCGCTCAGCGCGACGGCATTCAAGAAGACGGTGTCATAGAACGTAGCGCGACAAATCCTCATCCTTGATGATGTCGGCGAGGACGCGCTGCACGTAGGCAGCGTCGATCGTCATCTCCTGTCCGCGCATGTCGCTGGCTTCAAAGGAGAGACCGTCGAGCACGCGCTCGAGGATCGTGTGCAGCCGCCGCGCTCCGATGTTCTCCGTTCTCTCGTTCACAACCGCGGCGTAGCGGGCGACTTCGCGAATCGCATCGTCGCTGAATTTCAGCTCGACGCCTTCAGTGGAGAGCAGTGCCGAGTACTGCATCGTCAGCGCGTTTTTCGGCTCCGTGAGAATTCGTACGAAATCATCCTCGGTCAGCGATTCCAGCTCGACCCGTATCGGAAAGCGTCCCTGCATCTCTGGAATCAGATCGGAGGGCTTCGCGACATGAAACGCACCTGCCGCAATGAACAAAATATGATCAGTCTTTACCATGCCATATTTTGTGTTGACGGTGGTGCCCTCCACGATCGGCAGGAGATCGCGTTGGACGCCTTCGCGCGACACGTCGGGGCCATGCGACGCCTGTTGTCGTCCCGCGATCTTGTCGATTTCGTCGAGGAAAACCATGCCGCTCTGTTCGACGCGCTCGATGGCCTCGCGCGCGACGTTCTGCTGATCGACGAGTTTCTCCGCTTCCTCCTGCACGATGATCTCGCGCGCCTCGCCGACGCGCATCTTTTTGCGCTTCGACTTTCCGCCGAACAGGCCGGGCAGCATGTCTTTGACGTTGACGCCCATTTCCTCGACGCCCTGTGCCGAGAAGATTTCGAAGGACGGGTAACTTTGCTCCTTCACATCGATCTCGATCTCGCGCTCCTCGAGTTTTCCCTCGTCCAGCCAGCGCCCGAGTTTCTCGCGCGTGTCGCCGGGCTCTTCGACCGGTGCCGGACCGCCGACGAATGCCGGGCGGGCGGCGGGGCGGCGGGAGTCGGGGAGGAGAATGTCGAGGATCCGCTCGCGCGCGTTACGAATCGCGGCGTCGCGATTGAGCCTCGCCTTCTCGTCTTTCACAAGCTTTACACCGATCTCGGTCAGATCGCGAATGATCGACTCGACATCTCGTCCGACGTAACCGACTTCTGTGAACTTCGACGCCTCGATTTTCAGAAATGGCGAGCGCGTGAGCCGCGCCAGCCGGCGGGCGATCTCTGTTTTTCCCACGCCGGTCGGCCCGATCATGATGATGTTCTTCGGCGCGATTTCTTCGCGCAGATCGGGCGGAAGCTGCTGCCGCCGCCAGCGATTCCGCAGCGCGATCGCGACCGCACGTTTGGCGGCGTGCTGCCCCACGATGTACTTGTCGAGCTCGAAGACGATCTGCTTCGGCGTCAGTTTTTCGGAGTCGAGTGCGTCGTCGGTGTTGCCGGGAAGGTGAATGACCATGGGTTCAGAGACTTTCAACTGTGATGTTGTCGTTGGTGTAGATGCAGATTGTCGATGCGATCCGCAGCGCCTCGCCGGCGATCTGCGGCGCGGTCATCTGGGTGTGTTGCATGAGTGCTCGCGCGGCGGCCAGCGCATACGGTCCGCCCGATCCGATCGCGAGGATTCCGTCGTCGGGCTGAATCAGATCGCCCGTTCCCGACAGGAGATACGCGCGCTCCGCATTCGCCACGATCAGAAACGCCTGGAGTTGCCGCAGATATTTATCGAGCCGCCAGTCCTTTGCGAGCTCGACCACCGCACGCTCCATATTGCCGCGGTACTCCTCGAGCTTTCCCTCAAAGCGCGAAAAAAGCGCGAACGCATCGGCGGCCGAGCCGGCGAAACCCGCCAGCACTTTATCTCCGTACAGGCGCCGCACTTTCGATGCACCGTGTTTCATGACGGTGTTTCCGACAGTGACCTGCCCGTCGCCGGCCATCGCGACCACGCCGTCCTTGCGGACGCAGAGAACTGTCGTGGCGTGAATTACTTCGGCTTCCATGGCGCGCCGGATGGTATCAAATCGTCCGGCGGCGGAGCCTCGATCGCGCCGATCGTCTCGTGCTCGAGCTTCCACGCGTGCAGCATGAGCCGGCGCGCACTCTTCCCCCCGTAGCGACGATCGCCGACGACGGGATGGCCGATGGATGCGAGGTGAATGCGGATCTGATGCGTGCGGCCTGTGCGGATCTCCGCCTCGACGAATCCATCGCTCAACGGCCTGACGAGCGTGAGCGCGTCTTTTCCGCCGATGGGCGAGTCGACCGTGGTCTCGCCTTGGATCGAACCCTCGATCTTCGCCAGGTAGATCTTCCGCATCGAACGGCCGGCGAACAGTTCCGACAAGCTCGCCGCCGATTCGCGCGTTCGCGCGAACACGACCACGCCGCTTGTGCCGGTATCGAGTCGATGCACCAGAAAAATCGATCGGAACTGGACGCGCAGCAACTCCTCGAGCGAGGGCTGTTTGCGGTCACGCGCCGGCTGCGTCGGCATTCCGGCGGGTTTGTTCACTGCGATGAAAGCGTCGGTTGCTTTGAGGATCTCGAACTGCGGAAGCGCGTCGAGGATCGCGATGCGGTCGCTTTCGCTCACCTCGCGCGAAGCGATCGAGACCGGACGCTCGTTGACGAGAACGCGGCGCTCGGCAATCAGATCTCGGGCTTTGCGTCGCGAGATCTCCGGATTGCGTGCGGCGATGGCCTGATCGAGGCGCATCTCTTAAATCCTGAGCCGCGTAGACGGCGAAGGATCCGTCGCGTGCTTGCGTGGCGGATCCTTCGCTTCGCTCAGGATTTGTGCTACACGCGACGCTCTTTCTTGGCCGGCGCTTCGCCGCCTTCGATCACCGTCAGCTCCGGTCCGCCGATGCCGAGGGCTTTGCGGACTTTGTTCTCGATCTCGGAGGAGAGGTCTGGGTTTTCCACGAGGAACTGCTTGGCGTTCTCGCGTCCCTGTCCGATCCGCACGTCGCCGTACGAGAACCACGAACCCGATTTCTCGATGATGCGGTTTTCAATGCCGATGTCGATGAGCTCTCCAGTCTTCGAGATGCCGGCGCCGTAGCCGACATCGAACTCCGCCTGACGGAAGGGTGCCGCGCATTTGTTCTTGACGATCTTGACCTTCACGCGCGATCCGACGACCTCTTCGCCTTCTTTGATCTGATTCGTGCGCCGGATGTCGATGCGCACCGACGAGTAAAACTTCAGGGCGCGGCCGCCCGTCGTAGTCTCAGGGTTGCCGAACATGACGCCGATCTTTTCGCGGATTTGATTGATGAAAATCAGACACGTTCTCGATTTCGAAACGATGCCGGTGAGCTTGCGCAGCGCCTGCGACATCAAGCGCGCCTGCAAACCCATCTGCGCTTCGCCCATCTCGCCTTCGAGCTCGGCGCGCGGAACGAGCGCCGCGACGGAATCGATGACGATCACATCGATCGCCCCCGATCGCACCAGAACCTCGGCGATCTCCAGGCCCTGTTCGCCGCTGTCGGGCTGCGACACGAGCAGGTTGTCGACGTCGACGCCGAGTTTCTTGGCGTATTCAGCATCGAGCGCGTGCTCGGCGTCGATGAACGCCGCCAGCCCGCCCGTCTTCTGCGCTTCGGCAATGATGTGCAGCGAAAGCGTGGTTTTGCCGGACGATTCGGGACCGAAGATCTCGATGATCCGGCCTCGCGGAACACCGCCGACGCCGAGTGCGACGTCGACGCCGATCGATCCGGAGGGAATCGAGCTGATGGCGGCGAATTCTTTCGCCCCCAACCGCATGATCGAGCCTTTGCCGAACTGCCGTTCGATCTGCGTCAGGGCGGTTTCAGCGGCCTTCAATTTGTCAGTGGGAATGCTGGTCATTTCGCTCCTTTTGAATAGTGAATCGAGTGTACGGACGCTTCCGCGAAGCGTCAAGAAACTCTACCCAGTGTAGGATTCCAAACAATGAAAGCCCGAATCATCACGAGTTTCCTGGTCCTCATCGCTGCAACAACGGCATCCCCGCAAGGCGCACGACAACGCTCGGCCGCGCATCCAGCGCAACTGCCGGCAGATTGGAAAATCGAGATCACGACCAGCGGAGGGTTTACCGGCAGCGGCAACGGCGGGTTGATCGTTTCCGCGGACGGCACGTTGACCATCACACTCGGAAATACACCGGCATCGAAGCGATGCACTTTTCAGTTGAACGCGGATGAACTGCGTGCGCTCGACGCGGCTGTGAGAAATGCGCGCCCGCAATCGTGGACAGAGTGCTATTCACTCGCGAACCTCAACACGCACTGCTGCGATTTGATCCGTACGAGCTTTTCGTTATCTGCGCGTGCGGGGAGAGACATCTACACGACGTCGTGGCTCACCGGATCCGAAGGTTTCCCTCAGGATCTCAAGGCTCTCATCGATCAGTTGTTCGGACCGGCGAGCCTTGATGCGCGCTATCGCCCCTTGTGCGTGACGCCGTAAATGCGGCGTACCGCATCGGTCGCGAGTCTCCTCTTCGGCTCCGGTGCCTGCGCTCTTGTTTACCAGACGGTCTGGATGCGCCAGTTCCGTTTGATCTTCGGCGCCTCGACTCTCGCAACCGCTGCCGTCCTGTCGATCTTCATGGCGGGACTCGGTGTCGGAAGCGCACTTCTCGGTAAGCGCGCCGACGCGAACCCGCAGCCGCTCCGGTTTTACGGAAACCTCGAGTTATTCATCGCGGCGGCCGCGGCGTTGTCGCAGCCGCTCCTCTGGCTGATCGCAAAGATCTATTTCGGGATCGGCGGATCGGTCACGCTCGGCGTTTTCTTCGCGTCGGTCGTGCGCCTGATCCTCGCGTCGCTCGTGCTCGCGGCCCCGACGATCCTGATGGGCGGAACGCTTCCGGCCGCCGCTCGCGCGGTCGAGTCCGATGACGACAGCGGGCGACGGCGCGTGGCATTGCTGTACGGAGCGAACACGCTCGGCGCAGTGATCGGGACGCTGGGGTCGACGTTCTTCATGCTCGAAGCGCTCGGCAACCGGCAGACGTTGTTGATCGCAGTGTTGATCAATGGGTTGGTGGGGATTGTGGCGAGGAACCTGAGCTCTCCGAGCCCCTCACCCGGTCCCGCTCCGCGGGACCACCCTCTCCCGATGGGAGAGGGGCCAACCTTCCGCCCGGCGTTCGTACTCATCGCCGCGGCGCTCGTTGGCTTCACCTTCCTCTTGATGGAGCTCGTCTGGTATCGCATTCTCGCGCCGCTTCTCGGCGGCACGACATTCACTTTCGGCCTCATCCTCGCGATCGCCCTTCTCGGCATCGCGCTTGGCGGGGCGGCCTACGCATTCTGGATCGGAAACGCGCGCGCGACCGTCGGCGGCTTCGCGCTCACGTGCTCGCTCGAAGCTCTGGCGCTGGCATTTCCATTCGTCCTCGGCGACCGCCTGGCGATCCAGACAAATCTTCTCCGCTCTCTTGGCGTAATCGGCTTCGGCGGATTCGTTCTTTCGTGGACGTATGTGACCGTGCTGGTCGTTTTTCCGGCGGCCTTCATCGCCGGTATCCAATTTCCGGTATTGATTTCGTTGTTAGGCCGAGGGGAAGAGGATGTCGGCCGTCATGTCGGACTCGCGTATGCGTGGAATACCGCCGGCGCGATCGCGGGGTCGCTGGCCGGCGGTTTCGGATTGTTGCCGCTGCTGACGGCGCCCGGTGCGTGGCGCTTGTCGATCGTGCTTCTCGCGATTCTGGGAATCGCTGCCGCCGCTTTCGGCAGGCGCATCGCGCCGGCCATCATTGCGGTTTTTGCGATCGGCGGCACGTTCGCACTGGGGCCGACCGCGCTGTGGCGCCATTCGGGGATCGGTGCCGGGCGCGCCACGGTACCTGACTCGATCAACTCCACGCGCGACTGGGTTTACGGCGATCGCCGCACGCTCGTGTGGGATGTCGACGGCCGCGAGAGCAGCGTGGCGCTGGTCGACAGCAACGACTACGCGTTCATCGTCAACGGAAAAGCAGATGGAAGCGCGCGCGGCGACGCCGGAACGCAGGTGATGGCTGGTCTGGTCGGCGCGATTCTGCATCCGAATCCGCAGCGAGCGCTGGTCATCGGACTCGGTACCGGCAGCACGGCCGGATGGCTCGGCGCGATCGGAACGCTACAGCGTGTAGACGTCGTCGAGCTCGAGCCTGCAGTCCTGGGCGTCGCGCGCGCGTGCTCGGCTGTCAATCACGACGTTCTGCACAATCCGAAGGTCCATATTCGGATCGCGGATGCGCGCGAGGTCCTTCTGGCCACGCGCGATCGGTACGACATCATCTTTTCCGAGCCTTCGAATCCGTATCGCGCCGGCATTGCCAGCTTGTTCACGGAGGAGTTCTATCGCGCATCAGCGGCGCGATTGAATCCGAACGGGATCTTTCTGCAGTGGTTGCAGGCCTACGACGTCGATACCGAAACGATCCGCACCATCTATGCGACCGTCGGCTCGGTCTTCCCGTCAGTAGAAACCTGGACGACCGACACCGGCGATCTTCTCCTCGTCGCGACAGAGCATCCCATCGTTTACGACGCCGATTTTCTGCGCAAGAAGATCGCGACTGAGCCGTTCCGCAGCGCGATGACGCACGCGTGGCGCGTCGAGTCGCTGGAAGGATTTCTGTCGCACTTCATCGCACGCGATTCGCTCGCGCGCACACTGGCGCAGCAGCAACCCGATCGGAACACCGACGATCAGGCGCTCATCGAATTTGGTTTCGCGCGCGGTCTCGGCGCCGCCGAGCGTTTCAACCTCGACGAAATTGCGTCCGTCGCTCGCAATCGCGGCGAGGATCGTCCGACGATCGGGCACGGCGCGATCGATTGGGCCGCGTGGGCGTCGAATCGCGCGACGATCCATCACATCAATGCTCTGACGAACTTGTCCACGCCGGCGGATCAAGCTCGACATCGAGCGTCCGTCGAATACGAAAGCGGGAATCTCACGCAGGTTCTCGCGGAATGGCGCGCGCATTCGTGGCCACCGGTGAACACGGGCGAGCTCATGATGCTTGCCGAGTCGCTTGCCGATGGCGGAAGCGAGGCGGCTGTTGCTTATGCGGGCCAACTGCGGCCGTGGGAGATCACGGATTCCGACATCGTCATCGCGCGCCTGCGTTTTCGCGAAGGAAAACTCGACGAAGCGGCCGCGGCGCTCGAGCGCGTCTTTGTGCGATCGCGAACCGATCCGTGGCAAACGGTCGGTGCGATGGGCCGCGCGCTCGATCTGTCACTGCCGCTGGCGAAAAACCATCAGTACGCGGCGCGAATGTACAACGCGCTCGAGAAGCCATTCGCGGGCGGACAGTGGAACGACACCCGCCGCTTCTATCGCGCGCTGATCTCGAATGAGATGGAGGGCTGCGGACCGCACACGGTTCGGGCCTTGCGTGACCTCGAGCCGTGGCCGCCGTGGCGGCGCGACATCCTCGTGCTGCGACGCGATTGCTACGGCAGCGCGATGCTGCCTGCGCTCGCGAAACGCGCGCGTCGCGATCTCAATGATTTCGTGAGTGCCGAGGCGGTGCCGCTCATGCCGCCGACGCGATCGCCTTCCGAATCTTCTTCAAGTCCGCAATGAAGCGCGCCATCTCTTCGCGTCGCTGGTCGTCGGTCGGCGCGCGGAGAATCGACGACGGATGCACAGTCGCCGTTACAAATGGAGCAAGGTCCGACTTCACGAACGTCCCGCGCTGGATGCTGACCTTGAATTTCGGGCCTAACAGCGCCTGCGCTGCCGTGGATCCGAGGCAGATGATGACTCGTGGCTTTACGACGTTGATCTCCGCTTCCAGCCACGGACGGCAAGCCCTGATTTCCATCGCGTTCGGCTTCTTGTGAATTCGCCGCTTGCCTCGCGGCTCCCATTTGAAATGCTTCACAACGTTCGTGACGTACACCTTCGTCCGATCGATCCCCGCTTCGGCCAGCGCCTTGTCCAGAATGTTGCCCGCCGGGCCGACGAACGGATGGCCTTGAAGATCTTCCTGATTGCCCGGCTGCTCACCGACAAACATCACCTCCGATGTCGAACGGCCTTCTCCGAACACAGTCTGCGTCCCAGTCCGCCAAAGGTCGCACGCCTGACAGCCTGCGGCCGCGATCTGCAGTTTCTTCAGCGTCGGGCGGGACGGCACCAGCGGTGAGGCGTCACCTTGCTCTCGAACGACCACGCCGGTGAGAGCAAGCATTGCGCGCGCCAGACAGTCGGGAACGATATGATTCGAAGCAGGAGGAGACATGAGGAAAATCGTCTCTGTAACTATCGTATTGACCCTTGCGCTCTTCGGTTGCAAGAAGAGCGAGACCGGCTCGACTGCGACTACATCGACACAATCGACTGAAACGACCGCGACTGCCGCGACGGCGGCTGCGACGACCGCGACTACGGCAACGGCGGCCACGGCCGCGCCAACCAGCGGCGCCGTCGCCAGCACCGAAGGAGAAAGATCCGGCGCGCGCGTCGACGTCACTGAGCTTAAGCGGACCAGCGGAGGCACCGTCAATCTGAAGTTCACAATTACGAACGGCGGTAGCGATCCGTTCAGCACTGCGAGCTCCTACCTCGGCGACAACGCAATTTCAGCCGATAACTACCGCGACGTCAGCGGCGTCCATCTGGTCGATCCGGTCA
>DATBSF010000388.1:0-9714 GCA_036559905.1 Thermoanaerobaculia bacterium | reverse complement strand
GACGCGGTCCGCGAGAAATTTCGCGAGCGATTCTGGAACGACAGCGCCGGCTGTCTGTTCGACGTCGTCGATCCGGACGACGTGTCGATCCGGCCGAATCAGGTGTTCGCGCTTTCGCTACCCTTTCCATTGCTGCAGGGCGATCGTGCGGAATCCATTCTGCGCGTCTGCGAAGCAAAGCTTCTGACGCCGGTCGGCTTGCGCACGCTTTCGCCGGAAGATCCGCGCTATCGCGGCCACATCGATGGCAATCAATGGGAGCGCGACAGCGCCTATCATCAGGGCACCGTCTGGCCCTGGCTGCTCGGTCCCTGGATCACGGCGCTCGTGCGAGTGCGCGGCGATGCCGGACGGGAAGAAGCGCGCCGCCTGATCGACAATATGGATAAGCATCTCAATGAGGCGTGTGTGGGCTCGATCTCGGAAGTGTTCGACGGCGATCCGCCTCACGCACCGCGCGGATGCATCGCGCAGGCGTG
Source organism: Thermoanaerobaculia bacterium (assembly GCA_036559905.1). Taxonomy (GTDB): domain Bacteria; phylum Acidobacteriota; class Thermoanaerobaculia; order Gp7-AA8; family Gp7-AA8; genus Gp7-AA10. Next base: position 9,235 of record DATBSF010000388.1, on the reverse strand, counting down.
GAGCGTCGCCGAGTTGTTGCGAGTGATCGCGGAGGATGTGGAGGGCCGAGCGAAAAACAGAGCGCGTCAACGTGTGGCTCACGCCTGAACAGGTGTCCGATGTCCTTCTCCCATCGGGAGAAGGTGCCGCGAAGCGGCGGATGAGGGGCGTGCAAATCGACAGAATCGTGTTCGCGGCGCCCCCTCACCCGGCGCTGCGCGCCACCCTCCCGATGGGAGAGGGACAAGTCTTACCGCCGCCGGACCGCTTGCTGCCGCGAAAGCTGTACGAAATCCAGCTTCGCGGAGCGCAAGAAGATGAAGTTGCCCGGCGCGTCCGAAATTGGACCGTTGATGCCGAAGATCGCGATCTGAATCTGTTGCCCGGGCACTGCATTCGGCGTCAGCAGCACGCGATTGGCAGCATTGAATCCGGCGACGACGCTCCCACCGTTCTGCCCGAAATCGCGCGGCAACGCTCCGTTCACCCACACTTCTGCGTAGTCATCGACCACAGTCTCGAAGAAGACTGACGTTCCGGCGACCGGCAGACCATCGACCGTTTCGGGAATCGTGATTCGGATGCGATACCAGTTGAACGCCACGCGACCATGCGATCTCTCCTGGACGAGGCTTGGCGGATCGATGACTTCCCACGCGGAGTCGTTGAAGTCGGCGGCGCCAGCGTGCGGCTCAAAATCGTTCGTGATGACGGTCCTGCCGGAAGGATCCTTCGTGGACACTTCAATGATGCGCACATCGCTGTAACGCCACGTTCCGTTGACGCGGGCAGCACCTTCGTGCGTCATCAGATCGACACGCGCGATAAGCAGTAGTGCAAGCAGCATCGCCAGGAAGCGATGCAAGAATCAGCGCATCCGGTCGCGCGTCTGGATCAGCTGCGCGATGACGCTGAGCGCGATCTCGTAAGGATGATTCGTTCCGATCTCGATCCCGATCGGACAGCGAAACGCATTTTGGGCTTCAACCGGCAGCCCGGCTTCAGCAACGTCTCGTCGCAGAATGTTCGCTTTCGCTTCGCTGCCGATGACGCCGAGGTAGGGGAATTTGCGGGTGCGCAGGATTTCGATGAGCACGGGCTTGTCGGTCGCGTGACCCATGCTCATCAGGATCACGAAGGCATCGTCGGGAACGGTCTTGACCATCGACGGCATGTCGGCGTTTTGAATTGCGGTCACCTTCGGTGATTTGGGCAGCTTCGCGAGCCACTCCTCGCGTGGATCGATGCACGTGATCGCGCAATCGAAATGCTGCAGCATCGTGATCAGCGCGTTGGCGACGTGTCCCGCACCGAAAATCACGATGCGCCAGCGGCCGACGTTGTGCGATTCGAAAAAGAGTTTGACGATGCCGCCGCACGTCATCCCGACGTCTTTGTTGAGATTCCATTGCGCGAACTGCGTGTTCTCTGCGACCTCGCCGTTGAGCATTTTCTGCGCCTCAGCGATCGCTTTGGTTTCCACCCGTCCACCGCCGACGGTGCCGAACGCGAGGCCCTTGCTCGTCACGATCATCTTCGCGCCGCGGTCCTGAGGGACGCTCCCGGTCGCATCGACGACCGTCACGGTGACGAGCGGCGTGTCGGACGCCATTAGGTCGTTCAGCGCTTCGAAGAAGGTGGGCACCTGGCGATTGTAGTTGGGATGTTAGGACGTTGGGATGTTGGGATGTTGGGAGGTCCCACCCAACATCCCAACATCCCAACGTCCCAACCGGGCGGGTGGCGGGGCTACCAGCCTCTCTGCTGGCGCGCCGATGTGATGTGCGCGACGTGATGGCGTCCGTGCCATGCATAGTGCGCGAGCAGGCTGTCGACGGTCATCGTTCCGCTCTCCGGATGTTTGAGCTGGCGCTGAAAATCGGCCGGCTTCATCGATCGCAGCAGGCACACCCAACGGTAGTGCAACGACTCGAGCATCGCGAGCGAAGTCTTGATCGGTGTGTCGTGCGAATCGGCCAGCTCCGCCCATCGCCCTTCATCGTACGGCTTGATCGTCGGCGACTCCTCCGTCAGCGCCAGTTTGAAGCGGCAGTACGCATTCACGTGGCTGTCGGGTACGTGATGCACGACCTGACGCAGCGTCCAGCCGCCTTCGCGGTATGGCGTATCGAGTTGCGCCGGTGTTAGGCCGTCGACCGCGTTGCGCATGTGCAGCGGCGCGCTGGCGATCTGTTCGATCATCGTGCGCCGTTCTTCGCCAGCCAGTTGGTCGCGGGGTTCGAATTTTCCGATGGGATATCGCGGGTCATGCATACACACACTCACTCTTTCGTGTTTTCCATAACGTATCCGATAGAAACAAACCACGGGGCCTTTATTCCGTCATCGACCACATGGAGGGATTCATGAAACGAGCTGTGATGGTTGTTGCGATGTTGTTGGCGGTCGGATGCGCAACGCGTGGAGGTCTCGTCGCCGGGGATTCGCTCAAGACTGCAGCGCTGCGTCAGATCGGAGGCGAGCAGGTTGCCTGGTTGTCGCATAACACCGAGAAGTTGCCGAGCGGGATGGACTCGGTCGTGTCACTCAAGAGTATGCGCGCCTACATCGACGACGTGAATGCCGCGACCGGAATTGTCACCACGACGTACTGGTACACCGGCACGTTCTCGACACCCGACGGACAGAAGGATGGAACGCTGACGGTGCAGAGACGACTGCACTTCCAGCGCGACGATCGGGGCACCTGGACGCAGACAGGGCAGGCCGAAGAAATCGCGCGCAATGCGCAGTGGAGCACCGCGCGCAGTACGTCCTGACGTATTCTTCCTCTCGCGCCCGGCCGCCTGGGCGCGGGAGGATACGATGCGACGCATTCTTGCTTGCCTGGTTGTGGTCACGCTGCTTTTTGCATTCGTTGCAGTTGGCGCCGTTGTCAACAAATATCAGGTTACCGGTCCTGTGCTCGAGGTTCGCAGCGATGCGATCGTCGTGCAGAAGGGAAAGGACAAATGGGAGCTCGCGCGCGACGCGAACACGAAAGTGAATGGCAATCTGAAAGTCGGCGCCAAGGTCACGATCGAGTATCGGATGATCGCCACGAACGTCACCGTCAAGTAGTCAGCTCGTCGAAATAAAGCAACAGGTCTGTGCTGACGGCCTTCGCGCCGAGCTGGCGGAGCATCGTGACGACTTGTCCGCGGTGATACGTCGAGTGGTTCGCGACGTGCTGCATCATGTGCCCGAGCGAATACTCCCATCGCTGGTTCGAAAGGTTTTCGTAGCCGATGCGGCGAGTCAGCGATGCGTCCGTGATGCCGGCGATGACTGACTCCTGTCCGTTCTCGACTTCGCTCCAGCGCTTCTCGATCGCAGCGAGGTCCGGATAGTCATTGAAGACCGCGGGCTGCTTGGGCGATTGACCTTGCCATCGCTCGAGCCAGATCCACTCCGCCCACAGCGTGTGCACGAGCGTGTCGCGGATCGATCCAAAGCTGTTGCCGAGGTTGCGGGTAAACGCGTCGGCGTCGAGGGGCCGGCAGGCGGCCGTGATGCGGTGGTTCGCCCAGCGGTTGTATTTGTAGAGCGTTCGGATGTCGTCCGCCGTCATCCCGCCGCCTTCTTCAGAATCGCGATCTGGCCGGCATGGTAGACGTTGTGCTGCAGCGCTCCCATGATCTCGCTGTAAATCGACCGCTTCTCGCCCGGCACCGGCTTATCCAGATCCTCGGAGCTGAGCCGCGCGACCGCATCGGATAACCGGCTCTCGGCACGTTCCAGCTCCTCAACGGCGCCTTTCCACGTCGTCTTCGTCACATCCGCCCAGTCGGGAACTGAATTCGCGTCGACGACCTGGCCGCCGACGCGTCTCGCCACGACATCAATCCACGTTTCGATGTGCACGACCAGCTCGAGGATCGAGTGGCCGTCGCGGATCGGTCTGGCCTTCGCCTGAGTTTCCGTCACGCCATCCAGCAAGTTTCGCAAAGCCGGTCCATGCCAGGCTTCACCGCCATAGGCTCGATTGAGCTGGTCGAGCAGCCGTTCTGTGGGTCGCATCTTTCACCTCCGAATATCTGCACAACACGTTAACGCCACAATGCGTTCGCGATATATTCGCGCCGCGTGCCCTATCAACTTCAAGAGTGGCTGAATCTGGCCTTCCGCTGGGCGCACGTCTTCGCCGGCATCCTCTGGATCGGGCAGACGTATTTTTTCACGTGGCTCGATCATCGTCTGCACGCGGAAGGAAAAGTGTGGATGGTACACAGCGGTGGATTCTACGTCGTTGAAAAACAGGGCGTGGACGTGCAACCGCCGAAACTGCATTGGTTCAAATGGGAAGCGGCCCTCACCTGGCTCAGCGGCTTCTTTCTCCTCGGCCTCGTCTACTACGGCGGCGGACTGATGATCGACGACAGCGTTCGGAAGATGTCGGTCGCCGCCGCCGCCGGATTGAGCATCGCGTGGCTGATCGTCGCCTGGATCGTTTACGACCTGCTGTGGAGCTCACCGCTGCAGCGCAATGAAGCAGTCGGCGTCGTCATCTCGTATTTGCTTTTAGTCGGCGCGATCTTCGCCGCCACGCACATTTTCAGTGCGCGAGCCGCCTACATGCAGATCGGCGCGATGCTCGGGACATTCATGGCCGCCAACGTGTGGATGCGGATTCTTCCGGCACAGCGAAAACTCATCGCGGCCGTCAAAGAGGGGCGTCAGCCGGACTTGCGTCTCGCCGATCGCGCGAAGCAGCGCTCGAAGCAGAACACATTCATCGTGTGGCCGGTCGTCTTCATCATGATCAGCAATCACTTTCCGGTCGCGACCTACGGCAATCAGTACAACTGGGAAATCCTCGCTGCACTGGTGCTGGTCGGGTGGGCGGCGGCGAAAATCGTTCGGACTCGATGATGCTTAGCGACGACGAAATCCGTTCTGCCACCGGGTTGCTCGACGCGCCCCTGGCAGCGCTCGCGAAGCGATTTCCTGGAGAGTCTGAGCATCGCCAGCCCGTACACACGGTCTACGGCGGCGCGCATCTGTTCAAGTCTGACACCGCCGTGAAGCTGGGCGCGCTTGCGCAGCGCGCGCTGCGCGATCACGCGCCGGATGCGAACACATTCGCGGATGTGATCGGGTTGTCGCCTTCGATCGCGGCCACGATCTACGCGCGTGTAGTCGAAAAGTTGAAGCGCGAGCCAGTCGAAGATTTCCGCATCGATTTCGAAGACGGCTACGGGAACCGCCCCGATGACGAAGAGGACGGACATGCCGCATCGGCCGCACGCGAAGTCGCGGCGGGACTGCGCAATGGAACGCTGTCACCGTTCATCGGAATCCGCATCAAGCCTTTCTCGCAGGAGCTGACGCGGCGATCCGTCAGAACCCTCGATATTTTTCTCAGCACGCTGGTGGGGGAGGCAGGAAGGTTGCCGCCCTGGTTCGTCGTCACGCTTCCGAAGATCCAGGTCGTCGAGCAGGTGACAGCCCTCGCGAATCTGTTCGATCGGATGGAGCCGAAACTCCGGCTGCCGCCCGGGAGCCTGAAATTCGAGTTCATGATCGAGACGACGCAGTCGATCCCGATGCTCTCCGAGATGCTCGACGCCGGGCGCGGCCGCGTTGTCGCGGCGCACTTCGGAACCTACGATTACACCGCGAGCTGCAACATCACAGCCGCGCATCAGCGGATGGATCATCCAGCATGTGATTTCGCGCGGCATTCGATGCAGGTCGCATATTCGGGCACGGGCTTGTGGCTTTCGGATGGCGCGACGAACGTGATGCCGATCGGCGATCGCGCGACCGTCCATCGCGCGTGGCATATGCACGTCGAGCACATCCGCCATTCGCTCGTCAACGGTTTCTACCAGGGGTGGGATTTGAATCCTGGGCAGCTGCCGACGCGATTCGCCGCGGTCTATGCGTTTTTCCTCGAAGGTCTCGCCGCCGCCACCGAGCGTCTCAGCAATTTCATTCAGAAGGCCGGACAGGCAACGCTGGTCGGCGATGTCTTCGACGACGCCGCGACCGGGCAGGGCCTTCTCAATTATTTCCTGCGCGCACTGAATTGCGGCGCGATCACCGAGGAGGAGGCGCTCGCGACGGGGCTGACGCTCGACGAGCTGCGAAGCCGGAGCTTCGTGAAGATTCTTCAGGGGCGCCGCGCCGTCAAAGCTTGAGGTATTTGCGCCGCGTTGCCTCCGGAAACCGCTCAATCGAATAGCGCAACATCGTGCGCGGCATCTTCGCAGCGTGCTGGCGCAGGAACTTCTCCAGCGCCGCACGATCGCGTTTTCCGATTTCGCGCAACATCCATCCCGCGGCCTTGTGAATCAGATCGTGTTTGTCGGCGAGGAGCGACTCGGTCAATGCGAAGGTGTCGTCGAATTCACCTCTTCGGATGAAGTGGTAGGTCGCGAGAATCGCGATGCGGCGTTCCCAGACGCTCTTCGATTTCACGAGTCGGTAGAGCGGCTTGCGGCTGCGCGCCTCGAGATGTCCGCCGACGATCTGCGGCGCCGAGCAGTCGACGAGGTCCCAGTTGTTGATGCGGCTGGTCGACGCGAGATACAGCTTGTAGATCCCGGCGCGCGCTCTCTCGTCGCCACCGCCATACTGATCGACGAGAATCACCAGCGCGAGCAGCCGCTCCTCGTGCCACTTCGACTGGAGCAGCTGACGTAGGCCGGCGAGCGGGAGCGCCCGGAATTCACGCGCGACTTTGCGCAGATCGGGAACGTTAAGTCCGAGGAACTTGTCGCCCTCGCCGTACTGGCCAGGCCCGGTTTTGAAATAGCGTTGAACGAATAGCGCGCTCTCGGGATCGGCGAAATCGCGAAGGCGCCGGCGAGCCGCTACCGCTGATTGAGTTGTGCCGTTTGCGTTTCGCTCTGCGCGGATGGACATCGGTAAATCATCTCCACTCTGCCGATCTCGATCGCGACAACGTCAAACAATCGAATGGGTTCGACTGCTTCGCGTCCGGCGACACGCGTTCCATTCTTACTCTTTAGATCGACGATCGTCGCTTCGTCACCACGGATCGTGATCTTCGCATGCTGGCGCGAGACGGTGGATGCAACAATCGAGACGTCGGAGCTCGCGTCGCGGCCGACGATGTTCTCGCCGAGCCTGAGGAGAAACTCGCGATCGCCGCGCGTGAGCATGTGCGTCGATGTCGACGACAGCTCTTGCAGTTCCTCCTTCGACATGGCGCGTGGCCGCTCTTCGATGAGGATGCCGAGGAGCTCGAAGGCCTTTGGCGTCAGAAGCCGCCGAACTTGTACACAATTCGCCGAATTCTACGTCACCGTCGTGCGCAGCGTTCCGGATTCCAATCGCCAAGGACGATGGTCTCTGTGCGTGAGCCGTTGGTGCGCGTGAGAGCACTCCGCGTCACGACGTAGACCGGGATGCCAAGGCGTTCCGCCGTTAGGCCGTCATCGCGAGAGGGCATCGGACGGGCATTTGGATGTGTGTGCACGATGTCGACCGCGTTCGCAGGAATCGCTCCTCTGAATTTTGCTTCCCAGGCAGAGTGGTTGAACTTCCACCTCATCTGCAACTTCCCATGCCGCCTGATCGTATGGGGATTGACCGTAGCGTGCTGTCGCGAGCAACACCCACGACTGCTGAAGAAACTCGCTGTTGCAGGGCGTTTTTCCGTCGAGTGCGAGAGCGAGGATGAGCGCGGCGTTAAGCATGCCGCCAATGTGCTGCCGGAAGTCAGCGCAACTTTAGGAGCGGGATAAGAGATTTCTAGGAGCCGTTGTCCCTCTCCCATCGGGAGAGGGTGGCGCGTAGCGCCGGGTGAGGGGCGCGGCACTCCGCGCGGCTACGAGCCCCGGTACGTCGAATATCCCCACGCGCTGAGCAGCAGCGGTACGTGGTAGTTCTGCGCCGCATCATTGACAGTGAAGACGATGATCGCCTCGGGATAAAAAGTCTCGACATGGCGCTCACGAAAATACGTCGCGATGTCGAACGTCATGCGATAGGTCCCGTTCTCGATTCCGTCGGGCGTCAGAGTCTTCAGCCGGCCGTCGTTGTCGGTCTCGCCGTGGCCGACCGGCATCCAGCCCCCGTCGCCGGCGCGCCGTTCGAGCGTCACGAGCACGCCGGAAGCAGGCTTGCCGCGACTGATGTCGAGAATGTGGGTGGTAATGCCCATCACGAAACCAACTTCATCAATCTCAACTTCGTAATCTTCAACTGCTCCTCCGCTGCAATTCGCAATTCCTGGTCTGGAGGATTCTGCAATCGGCGCTGCGCCATCGCCAGCATCTCGTCGGCGCCTTTGCCGGTCGCGCAGACGATGAAGATGTGGCCGAAGCGTTTCTCGTAGTCGGCGTTCACCTGCGCGAGCGCGGCCATCGTTTCTCGCGCGGCAGCGGTCGCGCCGGCCTGCTCTTCGCGCGCCCACGAGGACGACGGCTTCTCGCCGATGCGCGGATGCGCTGCGAACGCTTCCTGCCAGTCGGGTGGATCGAGCTCCCACCAGATGTTCTCGGCGGCCGCCAGCAATTCGCTCCCACCGGCAAATGGACGCGATGCCATCATCTGGCGGACCCACTCGTTCGAACCGCAGCAGCTTCGCAGCTCCTCTTCGGCCAACGCGCGGACGCGCGTGTTGATGCGTCGCGCGACTTCCGACCATCGGGCGTTCTCGGTCGAGACGCCGTAGACGCGCAGTCGTGCGACGCCTCCGTCGGGATAAACATTGAGTCGGATATTTCTCACCGGTCCGACGGCATTTAGTTCTTCGATGAAGACGTGACGGGTGTCGGGCAGCATTTTTGTGCGCGGAAGGATCTCCTCCTTCTCATCGCCGTCGATCGAGCAGGTGTCGGGATAGTTTCCCTTGAAAAACGCGGTGTCGACTTCGATGCGGCGGACGATCGTTTCCGCACCGAGCTGCACGATCACCCAGTCATTGCCGGGACCACGGCGGCGCCGCGTTTCCCATCCGTCGCTCATACCGCGCGAATGACCGGGCATGATCAGATTGTGTTTCGGTCCGAAGAACATGTCGCTGCAGGTTAGAACCTGACCGCCATGTTCGACTGCCGCGAGGTCGAGCTCCTGGTCCAATCCGCCTTCCCGATGCCATTCCGGAACGACTTCGCCATGAACGCGAAGCCGCGCGACGCCGCCGTCGGGATAAATGTGAAACCGCAAATGCGTGAATGCGTGTGGGTTCTCGATCGGGAACGGATTCTCGCTGTCGCCTTTCAATTCCGACTTCGGCAGTACTTCGGTCCAGTCGGTGAGCGCATCGTGCGGAGTCTCAGG
>DATBSF010000387.1:0-4457 GCA_036559905.1 Thermoanaerobaculia bacterium | reverse complement strand
GACGGAGATCCTTCGCTTCGCTCAGGATGACGGCGATGCCCGCTGTTTACGCGCTTTCCGCGTTCCTGATGACGCTCGCCGGCGGCGCGTTCGCGTTCCGCTACCGGAAGTACCTGCTCTACATCATGGCGTTCTCGTCGGGCCTCGTCATCGGCATCGCATTTCTCGATCTCATTCCTGAGGTAACCGAGGCGGCGTTTCATGAGGGGATTCCGATACGCGCGTTGATGGTGACTGTGCTCGCCGGATTTCTCGCGATCTTCCTGCTCGAGAAACTGACGATCATCCACGGCGAAAAGCAGCACGATGCGCCGGGTCATCATCACAACGTCGGCCTCGTCGGCGCCCTCGGCCTCTCGTTTCACAGCTTTCTCGACGGACTCGCGATCGGAGTTGGATTCGCCGCCGGACCAAAAACCGGACTGGTCGTGCTCGTCGCGGTCGTCGCTCACGATTTCGCCGACGGCCTCAACACCGTCACGTTCATGCTCGCGACGCGAAACAACCACCGGCGGACGCTGACGCTGCTCGTGATCGATGCGATCGCGCCCGTCGTCGGCGCGCTATGCGCCGGAGCGCTTCGCCTCGATCCGAGGATCGTGGCGTTCCAGTTGTCGTTCTTTGCCGGATTCCTTCTCTACCTCGGTGCCTCCGATCTCTTGCCGCAGGTGCACGAGCGGCCGAAGGCCGGCCTGATCGTCTTCACGGTCTGCGGATTGCTCACCGCCGGTTTCATCGTCTACGCCATACAATCTCCCGCATGAAACGACTGCTTTTCCTCGCGATTTTCATCGCCGCCGCCGTGGATGCACGTGTCATCACTGAAAAAGATCTCTTCCGCTTCCAGTGGATCGCCGATCCGCAGCTCTCGCCGGACGCATCGCAGATCGCGTTCGTGAAGGTGACTGTCGACGAAAAAAAAGACCGCTACGACACGTCGATCTGGTCGGTATCGGCGCGCGGCGGATCGCTGCGGCAGATGACGACCGGCACCGGCGACACGTCGCCGCGCTGGTCGCCCGACGGAAAGTCGCTCGCGTTTCTGCGCACGGTCGAGAAAGACGGAAAGCCTCAACCGTCACAGATCTTCATCCTGCCGCTCGATGGCGGCGAGCCGCGGGCAGTGACATCGCTTTCGCGCGCGATCGATTCGCTCGCCTGGTCGCCATCCGGTCGCACGATCGCGTTCACCGCCCGGACGAAGGCGGAGGATCTCGACGAAAAGAAAAAAACGGACGAACAACACGTGAGCGATGTTCGCGTGATCAATCAAGCGACCTATCGCTTCAATGGTCCCGGCTACATCGATGTGACCCGCGCCGGCCACATCTGGACGGTCGACGTTCCGACTTCGGATGAAGTCGCGAAGCCGAAGCAGCTCACCTCCGGCGATTTCAGCGAAGGCGAGCCGGTGTGGAGCCCCGATGGCTCGCGAATCTATTTCACGTCGAACCGCGTTTTCGAGCCGTACTACGACCGGCAGGACACGAATATCTACTCGATTCCGGCGGTCGGCGGCGAGATGGTGAAAGTCGTCGACATCGATGGTTCGATCGGCGATGCGGCGCCGAGTCCGGACGGAAAGTGGATCGCGTTTCGCGGCTCACGCAGCAATCCGGTGCATTCGTACGAGCAGCCGGATCTGTTTGTCATCAGCACGAATGGCGGAGAGGCGCGAAATCTGACGGCGTCGTTCGATAACGACGTCCTCAGCGGCGTCGGTGGCGATCAGGCTCCGCCGCGCGCAAACCGTGGACCGCGTCCGATGTGGAGCCGCGACTCGAAGACGCTCTACGTCACGACCGCCGAAGAGGGGAAAGTCAATCTCAAGCGGATCGACCTCGAGACGGGCCGGATGACTGCGTGGACCGAAGGCAAACAAGACATCCTCACGTTCGTCGCACGCGACAACCTGGCGATTCTTCTCATTTCGACGCCGAGGATGATCGGGGATCTGTTCGCGGTCGACGACAGGGGAGGATTGACGCGCCTCACGAACATCAACGAGAAGCTCTTTTCCGAGATCACGCTCACCGAGCCGGACGAGATGAAGTACAAGAGCTTCGACGGAAAAACCGTCGAGACGTGGATCCAGAAGCCGCCCGACTTCGACCCATCAAAGAAGTATCCGATGATCCTCAACATCCACGGCGGACCTCATGCGGCGTACGGCTACACGTTCGATCACGAGTTTCAGTGGATGGCGGCGAAGGGTTACGTCGTGATCTATCCGAATCCGCGTGGCAGCACGACCTATGGTCAGGACTTCGGCAACATCATTCAGTACCGCTATCCCGGTGACGATTACAAAGACCTGATGGCGGGAGTCGATGCTCTGATCGCGAAAGGCTACATCGACACGAAGAAGCTCGGTGTGACTGGCGGGAGCGGTGGCGGGCTGCTCACGAATTGGGTGATCACGCAGACCGATCGTTTCGCGGCCGCAGTGTCGCAGCGCGACATCGCCGACTGGTCGAACTTCTGGTACGTCGCCGATTTCACACTCTTCCAGCCGACATGGTTCCGCAAGGCTCCGTGGGAGGATCCGGAAGACTACAAAGCGCGGTCGCCGATCACATACATCGATCGCGTGAAGACGCCGCTCATGCTGATTGAAGGTGAGGCCGACTGGCGCACGCCGCCGATGGCAGGCGGGGAGATGATGTTCCGCGCGCTGAAGTATCGGCGCATCCCGACGGTGATGGTGCGATTTCCGGATGAGTCGCACGAGCTCTCGCGCTCGGGCAAGCCGTGGCATCGCGTCGAGCGGCTGCAGTACATCGTCGGATGGTTCGATCAGTGGCTGATGGGGCAGAAGAATCCGGCGTACGAGAAGGGTTTGCGGGCGGCGAAGTAACGCCGGCGGCCCGCCGGCTGTTCCGCCGCCGACCTCGGCGGCGGGTTTCTGCGCGACGGTGCCGGCCAGCGGCCGGCGGAACAGCCGGCGAGGCCGCCGGCGCTACAATTCACGCGGTGTTGATTCCGTTTCTCTTCGCGACAGCCATCGACCTCGTCCAGAAGCATTACGACCGCGTCGAATTCAAACAGCTCGTTCCGCTCATCACGGAAGTCATCCGCTTTCCGACGACCGCGACCGATCCCGATGCGCATCGCGATCAGCGCGCGTGGCTCCAGAAAACCGCGCGCGACCTCGGATTGAATTTTCGCGATGCAGGAAAAATCGCGGAGATTGAACTGCCCGCCAAAGTGAAAAATGCGCCGACTCTCGGCCTGGTCGTGCATGGGGATGTCGTTCCCGTCGACGCCGATGCGTGGAGTTTTCCTCCTTTCGGCGGCCAGGTCGCCGACGGCTACATCCTCGGCCGCGGATCGGTCGATGACAAAGGTCCGCTTGTGCAGGGCCTGCTCGCGATGGCGGCGTTGAAAAACTCCGGCGTCCGTCGCACGCACAATGTCCTGCTGCTCGTCGGAAGCGATGAAGAAACAGCGTCGACCGATATCACCGAATATCTGAAGGATCACGCGCCGCCGGATTATTCGCTCGTGATCGACTCGACATTTCCGGTCGTCGTCGGCGAGAAGGGCTGGAACGCGCCGACATTCACGACGGCGCTCGCCGAGCGCGACGCGTCGCAACCGTGGGTCGTGACGAAGCTGACGGCAGGTCTCAGCGCGAGCATCGTTCCCGACAACGCGGAGATCGATCTTCGCTGGACCGCCGGCGACGCCGATTGGCAGCCGCTCATCGACAAACTGAAATCGTTTCGCATGCCCGAGGGGACGCGTCTCGTGACCGGAGCGGATGGCCAGACGATTCGCATCGTTGCCTACGGACACTCCTCGCATGCGGGCATGAATCTCGAGGGCGGCCGCAACGCGCTGGTGGCACTCGCGCGCGCGATGGAAGGAAAACTCTCCGCGGGCGGCGCCGATGATCTGCTGGCGTTTGCGCGGATGGCCGGCGCGGATCTCTATGGCACAGGACTCGGCATCACCGACAGCGATCCGCTGTGGGGCCGTTATGCCGTGAACATCGCGACGATCAAACCCGATCCTGATGATCCGAAGAAAGTCATCCTCGGCACCAACATTCGACGGATTCCGCCGCGGACTGGCGCGCAGATGAAGGATTACCTCGAGAAGCTCGTCGCCGACTTCAATGCGAAACGCGGAGCGTCTCTCGTCGTCGGTGGTTTCTTTGCGGACGACCCGTTGATCTTCGATCCCAAGGCGAAGATCGTCAAACGGCTTCTGCGCGATTACGCGGCTGCGACCGGCGAGAAGAATCCGAAGCCCGCGATCTCGGGAGGCGGAACCTACGCGAAGCGGCTGCCGAACTCGATCGCGTTCGGAATGTGGTTTCCCGACAAGCCGTATCCCGGACATGACGTCGACGAGAAGAATCCGATCGCGGATCTCCAGCGCGGCGAGAAAATTCTGATTCGCGCGCTGGTCGATATCGCGACGGGCCCGAAGATCGTCGAGCCGTTCAAGCC
>DATBSF010000386.1:0-6686 GCA_036559905.1 Thermoanaerobaculia bacterium | reverse complement strand
TACGCCGCCGGCTGTGCAAACCCCGTTATCACGTAGCTTCCCGACTTGATGTCCTTCTTGATGCGAATGAGATCGTTCTTCTGCGCATCTTCGAGCAGGTCGCTGAACGTGTTGTAGCCGTAGTACTCCTCGTTGAAGGTCGGCTTCTTGCGCTGCATGGTCTGCTTGACCATCGAGCCCCACAGGATTTCCTTGTTCTCGCGCATCAGCGCCTTGATCGAGTCGATCAGCAGCTTGAACACTTCCGCCTGCTTCTTGTCCTTGAACGCGACCTTCGGCTCTTTCTGCGCGGGGCGGACGAGGTCCTCGTAAAAAATGAACTCGTCGCAGTTGTCGATCAGCAAATCGCTCGATGAATTCTTCACGCCGACGCCGATGACGTACTTGTCGTTCTCTTTGAGCTTCGACACCAGCGGGGAAAAGTCGGAATCGCCGGATGCGATCACGAACAGGTCGATGTGTTCCTTCGAATACGACATGTCCATCGCGTCGACGGCCATGCGAATGTCGGCGGAATTCTTTCCGGAGTACGACCGGCCGGGAATCTCGATCAGCTCGATGGCGGCTTCGTGCAGCTCGCGTTTCAGATCGGGGTACTTGTCCCAGTCGCAGTAGGCGCGCTTGGCGACGATTTTTCCTTTTTCCAGGAGACGCTCGAGCAGCAGGTTGACTTCGAATTTCTTGTATTTGGCGTCGGTGACGCCGATCGCGATGTTCTCGAAGTCGATGAACAGGGCGATCCTTCTCTCATTGTTATTCATATTCCTTGGCGCCGCGCCTCCGAGGTCCTCCTCGGCGGTTTCGGATTCAAAATGTGGCTTACGTGACATCCGGCCGTGGCGGCACTCTCTCTCGCGGGGTCCGGCTGAGTGTAGCAGATGGCAAGTGCGGTAGACTCCAGCGGCCCATGACATCCGCGCTCACCAGGCGTGAACTTCTCGCAAAGTGCGCTGCGCTGGGGACTTTAACGGTCGGGGCGTCACTCTTATTGCCCACGGTTCTGGCCGCTTGGGAAGAGCAGGAAAAATCGCTGAAGCCGACCCCCTGGAACGAGCTCGGCCCGTTCTACAAGCGAAAGGCTCCGCAAATAAAGAATCTGCGCGCACCGGGTGATCCGGGCCTTCCGGTTTCCGTTTCGGGCCGCGTTTTCGATGTGCGGGGAGACGCTGTTCCGAATGCGAAGGTCGAGATCTGGCAAACGAATCACGCGGGCCGTTACGACATTAATGGGTACCGATATCGTAGTACGTTAAATGCTGATAAATCTGGCAAGTACGCATTCGATTCCGTCGTGCCCGGTCACTATCCCGGCCGCGTTTGCCAGCACATCCACTACCTCGTCACGGCAGATGGACACAAGCCGCTGACGACGCAGCTTTACTTCGCAACCGATCCCGTATTCGACGGCGATCCCGATAAAAACTTCACGCGTGATCCTCTCATCCTGAGCCGCGAGCTCGTGCGGCCGGTGACCATCACCGGCGATCCGAAAGCGATGCTTGCGGCGGTGACGTTTGAGATCGTTCTGGAGCGACTGTGACGGGAGTGATACTCGCCGTCGCGATGACGCTGACGAGTCCCGCGCCGTGCGGGACGCTCCTTCTTCCCGTCGCCGGAAAAAATGCGACCGCGCTTTGCCGCGACCACAAGCTGCGCGTTTTCGCGCTGCCTGAGGGAAAACTGTTGCGAACGATCGACGGAGGGAGTGCGCGGCTGGCGCTTTCGACAATATCGGACGACGGCCGATTTGTGATGGTGAGCGATTATGCCGGCGACGTCAGCGTGCTCGATACATCGACGGGCGAGGCGTCATTCAAACAGCACATCAATCACTACCTGACCGCCGCCGCGTTCTCGCATGGCGGTCGTCTCCTGGCCGTCGCATCTGGCGCCGAGCGTGTTCGCATCATCGACATCGCTTCAAAGAGCGTCGTGCAGGAGCTCGAGCCGACGACGTTCACCGGTGCCATCGCGTTTTCACGTGACGATCAGATGATCGCGACCGCCGATGAAAAGTCAGTCCGGATCTACGACGTCGAAGGCAGACGGCTCTCGCGAAACGACGATTTCCTGATGTCGCCCCTGGCGCTCGATTTCTCTGCCGACGGCAAACAGGTCATCGCAGGCGGTGCAGACAAAGCTGTCCTGTTCATCGACGTCGCGACTGGAAAGACGCTGCGTCGAACAACGATGCCGGACGCAGTCATGTGGACCGGCTTCTCGCCCGACGGAAAGAATGTCGCGGTCGCAACGATGCATGCCGACAATCTTCAACTGCCGTCGCCGGTGGTTTTTTCCGGGATCGCCTCGCCGCATACCAAGACGCAGTGGATGCCGCCGAAGGATGTCGTCGGCGGTGGCTGGACTCGCGATGGTCACTTCATCGCGGCGATCGCGGCAAACGGCGCGGTGCAACTGCAGCCTGTCCGCTGACCATGCGCGTGCTCATCGCTGAAGACGAAAAAAAGACGCGCGCCCTCCTCGTGGAAATGGTCCAGAGCCTCGGATGCGAAACGCTCGAGGCCGGGACCGGATACGAGGCCGTCAAGGTCGTCCAGGAGAGCAAGCCCGATGTCCTGCTGTTAGACGGACTTCTCCCCGAGATGCACGGCTTCGAGGTCGCGCGCTTCGTCCGCAGCATGGCGCCGGCGTACAAGCCGCGCATCGTGATCGTGACCGCGGTCTACAAGAGTCAGCGCTATCGCAGCGAAGCGAAGCTGCAGTTCGGCGTCGATCACTACCTCACCAAGCCGGTCTCGAAAGAAGCGGTGCAGGCGGCCCTCTTCGGAGCATGAAGCATTACATCTCGCTCGCGCGCCCCTTCACCCTTCTCCCTCCGCTCCTCGGAATCGTCTCGGGGGCGGTCTGCGCGTGGGGCTCGGCGCACAATCCTGATCCGACGCGTGCGATCACGACGTCGGTGATTCTCACGGTCGTCCTCGGATCGCTGTGCGCGGCGCTGCTCAATGCCGCCAACAACACGCTCAATCAGATCTATGACCTGGAGATCGATCGCATCAACAAGCCGAAGCGTCCGTTGCCGGCAGAGGATCTGACGCTGCGTCAGGCGTGGATCTTCACGTGGATCATGTTCGCGGTTGGACTGCTGCCGACGTGGCTCGTCGTTCCGTATCCGCACACGACGTGGTCCGCAAAATTTTACGCTCCGATCTCGCATCACGAATGCTTCTTCATCTACTTCGCGGCGTTCGTCTCGACATTTGTGTACTCCGTGCCGGCATTCGGCAGGACGAAGGCACATCCCATCGGTGCCAATCTGACGATCGCGATTCCACGCGGTCTTCTATTGAAGGTCGCCGGATGGACGATGGTCGCGCGGGCGACGACGCTCGAGCCGTGGTTCATCGGCGCGATCTTCATGTTCTTTCTCCTCGGCGCCGCTTCCACGAAGGATTTTTCCGACATCAAAGGTGATCGCGCCGGCGGCGTGCGCACGCTGCCGATTGCGTTAGGCGTCCGCCGCGCCGCGTACACGATCGCGCCGTTCTTTGTTGTGCCGTGGCTGCTGATGCCGATCGGCGCGCAGCTCGGGATCCTGACCGGCAATCGCATCGCGCTGATCGTGTTAGGCGCGCTGCTCGCGATCTGGGGCGCGTACACGCTGTGGCTGATCGTGCGCAATCCCGATGAGCTGACGGCCACCGAGAACCATCCGTCGTGGCGGCATATGTATCTGATGATGATGGCCGCGCAGATCGGATTCGCGGTCGCGTATGTCGTGTGACGCGCCCCTCACCCGGCGCTGCGCGGGGCGAGGGGTCTCGAGATCCTTCGCCCCGCTTGCGGGGAGAAGGTGGCCAAAGGCCGGATGAGGGGCGCGTTGAACCGGCGTATCCTCAATTGATGCTTGTCGCCGCCCGCCGCGACGTCGTCCCGATCGGTGATGAGCTCCGCACGCTCGCCTGGCTGGGCGTGATGCTGATCGCCACCGGCGTCGGTATCGTCATCAAGAAGCATTTCAACGAGATCGGCCCGCTCACCATCGCGCTGGTCATCGCGGCGGCCGCGATCGCGTGCTACGCATTCGCCGTGTGGCGGCAGTCGTCGATCCGCGATTACATCGTCCTTCTCGGCGCCCTGCTCATTTCGGCCGACGCCGGCTTCATCGAGAGCCAGTGGCATTTGTTAGGCAGCGAATGGCAGCGCCATTTTCTGCTGCTGGCCATCGTCCACGCGGCGGCCGCGTACTACTTCGGCAATCGCGCGGTGCTCTCACTCTCGATAGCAGCGCTGGCGGCGTGGCTGGGAGTCGAGATGAACCAGGTCTTCTCGAGTCACACCGATCTCGCCTGGCGGGCGTTCATCTGCGCGGCGATTCTTCTCGCCTGGCGATTTGCGAATCGGAAACCCGAATTTGCATCGCTCCTGGAGCATTTCGCGGCCAACATCGCGTTCTGGGGCGGCATCACGTTGACGGCCGACGAACCGACGCGGTTGATTGGCTTACTCGTCACGTTGATTTTCGCGGCGCTGTCGATGACGTACGGTCTCCGAAAACGCCTCGAGTTGTTCGTGATGTACGCCGGCGTCTACGGGCTGATCGCGATCGACATCGTGATCGTGGATTGGATCCACGAGCCGATCATCGCTTCGGCATATCTCCTCGTTTCCTCGATCGCGGCCATTGCCGCACTGTTTGTGATGCATGCGAGATTCAATGAAAAACGCGTGGCCGACGCCTGAAGAAGAACGCGCGAAGACGTGGCGACACATGTCGCTCATCGTTCAGATCGTCTTCTTTTTTCTGACGCTTTTTGCGATGAGCGCGCTTTACGGCTTTTGCAGCCTGCTGCGTCTGCCGGCTGGCCGGATCATCCTCGTGAGCTCGATCGCGGTGGCCGAGCTTCTGATCCGGCGCGCGCATTTCTGGAGAACCGGTGTCGAATCCGCCCTTTGGCTCGGCGGGCTTTACAGTTTCATCTTCTCGCTGCCGCACAGCGGCAAGCCGGAGGCCTTTCTCGTGCTGGCAGCGGCGGCCGCCCTCGCCGGATGGCGCGTACGGAATGCGCTCTTCGGCGCGCTGGCAGCGACGTTGGTCGTCGCCTACTTCGAGGCGCTCCATTCCCATTGGGCTGCACTCTTCCTTGCGATCGCGATCGCGCTGATTGCGCTCGTCGGCCAGACGCTGCAGTGGAAACGGCCCTCGACTGAGCTGTTGTGGCAGATCATCGCGATCGTCATGCCTGTCGCCGGCTATCTCGCGATTGTTTTTCGTGACAGCCATTTCGTCACCGACGGCCGCGTCGTCGCGATCTTCCTCGGCGTAGCGGTCGTTTTCGCGATCGTCGGAATTCGACGGCGTCTGCGCGTGCCGTTCGTCGTCGCAACGATCGCCATTGCAATCGCGATCGTCGAAGCGCACGACTACATGCCGGTTTCCGTCGAGGCGGAGTTGATCATGGTCGGCGCCGTCACGCTTGCGATTGCCGGCGCGATCATGCGTTCCCTTCGCGACAAGAAAACCGGCTTCGTCCTCGGCGTTGCAAAACAAAGCGATCTGCGAGACGCGCTGAGTGTGGCACCGACACTCCTGTCGGTGCACGGCGCCGACAGCGGAACACCATCGCAGCACGCGGGCGGCGGGGGGGAGTTCGGCGGCGCCGGCGCGAGCGGAAACTACTGATTTGGATTCGGTGATCTCTGTGCGCTCTGTGGTGAAAAGCTTTCACCACAGAGAACACAGAGGTCACGGAGAAGCTCCGCGGTCAATCTTTTCTACCGTGCGTAGATCAGAAGCTCGTGCCGACCGAGAGGTACGGCACGACTTTGTGATTTTCCGGTTCGGTCAGCCGGATTGCCACGCCCGCGCGATACTGAATCAACAGAAAGTTCGCGAGGACGAAGTCGAACGTCCCCTCGGCGCCCGCCGACGCGATGTGCCGTCCGCCCGCCCTTCCCGCGTCGGTGAAGACATCGCCATGCACGCGATTGAAGAAGATCGGCCACGTCGTCGGTCCACGGTCGATTTCAAAAATCGGGAAACGGTATTCGATCGATCCGATCGCCGCGCTGCCGCCGCGAAGTGTCCCTTCGTCGAAGCCGCGGACCGGAAAGTTCCGGATGTCGAGCGTCGTCAGCTCGCCGAATGCATCGCCGCCGACTTTCAGCTCGCGCTGCAGGAGGAACTTGCCGCTGTTCCGGCCGCCGGCCGCACGCAAGGCGAGCACGTGGCGGCCCAGGGGAGCGGAGGCGTAGGGGATGGTGATGTAGCCGCGGAAGTCGCCGCGCATCGTCTGCAACGATCGATCGCTGCCCAGGCTGCGGCTGAGGTTCTCGTAAGCGAGTTTAGCCGTGACGCCGTGCTCCGGAGATATCGAGAACGGATATTCTTGCGCGTTGTTGAAGAACGCTCCCGCGCGAATGCCCTGCAACGTCCCGCGAAACAGACCGGCCGGAACGTCGCCTCCGATGTGATCGCGAATCAAGCCGATCGATCCGGCGGTCTGCCATTGCAACCTTCGGTACGGCACCGAGATCTGGCCGATCACGCGATCGGTGACCGACGTCTGCTCGCGTCCCGACGAGAGGATGAAGTTGTCGTGGAACTGCGATGCGGCCAGCGTCAGCGTTGGATAGAAACGATCGTACGCGTAGACGATCCCGTACAACCGGTTGCTGATCGTCGCGTCGTAAGAATGCCGGCCGATCGCATCGCTGCCTGATGT
>DATBSF010000385.1:0-9933 GCA_036559905.1 Thermoanaerobaculia bacterium | reverse complement strand
TACCACTTCGAGCGCCCGTTGTAGAGCAGGTCCCACTCGGCGGGCGTCAGATCGTTGATCGGGACGTCGAGCCTCAGTTTGTATTTCTGCGCGGCGCGCTCGAGGTCTTCGTAGCAGTCTTCGTAGCCCGGTGAGTTCCACGGCGCGACCGGAAGCTCGTCGAGCCGCAGGCCGCGATTCGGAATCACTTTCTCCATATCGATGCCAATGATCCGGCCGTAGCCCTGACAGTTCGTACACGCGCCAAGGGGTGAATTGAACGAGAAAAGTTGCGGCGACGGCTCGAGAAACTCGGTCCCGCATTTGTTGCAGGCGAAGCGCGACGTGAACCGATGACTGATCCATGCGCCGTCGTTTTCTTCGAGCACATTGACGCTTCCGCGCGAGATTTCGAACGCCTGCTCGATCGCCTCGGTGATCTGCGTTCGCTTTTCGGGATCGATCTTCATGCGCGTGATCACGAGCTCGAGCGACGTCGACTCCGTGAGATCGACTTCCTTCAGATCGCGCACTTCGTGATCGACCCAGATGCGGAAGTAGCCGGCCTTGATGAGCTGGCGAAGCACTTCGTCGCGATTCTCGGCATCGAAGAAAATCGGCGCGAGGATGACCACCCGTTGCCCCTTCAACTGCTCGCAGATCGCGGTAGTGATCGATTCGGGCGTTTCTTTCCGCACGATCACCTTGCAATCGGGACAGGTGGTTTCGCCGCAGTAGGTCATGAAGAGCCGGATGTGATCCGCGAGTTCCGTGGCGGTCGCGACCGTGGAACGCGCGTTCTTGACCGAGTTCTTCTGTTCGATGGAGATCGCCGGAAGGATGCCGTCGATCTCGTCGACGTCAGGCCGGTCGATGCGCTCCAGGAACTGCCGCACATACGTCGACATCGACTCCACGAACCTCCGCTGTCCCTCGGCATAGAGGGTGTTGAAGGCGAGCGAGGACTTTCCAGAACCCGACGGCCCCGTCAGCACCGTGAGCTGGCGCTGCGGGATATCGACCGAAATGTTCTTGAGATTGTGTGTCCGCGCACCTCGAATGGCGATCGTGCGAGTGGGCATTCGGAATTAGAACAATTCGGACTACAACCGTATGCCGTGCCGCTGGTAGAAGTTGTAGTCGCCGAGGCGAGTGCGCAGCTTCTCGACGATGTCGGCTGCGAGCGTGCCTTCGATCGCGGCCGCATTCGTCTCGACCTGCCGGGAATTCCGAGCGCCCGGGATCGTCGTCGATACCGCCTCGTTCGCCAGAACGAACCGCAGCGCCCCTTCGGCCAGGCTTCGCGAGGCCCCGCCAATGATCGATTTGGTCTCGTCGACGCGTTCGATGGCCTCCTGCAGCCGGCGCGGCGTCAGGAAGTTCTGGCGGAGATCATCCGAGGGAAAAACGGAGTCGATGCGGAACTTGCCGGTCAGAAGACCCGACGCAAGTGGGACGCGCGCGATGATTCCGTAGCCTTTCTCTTTCGCGGTCGGAAAGAGAACCTGCGCGGGCGCCTGATTCAGGACGTTGTAGAGCACCTGAAGCGCATGCGCCCAACCGCGCTGCATGATCTCGATCCCCTCCTCGGGAGTCGAGACCGATACGCCCCAGAAACGGATCTTTCCGGCGTCCTGGAGCCGCTCCATCGCATCCTGAATGTCTTCGTGGCGCAGATCCTCGATCGTCGGGTTGTGCATCTGGTAGAGATCGATGTAATCGGTGCGCAGGCGTTTGAGCGAACCGTCGACGGCGTGGAAGATGTGTTGACGCGAGAAATCCTTTTTCAGCGCGCCGGTGCCCGTTCGCACAACGCCGACTTTTGTCGCGATGACAACATCCTGCCGATATCGCGACAGCACGATGCCGAGGAGCGATTCGCTGCGGCCGAAGCCGTAGGAATCGGCGGTGTCGAAGAACGTGATGCCGAGCTCGCGCGCGCGGCGAATCGCGGCCATCGAGTCTTCATCCGATTGCTTCCCCCAGCCGAGGGGTGCGCCGGATGCTTCGCTCGCTCCGCCAATCGCCCATCCGCCGAATCCAATGGCGCTGACGCGGATGCCGGTTTTTTTTCCGAGCTCGCGATACTCCATTACTTGATCGGCTCCAGCCTTTCGTTGATTTCGTCGGGAAAATGTCGATAGCCGCGGCCGTTGCTGCGATCCACCAGGAAGCCGAGAGCGCCGACCAGACCGGCGATCCCGAAACCGGTGGCGGTAACGTTTCCTCCGCCTTCGCCGCTGACGAAGAAGGCTGTGGGCAAGCCCGGCAGCAGTGGGAAATTAGCCCAGTATGGCGCGCTGTAGCCGCGCTCCATCGGAACGACTCTCGTTGTGAATCCCTCTTTTGAAATCTTCAGGACGCAGCCATCCGCAATCCTCGGAATCGTGAGCCGAGCCGGCGTGACGCCAGAGGCACGAATGTCGCCCGCGCACGCGATCGCGGCATCCGCGCCGCCCGGTTGAGAATCGACAGAGATCGTCTCCTGTGGCCGGTTCAAGGTGGTCGCACAGCCGGTGAGGAGCAGCAGTCCTGGAATCAGGAGTTTCATAAACGCACCTGCTTGACCTCTTCCATCTCTTTAAACGAGCGCAGGAAGCTGAGCGTCGCGGGATCGAGCGCCGAGTCGACGGTGATGATGGCCATCGCCTTTCCGCCGCTGGACTTCCGCGCGAGGTTGTACTCCGCGATGTTGATCTCGCGATCTCCGAGAAGTGTTCCTACCTTTCCCACGACGCCGGGGACGTCCTTGTTGATGACGTAGATCAGATTGCCTTCGGGCTTGAACTCGACGCGGAAGTTGTTCACCGACACGATCCGCTGATTCTTCTCGCTGAAAAGAGTAGCCGAAACGCACATCTCTTCACGCTCCGAAGCCGCACGGAACGTAATCAGGTTGTTGTAGTCGAGCGGGGTGGGATGGGTGGTGGCGCTGATCGCGATCCCGCGGTTCTGCGCGATCTGCTCGGCGTTGACGAAGTTGACCGACTCCGCCAGCCGCGGAGTCAGCAGGCCCTTGAGCGATGCCACCGACAGAATCTTCAGCAAGCGCTCGTCGATGCCCCACAACTCCACGGCAGCGCGCGTCACCGGCGAGGTCATGATCTGCGCCGTGAAGAGGCCGACTCTTTCAGCGAGATCGATCAGCGGCGCAGCGTCGGAGTCCGAGAGTCCTTCGAAGGGAAGGTTCACCGCCGACACAAAAATCGAGCCGCGCAGCGCGTCGACAACCATCTCCGATGTCTGCACCGCGACCCGGTCTTGAGCCTCAATTGTGTTCGCGCCGATGTGCGGCGAAAGTATGACATTATTTAGTTTCAATAATGGATGGTCTTTTTGGGGCGGCTCCTCGACGTAGACATCGACGGCGGCTCCGGAGATTTTTCCGCTTGCGAGCGCATCGGCCAGCGCCTTTTCGTCATAGAGGCCGCCGCGCGCGATGTTCAGCGTGATGACGCCGTCCTTCATCTTCGCGATTTCTTTGGCGCCGAGCATTCCGCGCGTCTCATCGCTGAGCGGCGTGTGGACGGTGATGACATCCGCTTGCGCGAGGAGATCGTCGAGCGAGACCATCTCGGCGCCCACTTTCTCGCCGACGGTCTGCGCGATGTAGGGGTCGTAGGCCAGCACGCGCATGCCGAACGCGCGCGCTCGCGTCGTTACCCGCGTGCCGATGCGCCCGAGCCCGATGACGCCGAGAATTTTGCCGGAGAGCTCGATGCCCATGAATTTCGATCGGGTCCACTCGCCGCGCTTCACGCTGGCGTGCGCTTCCGGAATGTTGCGGCAGAGCGCGAGGAGCATCGCCATCGTGTGTTCGGTCGCCGACAAGATGTTCGCGGTCGGCGCGTTGATGACGAGGATTCCGCGCTCGGTGCAGGCATCGACGTCGACGTTGTCGAGCCCCACGCCCGCCCGCCCGACGATGCGCAGCCGCTTGCCGGCGTTTACGAGCTCGCGCGTCACGGCAGTGCCGCTGCGCGTGATGAGGGCGTCCGACTCGGTGACTGCGCGCAGCAATTGCTCGCCTTTGAGTCCCGGGCGGTAGTCGAGATCGACGTCCGACGCCGCGCGCAGAATCTCGAGGCCCGATTCCGCGAGCGTGTCCGTCACCAACACGCGATGCGCGCTCATCGACGCCCCTCATCCGCCGCTTCGCGGCACCTTCTCCCCGCAAGCGGGGCGAAGGGTCTCGATTGAGATCCCTCGCCCCGCGAAGCGGGGAGAGGGTGGCCGAAGGCCGGGTGAGGGGCGATATTCACGCTCGCGCGACCTCCGTCAGCTCATCGAGCATCTTCTCGAGCGAGGCGATCGGAACATCGCCCATGTGGCCGATGCGAAACGTCATTGTCTTCCAATCGCCGTATCCGCCGCCGAGGGTGTAGCCGCGCTTTTTCATCTCGCTGCGAATCACTTCCGGATCTTTCACCGGCGCGAGCGCGCTCACCGTCGCCGAAGCGTGCGCCGGATCGGATGCCAGCTTCGCGTAGGTCGCAGTCTTTCGGATCGTCAGCTCGCGCATGGCCTCATGCCGGCGGAAACGCCCTTCGAGCGTTTCCTTGCGCAGAATCGAATGCAATTGCGCGGCGAGCGCGTAGAAATGCGGAATGGAGGGCGTCGATGGCACGCCGTCTGTGTCCGCATGTTTCTTGTACGACAGAAAATCGAAATACGTTCCGCGATAGGGCGTCTTTGCGGCGCGAGCGAGCGCGCGCGCCGACAACGCGAAGACCGTGATTCCCGGCGGCAGCGCGATCCCTTTCTGCACGCTCGCAAAGCAGACGTCGAGGTCCCATTCGTCGAACTTGACCGGGATGCCTGCAAGCGACGAGACGGCGTCGACGAGGATCACGGTTTCAGGCGATTCTTCGCGGATGACCCTTGCGAGCGATGCGACATCGTTCGTCACGCCGGTCGATGTCTCATTGTGCGTCAGCGTGATCGCGTCGTATTGCGTGCGGCGGCTGCGAAGGTGATCGCGCAGCGCGTCGGGCTCGGTGGCGGTGCCCCACGCCGTGTCGAGGCGATCGACTTCGAGTCCGAGGCTCTCCGCGATGCTTGCAAATTTCTCCGAAAACGCGCCGCATGTCGTGACCAGCACTCGTCGAGGAACGCAATTCGCCAGCGCTGCCTGCATCAATCCCGTGCCGGAACACGTTGCGACGAACGTGTCCTGCGTCGTCGCGAACAGCGGCTTTAGATCGGCGACGATTGTCTGGAAGAGCTCTTTGAACTCGGCGCTGCGGTGGCCGATCATCGGCCGCGTCATCTCGCGGAGAATCTCCGGACGCACCCACGTCGGTCCGGGGATGAAAAACCTGCAATCGTTTTCAGCGCTCATAACAGATGTGGCAACACCGCATCCAGCCGCGGACCCGCGACGAATACATCAGCATTGTCCCTGACCCGCGCCCGCGTGTGAACTCCTCCGAACCCGATGAAGAGATCGACAGCCGGTTTTGTTTCCAGATCGCTCACGCCATCGCCGACGAATGCCGCTTTTCCCTTCGTACGCGCGCGGATGTCTCGGACGACCGTTTCTTTGCCTCGCGGACGCGCAAGCAGCGATTTTCGATCGAAGTCCTCATAGTCGCCCGACGCTGAGAATCGAAGCGGAACCGCATGCAGGGCCACTCCGAATTTGGCCGCGAGCGGCGTGAGCGCCTGCTCGATGCCTGCCGTGACGAGATGCACGATGCCTCCCGCCTCCTTCAGCGCCGCCATCGTTTCCTCGGCGCCCCCGACAATTGAGTCGAGATAGCGCTTTGCCAGGTTGTCGATCGCGGCGCGATTCGGCCGGATCATCTCCAGCCTGCGCGCGTACACCTGGTCGAGCGGAATCTCTCCGTTCATCGCGGCTTCAGTCAATCGAACGATCTCCGGGTTTCCAGCGGCCAGCACGTCGATGCCCTCGATGGTCACGAGCGTGGAATCGAC
Organism: Thermoanaerobaculia bacterium; assembly: GCA_036559905.1. Classification (GTDB taxonomy): domain Bacteria; phylum Acidobacteriota; class Thermoanaerobaculia; order Gp7-AA8; family Gp7-AA8; genus Gp7-AA10. The sequence continues at coordinate 4,017 of DATBSF010000385.1, read as the reverse complement.
ATCGAAGAAGATCAGGCGGTACTTCGGCGTCAAGCTCTCGCTCCGTTTCGGACGATCTGCACGAGGTCGGCCAAACGGTCGAGGTAGTGTTCCGGTTTCGCGGCTTTGAGCGCGGCCGAAGATGCGGTGCCGGTCGGAACGACGGCGGCTGCCATGCCGCCGTTGTGCGCCGCCGTGACGTCGAGAGGCATGTCGCCGACGAAAAGCGCCTGATCCGGGCTGCAATGCGTCGCCTCGAGCGTGCGGAGGACGTGTTGCGCCGCCGGTTTTCGAGCGCCGGCAGTATCGGGGCCGACGATGTCGCAGAAGAAATGTGCGAGCTCGAGAAACTCCAGAATCTTGCGCGAGAACGCCGTCGGTTTGTTCGTGCAGACCGCCATGGAGACGCCGAGTCGATCGAGGTCCGCCAGCGTGTCTTCCACGTCGTCGAGGATCCGCGACTGCTCGCAGCAGATCGCGTCGTAGCGCGCTTCGAACGCTTCCGTCGCGCCGGCCGGGACGACATCGGTGTAAAACGCGCGGCAGAGCAGGCGTTCGAGTCCTTCGCCGACGAACTCGCGGATCGTTTCGGTGGTCAGACTGCCGAGCCCGAATTTTCCGCGCGCGAAATTTACCGCATCGGCCAGCGCGGCATAAGAATCGACCAGCGTGCCGTCAAGATCAAAGAGAACCGCGCGATAGCGAAGCTGCCGGCCCATCGGAAGGCGCGATTGTATCTGTTACGAAATGGCGAACGGGATGACAATGCACGCCTGCTCCGTTATTCGAACCACATGAGGCGCGCCCTGGCCACTCTCTTCCTCTTCGTGGCGACCGCGTTCGCGGATGACACCCCCAACAAGCTCGCAATCACCGTCGACCAACTCGGCGACAACGACGCCGGCGTCGTGACGCGGACGACATTCCGCTTCGCGATTCCGTCCGATGTGCCGCAAGGCGTCCCACTGGTGATCATCGGATCGATCAGTCAGGGCGGCCAGGTCGTCAAGCGTTTTCGCTATCCCGTTCAACCGACGCAGCACGACTCGCTGAGCGCGATTCAGACGCTGCAGCCGGGCGATGCCGAAGTCGAGGCGCGTCTGATGATCCCGCTCGAGGAACAGACGCCGGTCATCGTGCTCAAGAACTCCGCTAAGTTCACGATCGCGAAGACGAACAAGCCCTACGTCGCGAATGTGATGGAGGGGGCGGAGGCGATCGTCGCGGAGGGAAATGTGCCGGAGGGCGGCGATTCGGTGAAAATCATCCCGCCGCGCCGCGACGTCGCGCCGAATCTCTTCATCGTCAACGTCGACGTGAAGCCGCCGGTCAAGCGCGTGGAGTTCTGGGTCGAAGGCAAGAAGATCATGACCCGCAACGCCCCTCCCTACCGCGCTGAGCTCGACCTCGGACAACTTCCCAAGCGCGTCGAAGTGCGCGCCGTCGGATACGACGACCGCGGGAGATATGTCGATGCCGATGCATTCATCGTCAACGAGCGCGAGACGCCGCTGGAAGTGAAGTTGACGCGTACGCAGACTCCCGATCGCGTGTCGCATCTGAAGCTCAGCATTCAGAATCCGAGGAACGCGGCGATCAAGACTGTGGCGCTCTTTGCGGATCAGAAAAAGTTCCACGAATGGAGCGGACCGCCATACGCAATCGACATCGCGGACGACCGTCTCCAGAACGTCCGCTTCCTGCGCGCTTCGGTCATCGACAGCACGAACTACGAAGCGTCCGACCTCGTTTTTCTCAATGGAGCGCAGATCAACGAGGAGCTCGAGGTCAACCTGATCGAGCTGCCGGTGGCGGTGACCGATTCGGCCGGAATGCCGATCGCCGGTCTCGCGCAAACGAGCTTTCACGTCCTCGAGAATGCGAAGTCGCAGAAGATCACGAACTTCGACGCTGCCTCGAATCTGCCCATCTCCGTCGGCCTGCTCATTGATCACTCGGGCAGCATGAAGCCGCGCATGGAGGCGACCCGCAAGGCCGCTTCCGAGTTTCTGAAGCGCATCATCAAACCGACCGACCGCGCGTTTGTGTCGGGATTCTCGTTCGATCCGACCGCGGTGGCGCCGTTCGTGTCGGATGTCGGCTCGCTCGATCAGCAGGTTAGGGCGATTCCTGATGCCGACGGCGGCACATCGCTGTACGACGCGATCATCACCGGCCTTTATCGATTCCGCACGCTGCAGGGACGCAAGGCTCTCATCGTTCTCACCGATGGCGAGGACACGACCTCCCGCATCAGCTACGACGATATGCTGACGTACGCCCGCGCAGCGCGCGTGCCGCTGTACTTCATCGGCATCGGGCTCGGAATCAGCGACATCTCGGGCACGAATAAGATGAAATCGCTGGCGGCAGAGACCGGCGGCGTGGCGTACTTCATCAAAGACGCGAACAAGCTCGGCCAGACGTATGACCAGCTCGAAAAAGACCTTCGATCGCAGTACCTGATCGCGTACAACACCGAGAGCATGAAGACCGACAAGAAGTACCGGACCGTGGAAGTGAAGGTGGACCGACCCGATGCGCGCGTACGTACCATTCGCGGCTTTTTGCCTTAGCGTCGCCACGGCTGCCGGCGCGGCGAATCTCGTCGAGCTCAGAGAGCCGGCGAAGATCGCCGATTCCTTTTCGGCCAGGGCACCTGTTCGCGTCGTGAACGTGTGGGCCACGTGGTGCGTGCCATGTGTGGAGGAGATGAATGACCTGCGCACAATCAGCAACACCTTCGGCACGCAGGTGTCACTTTTGGGCATCTCGCTGGACGATATGATTCCGGGCGATCGCAATGCCACAAAGCGAAAGGTGAGCGATTTTCTAGATAAGAAAAGAATTACATATACCAATATCTATTATCGTGGCAATAGCGACGCGCTCGGCGACAAACTGCGGTTCAACGGCGAGATTCCCATCACCATCGTCTACGACCGCACCGGGCGCGAAGTCTGGCGCCAGCAGGGAAAACTCGATCGCGAGAAAGCGATCGCACAGATCCGAAAAATGTTAGGGGGGAAATGATGAAGAAGGTACTCACAATTGCATTGATGTTCCTGGCAGTGGCGGCTCTCGCCGACGAACTGGCGATCGGCGCGAAGGCACCGGCATTCTCGCTGGCCAACGCCGTCGACGGAAAGACGTATGCGTTCACGCCCGGCGACGGAAAGATCTCGGTAGTCTTTTTCACCTGCAACCAGTGCCCGTACGCGAAAGCGTTCGAGCCGCGACTGATCGCGATCGCGAAGCAGTACGCGTCGAAAGGCGTCACGTTCTACGCCATCGATTCGAACGACGAAGCGCGTTACGCCGAAGAATCGCTCGCGAACATGAAGGACCGCGCGGTCAACAAGGGCTATCCGTATCCTTATCTGAAGGACAACGACAGCTCGATCGCGCACGCGTATGGCGCGAAAGTGACGCCGCATGTCTACGTCATCGATCAGAAGGGAACGCTTCGCTATCGCGGCTACGTCGACGACAGCGCGCGGCCCGAAGAGCGTACGAAGACCGGCCTGACGGATGCGCTCGATGCGCTGCTGGCGAACAAGACAGTGGCCAACACCGAGACGCGCGCGTTCGGCTGCACGATCAAGTGGAAGTCGTAGAGCGTCACCGCGACAATCTCCGGTACGACGCGCTGAGCATCGTCACGCGCTTCACGTAGTTTCGCGTTTCCGGAAACGGGATCGACTCTAGGAATTCGTCCAGTGGTTTGTGTGGCGCCGCCCGGCGCCACCGAATCACATTTCCCATTCCCGCGTTGTACGACGCCACCGCGAGCTGCACTACGCCGCCGAACATATTCACGAGCTGGCGGAAGTACACCGTTCCGAGCCTGATATTCACCTCGGGATCCTCCACGTTGGCGGAGCTGTGAATGCGGCGTGCGATCTCTTTTGCCGTCGGAGGCATGAGCTGCATCAGCCCCGTCGCCCCAACCGGAGATCGCGCGAGAGGGTTGTAGGTGCTCTCCTGATGGATGAGGCCCATCACGAGAAACGGATCGAGATTGTTTTTCTGCGCGTT
>DATBSF010000384.1:0-5450 GCA_036559905.1 Thermoanaerobaculia bacterium | reverse complement strand
CGGCACACGCTCGAGTGAACGCAATCCACCTGAGGTAGGACGTTCGGTAGGACTTTTTTCTCCCGGCCCCGGAAGCAGCGGAAAGTCTCCGCCCTTCTGCTCGGCCTCGAGCAACGCGTCGATACCTGCATAACGGTAAACGGTCGGCGCCTTATGCAACGGCAATCCGCCGGTATCGGCAGTCGGTCCGTACGTCGAGTACACCGGACGGCCGAGGAGACGGAGGTAGACGACGAGCTGCGCGCGGTGGTGAGCGGAGTGCGTCAGGCGTCGAAGCATGATCCAGCTTCTCTGTCTGTCGACGCTGAAAAACTTCGCGGTTTCTCTCCACCACTCTTCCGATTTTTCGCGCAGCCGCGTTAAGCGCTCCGCGGAAACGAGCGCGTAGTGTCGTAGAAACTCGATCCGAGTCTCACTTTGAGGAAGTGCCGTGAGACCTGTGTCGATCTCCAGCATGCTCTTCATCCAGTTGTCCTCGCTGGCGCACTGGTGAACCATGTGCTCATGCGGAGTCCGAATGCGCGCGGCTGGGCGGAACTCGAGATCCTCATCGGTGAACGACGACCAGACCGAGAGCGTTTTCAGGCGCTCGGTTTCGTAAGTGTCGAGCAGGAAGTCGAAGGCGCCGCTCATGTGACTTCTCCGGAGTAAACATTGAATCGGCGATCGCGAACGAATCCGAGAAGCGTCAGGCCGAACTCGCGCGCCAGCTCGACCGCGAGAGTCGACGGTGCGCCCACCGACGCGAGGACGGGGATGCCCGCCACGATCGCCTTCTGGGCCAGCTCAAAACTGGCGCGGCTGCTGACCATCAGCACCGCCACGGTGCGCGGCATCGCTCCTTCGCGAAAAAGCGACCCGATGACTTTATCGACAGCGTTGTGCCGCCCGATGTCTTCCCGAATGCGCAGCAAGTCTCCGCTGGCCGTGAAGATCGCCGCCCCGTGCAGACCGCCTGTCGCTCGGAATGCGGATTGGTGCTGTTCGAGCAGCTCAGGCAGCCGGTAAACGACGGCTGTGGCGATCGGCTTGTTTTCCGGAAGGTGCTGCGTCGCGACGTGGACGGCATCGATGGATGTCTTCCCGCAAACACCGCAACTGGAGGTGGTGTAGAAGTGTCGATCGAGCCGGCTGGCATCGATGTGCGCGCCTTCGCGCAACGCGACCCGAACGACATTCGGAGAGCCCCAGTGACGGATGGAATCGATCTGTTCAGCGGATTGGATGAGCCCTTCCGTGAAGAGAAAGCCGGCGGCGAGGTCGTAATCATCGCCGGGAGTTCGCATCGTGACCGAAATCGGCTTCTCGCCGACGCGAATCTCGAGCGGCTCCTCGACGGCCAGCACATCCTGCTCGCGTGTTGTGGCGTCGTCGGTCACGTGCGCAACGTCGACAGACGCGATCCGCTCGTCCATCCGCTGATTGTAATATCGCGGTGCATGCTGGCCCGCATCGGAATGCATATCGCCGATTTCTGCGAACGCTGGTTCCCCGACGCGTTTGTGTTCGCGCTGGCGGCCATCATCATCGTGTTCATCGGTGGGATGTCGATTGGCGTCGCGCCGGTGACGCTGGCGACCGAATTCGGCAACGGCTTCTGGTCGATCGTGAACTTCACCATGCAGATGGCGATGGTGATCATCGGCGGATTCGTCGTGGCCAGCTCGCCGCCGGTCGCGCGCGTGACACGCTGGCTCGCATCCATCCCTCGAAGTGCGCGTGGAGCTGTGGCATTCGTCGCCGCATTCGCGATGCTGTCATCCCTGATTTCGTGGGGACTGTCGCTGATTTTCACGGGACTTCTCGTTCGCGAGATCACGCGTCGCATCGACGTCGACTATCGCGCGATCAGCGCCGCCGCCTACCTCGGTCTCGGAAGCGTCTGGGCGCTCGGCCTCTCGTCGTCGGCTGCGCTTCTCCAGGCGACGCCATCGTCGATTCCGCCCTCGCTGCTTGCGATCACCGGCGTGATCCCGCTGACGCAGACGATTTTCCTCTGGCGGAGCCTGACCATGGCCGCGGTTCTGATCGGCATCTCGATCCTTGTCGCATATTTTTCGGCACCGCGCGACGGAGAAGGACGAACGATGGTTTTCGAGCAGCCGCCCGCGGAACCGGCAGAGGGAAGTCCGATTCCCAACGTCATCGTCAGCGCATTGATGTTCTGGTACCTGATCATCCAGGTCCGCGACAAAGGCGCGATCGCGGCGCTCGACCTCAACAACTTCAACTTTTTCTTCATCGCCGCGGGATTGCTGCTGCACTGGCGGCCGAAATCGTTTGTCGGCGCGGTCGGCCGCGCCGTTCCGGCGACCGCAGGAGTCCTGATCCAGTTTCCGTTCTACGGTGGGATTTTCGGCATGATCGCGAAGACGCCGATCGCCGAGCATTTGGCGCATCTCTTCGTTTCAATCACGACGCGCGGGACTTTTCCGATCGCGGTCGCAATCTACTCCGCGATTCTCGGAATGTTCGTGCCGTCGGGCGGAGGGAAGTGGATCATCGAGGCGCCATACGTCATGTCGGCCGCACGCCAGTGGCACATGCACCTCGGCTGGACTGTGCAGATCTACAACGCCGCCGAGGCCCTGCCGAATTTGATCAATCCGTTCTGGATGCTGCCTCTGATGGGCATCCTCAAAGTCCGCGCCCGGGACCTCGCCGGCTACTCGATCATGCAGCTCCTTTTTCACGCGCCAGTGTTGCTTTTCCTCTGCTGGCTCTTCTCGTAAATGGTGCTTCGCCTACAGTTTTCACCTTTTTCTACGATCAGTAGAACTTTTCTACAGCTGCTGGAAAAAGGTGAAAACTGTAGGCGAAGCACCTAACAGCAGCCGCTGCCGGGGATGTGGCGGTGGTCGGGGAGGGCGGGCACCATTGAAACCGGCTCGCCGCGGAATGCGCGGATCCATGCGGCGCCCGACGACACGAGAATCACGATGACGCACACCATCAGGATCGCTGTCAGTGTCGCGTCGAGATATCCGGTGAAAGCCTTCTCCGGATTTGCGGCCAGCGGCAGGAAGTTGTCGAAGATCGACCGCCAGCCGGCATAGAGCGTCGTCGAGGCGACGAAAGCCAGCGGCGCCATTGTCGTCCACGCGTATTGCGCGCGTCCCGAATTGACGATCACGCTCGTGCCGACGCAGAGCGCGACGGAAGCCAGCAGCTGGTTGGCGATTCCAAACATCGGCCAGATCTGCGAAATGGACCCGGTGAGAATGAAATACGACCACGACACGACCACCAGCAGCGTCGCGATCAAAGTTCCGGGCAGCCAACTCGGATTCTCGAACGGTTTCCACGCGCGGCCGACCAGTTCCTGGACGACGAAACGGGCGACGCGTGTGCCGGTATCGATCGTAGTGAGGATGAACAGCGCCTCGAACATGATCGCGAAGTGATACCAGTACGACATCAGGTGCCCGAGAAACGGGATGCCGGAGAAAATCTGTGCGAATCCAACCGCCAGCGAAACCGCGCCGCCGGTTCTGCCCTGAAGGTCCTCACCGACCAGCCTCGCGAACTCTGGCAGATGCACCGTCGACAATCCGAGTTTGTGAAACACCGCCGGGCTCACGTTGATCGCGTAGTAGTCGCCGGGATAGAGCGCGCAAACGGAGATCAGCGCGACGCAACCGACGAGTCCTTCACACAACATCGCGCCGTATCCGATGACGCGCGCGTCGGTTTCCTTGTCGATCATCTTCGGCGTCGTGCCCGAACCGATCAGTGCGTGGAATCCTGAAATCGCTCCACACGCAATCGTGATGAAGACAAATGGATAGACCTTCCCCGGAATGATGGGGCCTCCGCCGCCGATGTACTGCGAGAGCGCCGGCGCCTGAATGTGCGGCGCGACGACGATCGTGCCGATGACGAGCGCCGCGATCGTTCCGAGCTTCATGTACGACGAGAGGTAGTCGCGCGGGCACAGCAGCATCCACACCGGCAGCACGGACGCGATGAAGCCGTAGGCTGCGATTGCGATCGTGATCTGGGACCGCGTCAGCGTCAGCATGTCTCCGAGAGCCGTGCCGGGAACGAATTTGCCGAGGATTACAGCGGCGAGAACGGCAAGCGCGCCGAACGCCGAGCCGATCTGAATCGCGTTCGGCGCTTTCGATCGATGCAGATATGCGCCAACCGCAAACGCGATGGGAATCGTGAGCAGGATCGTGAATGTGCCCCACGACGACTCTGTGAGCGCGTTGACCACTGCGATGCCCAGGCCCGCAAGCGCGATCATCACGATGAAGAGGATGGCGATCATTGCCGTCATGCCGGCGACCGGACTGATTTCGTTGCGCGCGATGTCGGCAAGCGAGCGTCCATTGCGTCGAATGGAAGCGCAAAGGACAATGAAATCGTGCGTTGCTCCGCCAAAGACGACGCCGAACGCCAGCCACAGGAAACCCGGCAGATATCCGAACTGCGCCGCGAGCACCGGTCCGATCAGCGGACCTGCTCCGGAGATTGCCGCGAAGTGGTGTCCGAACAGAACCCACTTATTCGTCGGCACGTAATTCTGCCCGTCTTCAAAGCGATGCGCCGGCGTGACGCGCGCATCGTCCAGCGCCATCACTTTCGCCGCGAGAAATGCCGAGTAGTAGCGGTAACCGATCGCGATGATCGCCAGGAAGAGAAGAATCAGGGGCAGCGCATTCACGCCGCAATTCTATGCGGTCGCGCGAGGGCGTCACGGTCGGGGCCGTCAAATAAAACTTCGGCCCTGGCATTCTTGCCCGGTCTTTACTACTGTAGACAAAACGCAAGCCCGCCGTTTGGAAAGGAGACCTCCCTATGATTTCCAAGCGTGTCAAAATCCTTCTCTCGCTCGCTTTTCTCCTCCTTCTTCCCGCCGTCGCCAGCGCCCAGGCAACCATCAAGGTCAACGACAACGTGAGCTTCAAAGTCGGGACACTTGTGCAAGCCTGGGCCGACTCCGCTCAGGATGCGACGACCAAGGGATACGCGAACAATCTGTTCTTGCGCCGGATACGCTTCATCCTCGGCGGGCAGATCACTCCCAACATCACGTTCTTTTTCGAGACCGACAATCCCAATCTCGGGAAATCGCCCAAGAACCTTGGCGGGGGCTTCATCACGCAGGATGCGTTCATCGAATGGAAGCCGCGATCCAACGCGTTCATGCTCGATGCCGGAATGATGTTCGTTCCGCTTTGTCGCAACTGCCTGGAGTCAGCGGCGACGCTTCTGTCGCTCGACTACGGTTCGTTCACATTCACGCAGAGCGCTGCGACGCAGTCATCGGTCGGACGCGACACCGGTTTTCAGGCGAAGGGCTATCTGGTCAGCGGCCACTTCGAATATCGCGCCGGCGTGTTTCAGGGAGTGCGGCAGCCTGGCGCGCGCAACGCATTCCGTGTTGCCGGCCGAGGGCAGTACAACGTGTGGGACACCGAAACCGGATATCTCTATCCCGGTCT
>DATBSF010000383.1:0-1895 GCA_036559905.1 Thermoanaerobaculia bacterium | reverse complement strand
ACCGGCTCGTGGCGAACCGGCGGCACCGAATCGAAGACCGGCGATCAGCTCGACGACATCCTCGAATCGAAGGCCGCGCGCGTGGAGACGAGCGGCGGCGAAGATTCCACCCGCGTCACCCTCGACGTCCTCAAGGGCGACTTTGATTTCGTCTTCCCGATCTTCGTCGAGATCCTCCAGAAGCCGGCGTTCCGGCAGGAGAAGATCGATCTCGCGAAGACGCAGGCGCGCACAGGAATCTCCCGCCGCAACGACGAGCCGCAGTCGATTCTTTTCCGCGAAGCGGGCAAACTCGGATATGGCGCCAATTCGCCGTACGCGCGCCAGACCGAATACGCCACGCTCAACAACATCACTCGCGAGGATCTGCTCGCATTCCACAAGCGCTTCGTCGCGCCTAACAACATCGTTCTCGCTTTCGTCGGCGACTTCGACACCAACGCGATGGAGAAGAAGCTGCGCGATGCATTCAGCAAGTGGCCCCGCGGACAGAAGGCGCCTCCCGCGCCGGCCGTCGGCGCGAGCGCCAAACCGGGCGTGTACTACGTCGCGAAAGAAGACGTGACGCAGGGTTACATCGCGGCCGTGCATTCGGCGAACGTGTTGCGCAGCAATCCCGACTACTACGCCGTCACGGTGATGAACGACATCCTGAGCAATGGATTCTCGGGGCGTCTGATGAACGACATCCGTTCGCGTGAAGGCCTTGCGTACGGAGTGGGCGGAGGTCTCAGCCCGGGCTGGGATCGTCCACAAATCTTCAACGCCGTCGTCTTCGGCACGAAGAGCCCTACGACGATTCAGTCGATCGATCTTCTCAAGCAGGAAATCGTCGACCTGCAGAAGAAGCCGTTCACGGCCGAGGAGCTGAAGGCGGCGAAGGACGCGGACCTCAACGCGTACGTCTTCACTGTCGACTCGAAGGCCAAGGTGCTCAATCAGCGCCAGCTGCTCGAGTTCTACGGCTATCCGCTCGATTTCTTCGACACCTATCCGAAGCGCGTCGAAGCCGTCACGATCGCGGACGTCGAGCGTGTCGCGAAGAAGTACGTGCATCCCGATCAGCTCGCGATTCTGGTCGTCGGCAATCAGAAGGACTTCGAGAAGCCGCTGGCCGTTGCGTACGGCAGCGCGACTCCGATCGACATCACGATTCCCGAGCCGGGCACCTCGACCGCAGCAACGACCGCAAAACCAGCCGGCACGAGCAACGAAGCGCGAACATTGATCAACAAAGTGCAGGACTTCGTCGGCGGCAAGAATGCAGTCGCGAACGTGCAGACGGTGCGCGAAGTCGGCACGATGTCCGTGCGCACGCCTCAGGGTCCGATGGAGATGGAAATGGAGAGCGTGACGCGCTTTCCGGAATCGCATCGCGTCGTCATGAAGACGCCGATGGGTGAGATGACGATGGTGTCGACTGCTGATGCGGCATTCATGGCCGGTCCGATGGGACAGCAGGACATGCCGCCATCGCAGCGCCAGAATATGCGCAACGAAGCCAAACAGGATCTGCTCAATGTTCTGAAGAACGTCGACAATCCCGCGTACACGTTCAACATCGTAGGAAGCGAAGGCACTGCGCAGATTCTCGAGATCAACGCCGACGGCTCGGCATTCAAGTGGTATGTCGATCCGGCGACCGGACGCATTCTCAAGAAAGTGTCGCAGGGACGCCAGGGCGAGCAGGTTACCGAGTACACCGAGTGGAAGAGTTTCAGCGGAGTGAACCTGCCGGTCGCGTTCACCGTGACTGCCGGCGGTCAGCCGGGCGGCGGCGGAAAGCTGACGACGATCGAGATCAATCCGACCGTCGATCCAAAAGCATTCGACAAACCCGCAGCGAAGTAGGCCTTCTGGAGTGCGGCGGCTCTGCCGCCGCTTTCCCGCCGGCG
>DATBSF010000382.1:0-3423 GCA_036559905.1 Thermoanaerobaculia bacterium | reverse complement strand
TGCGTTGCTGCGCCGCGATCCATTCAACGCGACAGTCGGCCGCTCCGTCGTCAATGGCATCCTGTTCGCGCCTGCGTTCGCCGCCGCGGCCTTCGTGAGCGGCGGAATCGGCCTCGCGTTGCATCTCGTCCACGTATCCCTTGGCACCGGCAGCGACATGTACCTCGCCCTTGGCGGCCCCGTGGTCACGTTTCTTTTTTCGCTGCTCGACGCAATCGTCTATCCCGTCCTCGCGCTCTGCTTCCTCGCCGGATTTCATCGCCGGCGCGCGCTGCCGATCGGCGTGATCGTCGTGCTCGTGATCGGAATGGTGGGCGCGGTCGGCGACGTGCCGACCGATCCGTTCTTATGGCGGCTAGTGTTCGACTTCGGCGGCATCGCTGCGGTGATCGCCATCTTCCTGGGCTATGACCTGCTGACGACTGCCGTTGCCTTATTCGGCGGGACGCTGATCTCGATGTCGGCGCCGCTCATGTCGGTCGCACGCGGCTCGATGCTCGCGCAGACGACGTCGACGGTCGCGATTCCGCTGGTCGTGCTCCTCGGATTCGGTGTGGCGGCCCTTTTGACGCGACGCGAAGTGACGTACACGTACGAAGATCTCGCGCCGCACGTGCGGCGGATCGTGGAACGCGAGCGGGTAAAAGCGGAGATCGACGCCGCGAATCGCATTCAGGCGGCGTTGCTGCCGATCGAATCGCCCCATGTCGCCGGCGCATCGGTAGCGTCGCACTATCGCGCTGCGACCGAGATCGGCGGCGACTACTTTGATTTTCTGACGCAGCCGAACGGAGAGATCGGTATCGCGTTCGGAGATGTTTCGGGACATGGACTCACGAGCGGCATCGTCATGGCGATGGCGAAGGCGGCGCTGCTGGTTCAGGTCGAGGTCGATGCATCACCGCGACGCGTCATGAATGTGCTGAATGAGATCGTGATCAAAACCGCGCCGCGAAGGAGTTTGATGACATTCTTCTTCGGACTGCTCGATCCGACGACGCAGCGCCTGCGCTTCTCCTCCGCCGGCCATCTCGATCCGTACGTCTTTCGCGCCGGCAAGAAAAAACTGGAAGCATTGTCATCGTGGGGCTTCCCGCTCGGCGTGCGCCGCCGCGAGCCCTTCCGCGAACACATCGTCGAATTCGCGGCCGGCGATCGGCTGATTCTCTACAGCGACGGATTGATCGAGGCCATCGACGACGATGGCGAACCGTTCGGCTTCGATCGGTTCGAACGCGTGCTGCTCGAATCGGGACACCTATCCGCCGAGGACATCAAGAAGACGTTGCTGGGATCCATTCGCAAATTTACGAGGAACAGGCCGCCGGAGGATGATCAGACTTTGGTTGTGGTCTCGTTCGATCGGGATGTCGCAGGCGAAGAGGAAGTTGAGGCTGCGTACGCTACGGCCACATGAGAGCGGGAATGTTAAATGTTGAATGTTTAATGTTGAATGTATTAATAACCATTTAACATTCAACATTAAACATTCAACATTCCTCGTCTACCCTGTCCCACGCATGCCAACTCCCCCTCCCGACAAGATCATCTATTCCATGGTCGGCGTCTCCAAATTCCATGGAAAGAAGCAGGTCCTCAAAGACATTTACCTTTCCTATTTCTACGGCGCGAAGATCGGTGTCATTGGTCTGAATGGATCGGGCAAGAGCTCGCTGCTGCGAATTCTTGCCGGCGTCGACAAAGATTTTCTCGGTGAGACCGTCTTGTCGCCCGGGCACGCGGTTGGATTTCTCGAGCAGGAGCCGCAGCTCGATCCGACGAAGACGGTTCGTGAAATCGTCGAGCAAGGCGTGCAACCGGTCATCGATCTGCTGAAAGAGTTCGACGAGATCAACAACGCGTTCGGCGATCCGGACGCCGACATGGACAAGCTGCTCGAGCGTCAGGGGAAATTGCAGGACAAGCTCGACGCTGCCGGCGCCTGGGACCTCGATTCGAAACTCGAGATGGCGATGGACGCGCTCCGCTGTCCGCCCGGCGAGACTTTGATTTCAATTCTGTCCGGCGGCGAAAAGCGTCGCGTGGCGTTGTGTCGATTGCTCCTGCAGGAACCCGACATCCTTCTTCTCGATGAGCCGACCAATCACCTCGATGCCGAATCGGTCGACTGGCTCGAAAAACATCTCAAGCAATACGCCGGCACTGTCATCGCCGTCACGCACGATCGCTACTTCCTCGACAATGTGGCGGGATGGATCCTCGAGCTCGATCGCGGTCACGGCATTCCGTTCAAAGGGAACTACTCCTCGTGGCTCGATCAGAAGAGCACGCGCTTGCAGCAGGAAGAGAAATCGGAATCGCAGCGGCAGAAGACGCTGGAGCGCGAGCTCGAATGGATCCGCATGTCGCCGAAAGGGCGTCACGCGAAGGGAAAAGCGCGCATCAACTCGTACGAGTCGCTGCTGAATCAGGAGACGCAACAGAAAGTTCAGGAGCTCGAGATCTACATCCCGCCCGGTCCTCGGTTAGGCCAGGTCGTGATCGAGGCCGACGACGTTCGCAAGGCGTACGGCGAAAATCTGCTGATGGACGAGATGACGTTCAAGCTGCCGCCGGGCGGAATCATCGGGGTCATCGGTCCCAATGGCGCGGGAAAGACGACGCTCTTTCGCATGATCCTCGGAGAGGAAAAACCGGACGGCGGCACAATTCGCATCGGCGAAACCGTGAAGCTCGCGTACATCGATCAGAATCGACCGCTGGCTCCCGACAAGTCGATCTTCGAGGAAATCACCGGCGGGCTGGATGTCGTGCAGCTCGGACCGCGCGAGATGGCGTCGCGCGCGTACGTCGCACGATTCAACTTCTCGGGTCAGGACCAGCAGAAAAAAGTCGGAACGCTCTCCGGCGGCGAACGCAATCGCGTGCATCTCGCGAAGATGCTCAAGGAAGGCGCGAACGTGTTGCTGCTCGACGAACCGACGAATGATCTCGACGTCAACACACTGCGCGCGCTCGAGGAAGCGCTCGAGAATTTCGCGGGCTGCGCGATCGTGATCTCGCACGACCGCTGGTTTCTCGCTCGCGTCGCGACGCACATCTTGTCGTTCGAAGGTGAATCGCGCGTCTTCTGGTTCGATGGCAATTACAGCGAGTACGAAGAGGACAAGAAGAAGCGGTTGGGAGCCGAAGCCGCGCAGCCGCACCGGATTCACTACCGGCAGTTGACGCGCTAGATTCAACTTTCGAGCTCCATAAATCCGCATATTTGAATTTTCCTTGGGATACCAACCAAGCGAATCCTTGTAAGTTCTTTCCTTGCATCAGTTCACCTTTTTTCGGGGATCGGCTGCCCCCGTGCAATGATGCGTTCCGCTAACTGTCGGCAACCAAATTAATTAAGGAGGAAAAATGAGGCTATTTGTGCGTCTCATCGCGCTCATGACGGTCGCTCTCGTTGCG
>DATBSF010000381.1:0-3106 GCA_036559905.1 Thermoanaerobaculia bacterium | reverse complement strand
AGACCTGCAACAGATGGAAGTGATTGGGCCGACTTTTCTCGCTTCATCCGAAAAGTTGACTCCCGAGTTGCGCGTTTCGATCGATGGCCGCGATGTGAAGCCTATCCAAATCAACATGCTCTTCGCAGGCGTGCCGGTTCCAGCCGGGCCGCACGATGTGATTTTCACCCGGCGGATCGGGCGGGGGTGGTGGTGGCTTTCGGGACTCGCGGCGATTGCGTGTATAGCGCTGTCCATCATCGACATTCTGAGACGATCGTAGCGCCGGCGGCCCGCCGGCTGTTCCGCCGGCCGCTGGCCGGCGCCCTTCGCGCAGAATCGATGCCGGCGAGCCGCCGGCGGAACAGCCGGCGAGGCCGCCGGCGTTACGTTCGTTTCGCGACGATGATGATCTGGTAGGCGAACAGCGCGCGCCAGATGCGCGTCACGATCGTCAGGATCCGTTCCCCGATCCGCAGCAGGAACTCCGGTGCCCTCGGCAGAATCAATCGAATCGGCACCGAAGAGCCCCGAATCGCGATGATCCGAAAGCCGGCGCCCTCCACATCGCGCTTGATCGCGCGCATCGTGTAGAAACGCAGATGCGATGAATCGAGGATGCCGCGCTCGCGATATTCGAAGATGCCGAGGAGCAGGCCGATGCGGACGGTGACGTTCGCGATGTTGGGCACCGACACGAAGACGTGTCCCTCCGGCGGCAGCGCCTCGCGGACGCATTGCAGGAGCGCTCGCGGATTCTTCAGATGTTCGAGGATGTCAGCGAGCACGATCGTATCGGGATGATTCGGAAGGCGGCGAACGGTCTCGAGATCGGCGATGACGACCTGATCGAACCGTCCGTGCAGATCGCCGATGCGATCGACATCGAATTCGAAGCCGATCGTGCGTTTGAATTTGCTGCGCAGCGCCTGGCCGAGCTCCCCGCCGGCGGCGCCGAGGTCGAGAAGGATGCGGGCGCCATTGGAGTAGCGCGTGATCAGATCGATCAGTATGCGATGGCTGCTGCCTTCGAAGTCTTTGAATGTGTAGACGTTCGGCATCAGTACTCCGACCACGGTTTGCCATTGGGGTCGGTCCCGGGCGCGGCGCTGTGAACGTCGACAATACCGCTCACCACGAGCGGAAGCGATTTCCTGAATTCATCGAGGCGCACCGGCGCTTCGGTGACCGTCCGCCAATCCGGCGCGCCGGTCACCGGATCGTTCGGAATGCTCGCGATGTATCGCGGCACAAGCTCCTTGAGCGTCGTCGGTGGACGATGGTTGTTCGCGCGAAAATCTCGAATCGCCTTCCGCATCTCCGCCAGATCCTGCCGCATGATGTCGGACGTGGCAGGCTTCGGTGCGCCGCACGCGGCGACGATTGCGATCGCGGCGGCGACAGCCACGGAAGTCTTCACTACGTGATGCCGACTTCGCTGTTATCGCCGAGCATGAATCGATAGGCCGCCGGCTTGCGGTGCGTGCGCGTGATCTTCACGTTCTTGCCGATGAGGCTCGCCTCGATCCGGCCGTTGACGTGCGCGATCGTCGAGTTCTCGAGCACAATCGAGTTCTCGATCTCGCAGTGCTCGAGCGCGCAGCGATTGCCGATCGATGTGTACGGCCCGACATACGCATGTTCGACGCGCGCGCCGCTGCCGATGATCGCCGGACCGCGAACGACGGAATCGATGATCTGCGCTCCTTCTTCGATGACCACCTTTCCTTCGATCGAGCTCGTGCCCTGAATGTCGCCGCGCACGACGCGCTCGAATGTGTCGAGCACTGTGCGATTGGCCTCCAGCATGTCTTCGATCTTGCCTGTGTCTTTCCACCACCCTTTGACGATGTGCGGATGGACCGTGAATTTGTGATCGAGTAGCCATTGGATCGCATCGGTAATTTCGAGCTCGCCGCGCTTCGACGGCTTGATCGCTTTCGCGGCGTCGAAGATGTTCTCGTCGAACATATAGACGCCGACGAGTGCGAGATCGGATTTCGGCTGCGCCGGTTTTTCCGTCAGCTGGATGACGCGCCCATCCGAGGACAGCTCCGCGACGCCGAACTGCGACGGATTCGGCACCTTGGTCAGAAGAATCTCGCTGTTGCATTCGAGCGAGCGATATTCCTCCACCAGCGGCGTGATGCCGTGCTGCAGCAGGTTGTCGCCGAGGTACATGACGAATGAGGAGTCGCGCAGGAAGTGCTCGGCGGTCAGGACGGCGTGCGCGAGTCCGCGCGGCGCGTCCTGCTCGATGTAGCTGACGTTCGCGCCGAACTTCGAGCCGTCGCCGATGCATTCGCGGATCTCGTCGCCGGTTTCCGGCGACACGATGATCGCGATGTCGGGAATGCCGGCGGCCACGATCGCCTCGATCCCGTAGACGAGGACCGGCTTGTTGGCCACCGGGATCAATTGTTTGGCGGAGGTGTAGGTCAGGGGACGCATGCGCGTGCCCTTCCCGCCAGAGAGAATCAAGCCCTTCATTGTGCCGCTGTGGCTCAATGCGTTCCGATCGTTCCTACGTTTTTGAGGGTGACCGCGATTCCGAAACTGCCGCGGGGCTCTGGCAAAGGATCATAAACCAGAAAACGGCGGTACTCGAATGCCAGGCCATAACAGGAGCCGGTCGAGCCGATGATGTAGCGCTGCTCGAGAAAAACGCCCTGACGCGCGTCGTAATTGAGCTGTATGTCGGCGCGCATCCGGTTGGCGAGGAGGGACGATCCGCTGTTGAGCCGAATCTGGCTGTTATTGGACGCTCCGACGACTCCAGGCTGAGAGAACGATGAAAACCAGCTGAAGCTGAGGTATTTGTCGGAGCGCTTTCCGGTTCCGACGAGATTGGCGGCCACGCTGAGCTGATCGAGCTGATGCGACACGTTCCCGAACGTCGCGCTGGTGTCGAACGTCAGCGACTGGTACGGATTGATGTGCAGACTCGCCAGAAGCGGAGTGAATTTGTTCTCGCCTGGCGGCGTCGTCGTTCCGGGAAGGTTTCCACCGGTCGAGTTGCTGAACGGCTTCGAGAGCGACACCGATTGCCGGAGCGAGAACGACAAAACCTCGCGCGAAGATCCGCCCTCTTTCTCTTTTCCGATCAGACGCTGCGTCAGCGAATACT
>DATBSF010000380.1:0-12797 GCA_036559905.1 Thermoanaerobaculia bacterium | reverse complement strand
TAAGGAGCAACGTAGTTGAAGCTCCGCCAGATCTGCGTGGGATTGACCGGATCTTTGATCGAGCTGAGAACAGTCGTCGTTCCCAGTGTCGTGTAGCTGAAAGTCCAGGCCGCACCGCCGGGGAGGACGACGCGCGAAATCGTGCCGCCGACGTATTCGAGCGTGATCTGCCGCCCGACGGAATCGGTGATCGTCGTGAGATTGCCCGATCCGTCATATGTACCGGAAATCGTGTTTCCCCATCGATCGCTCGCTGAGAGCCATTTTCCTGTTGCAATCGAGTACACCCGGTTGCCGCCGCTCGGAAATTTGACGGTATACGTTCCGGTGGCCGCGTCCTTGATGATGACGTCAGCGATAAATGCCGGTCGAGCTGCCGACCAAAGTGTATCGGTGACCCGATCGAAATAGACACGGTTGCCGGTAGGGGTGTAGTAAAAGAGCCGCGTGTCGACGGCAGTCTTGATGCTCGAATTGAATGTGTGCGTCCACCCGATTCCCATCGGGTAATTGACCAGGCTCGGGAAGGTCAGTTTCCCGCTGTGGAACGTGAGGTCAAATCGGAGCGGCGTGGGTTCCTGCGGGATTGTGAAGAGTGGCAGGTTGACCGAGACATCTCCCGATCCGACATTCGTTGGCGGTCCGACGCAAATATTCTCGTGACCGCAGGTCGGACATGAGCTCGACCCGCCGACGCCACACTCCGGCCCTGTCGATGGGCACGAGTTACAGCAGGTTGTGTCGCTGAGACAGATCGGTGTTGAAGCGATTACGGGCAGCGTGGTCTCCGCGTGGTACATCGGATCAGGCGAGTTGCACGCTTGAGCGGTCACTCGAACTGTGTGCGTAACGCCGCACGACAGGGTCACTGGAGCAGTACAGGTACCGGAGATCTGCGTAAAACAGGTTCCCGTAATGGGGACCGGTACTGGGCCATAGCCGTCGACGTAAATCGAGACGCCATGCGTAGACGTCGGCGGTGCGTTGGGGAAAGTCGTGTTGATGGTCAGTAGATTTTGATCCTGGTCGTAGGACGCATCGACAGTCGTCTGACCGGAAACCGTGATTGAGTCGTTGGCGGTGGCGATGTAAACAGGATCTGTCGGATCCGCCTCCGGTGTAAGACTGGCACACATGAACGCCTTCGCTGTAAGCGGATGGGCGCCTGACGCGAGGCACGTTTGATCGATCGTTGTAGTAAACGTTCCGTCGCCAGTGACCCACGGTCGGGCTATCTCACCGTTGTCGAGGTTAATCCTGACGCGACCGCTCTTGTTGTAGGGCATGTGATAGGTTGCGTTCACCGTGACGATGTTGTTGGCATCCGGACCGGTGTGCATGACGCTGATTGTCGGCGTTGGGGAGACGGTGACCGATGAACTACCGGTTCCTGTGCCACCCGTACAAATTGGATGGCCTTGTGGGTCGGTTCCTGTAACCTGATTGCAAGCCGTGTCGAGCTGCAAGGTGTGCGTCACCGGAAGCCAACATGTGAAGTCGAGATTCCACGTGGCTATACATGGCTGAGTTCCGTCGACGCACGTAAAGCCGTTTCCGTACTCGACGCCATCAATCTTCAGGTGGAGAGCGGCGCCGCCGCACCCTCCTTGTGTCTGTCCGGTTATCGCTGTGTTTCCGTTCGTGTCCGGGCCATTCACGGTGAGAATTGCCGGACATTGGGCTTTGAGATGCGCTGGCGCGATGAGTGCCGCGCAAACCACAAGGAGAGTTCGTGTGAGAAAAGGCCGCATCATTATGATCTCCGGAACTCATAACCGGGCGGCGACTGAAACGTCCGTGGGCCCGGGCATCCACCGACGGCGTACCAGCGCGTGCGATTTCGATGCCCTGGAAAGAAACGTCACTGAGCAGTATCAAGAATTGTTACTCAGCAGCAGATTCGCGAAACTGCTTCGGAGTCACGCCGGTCGTGCGCTTGAATGCTCGGGAAAATGTCTCGCGATCTCGATAGCCGGATGCTTTTGCGATCGTCTCCATGTTGTCGGTCGTCGTGCGGAGGAGATGCTTCGCGCGCTCAATCTGCTTTCGCTTCAAGTACGCACCCGGCCTCTCGCCGAAATGCGCAAGAAACAAATTGCTGAAGCGGGATGGTGAGAGACCGAACAGCGCCGCCGATTCGTCCGCGCGAGGACACTGGCTATTAGCGAAACATCGCGCGACGTACTTATCGACTTTCTTATGGAAGGCGGCGAATTTGAGAGTATGCACTCACAAAGTAGTGACGCAGCGGGGCGAAGTGCTACCCCTCGAAACGAGAATCAGTCCTCACGAAAATCATCTCCGCGACCGGCGGGCCGGGCGTCTGCCATGCCGCCACGTAATCGGCGCTCGCGAGATATTCCGGAACGAGCGGAAGAACCTCACGACCGGCAAGTAGATAGTTGGCGCGGTAATAAGCGTACACGTACGTCTCGGGATTGCGCATGCCGAGAGTCGCAATCACGATCTTGTCGCCCGGCCGCGTGTGTTCGCGTACGCCTTGGAGGAAGAACGTGTACTCCGTGAATAGCCACGAGTTACCAGCGCGCAAGCGGCGACTACGCGGCGTACGATCATTTCAAATCGATCAGCATGACGTCGAGCATCGGATCACCGCCGACAATTCTGCGCCGGCTCGTCACACGCTGCAGCACCGGTTGAAAACCGCGGTTCGTGATCAGCCGGAACTGGCGCGACGCGATGTAGAGAATGGATCCGCGGCTGAGCGCCGCGAATTCCTGATCGTTGCGCGCCAGCGCGATGTCCTTCTCGAAGAAAGCGCTCGCCAGATCCTCGGGTATCCAGAAGACGTCGGTGACGACGACGCGATTGGCGTCCGTTCTCACCGCGGTGAGCAAGTTCTCGCTGAAGCGCAGTTTCATGCGCAGAATCCGAATGCCTTCGAATTGAATCGCGAAGGAGCAGATCGCGAGCACTGCCGCAGCAATCACGATGGGCCGTGATGCCGGAATCGACTCGATCGCCATCACCGCGATCAACGGAAACATCCAGAAGTAATGTCGCGGGCCCCATGTCACGCCGAAATCCGCCTGGTTGACGATCAGCGTCGTGAGGATGATTCCCGTCAGCACCGCGACGACGCGGAAGCGAGGTTGCTCACGCCACGAGAGAAACATCGCCGCCGAAAAAGGAATCGCTGGAAAAAGCCCCTGGGTGTACAGCGTCTCGCGCATCGGGGCCGGCGACATGAACAGCAAGACCGTGAGAGTTACAAATCCCGCCGTCGCGGCGATAAAGAGGAGTCTGGAGTACGGTGCCTTGGCACCGCTTTCGACGCCGCGGCTTGCCGCGGTGGGTCGGCAGCAAGCTGCCGACGGAAGAGCGGCGGCAGGCCGCCGCACTCCAGAACAGGCGAGCAACAACACTGCGGTGACGATGCACAGAATGCGATTCTGAGAAAATTCGAACAAGAATGGATAGAAATTCGCGAGCTTGTTCCCCTGCGCGATCGAGCTGTAGATCGCGGCATGCAGGCCTAACGGATTGGCGAACAGCCTCCAATTGAAGAACCACCACGGAAGGAGCGCGATGATCGCCGCCGCGGCGAAGGACCATGGGCGCCGCCGAGTCACCAGCATCGCGATCACGATGCTCGCGATGATGACGTAGCCCTCTTCGCGAAAGACCGTGCTGATCGCGGCAAGAACACCCGCAATCAGCGGCCGTTCGCGCTCGGTAAGGATGAACGCCGCCACCGCGATGCCTGCTGCAATCGTGTGTTCCCAGAAAACAATTGTGTACCAGAGCACCGGCGTCCCGAAAACGAGCAGGATTCCCGGCAACAGAATCGAGCGCGTCGTCAGCGCAGGAAGCAGCGCGATCATCAGCAATGTGCCGAGGATCGGGAGAACGAAGAGTCCCCAGTAGCCGAACGCGGCGTAGAACGGAGCGGCGGCCGCGGGAAATGCGGGCGAGTACGTCGAATACGTTTTGTTCGCGATGTCGACGAAGTGATGTCCGATCGGAAAGCGATGTTCGATCGCGATGTGGCCTCGCAGAATCGATTGCGTCTGAATGAAATGGTTGCCGCTGTCCGGCCCCCAGAAAACATCGCGCGGTTGCGTCGCGATGAGAACGATGGCAACGATCAGCGTCGCCAGCATGAGCGCCAGCACTTCGTGCCGCCGCGTCATCCGCCCTACGCTTCTCCGCCCCGATACCGAAACCGCGACACCTCGGACTCGAAATCGCGTCCGCTGAGCACGAGGTTCTGCACGGTGGCGTTGAACTCGCGCGCGACCGCGTCGTTCTCCTGCGCGATGTCGAGCATCGTCCGCGCCGCCTGCGCGATCCGCTCCGTCTCGCTCATCTGACGCTGCAGGTGATCGCGCATGTTGCGCGCATCGTCGGCGATTTTCTCCAGCGCGATGGTGATTCCGTGGCCGGCCTGCGACTGTTCGTTGGTCGCACTCTTCACCTGCGCCGCGATCTCGCGCACGCGCTCGGCCTCCTGCGCCAGCAGCTCCGTGCCGCGCGCCTGCTCGCGCGTGCCGCGATTGATCTCCGCGATCGCGTCCGACATCCGCGACGTCACATCGTGCAGATGCCGGCTGGCGGCGGCCTGCTCCTCGAGCGCGCGCGAGATCTTTGTCGCCATGTCGTACGACCGCGCCGCGCTGTTGACGATCTTCTGCAGCGACGACGATGCGTTCTCTGCCAGTTCCACGTTGGCCTCCACGCGCTCGACGCCCTCGTTGATCTTTGCGACGGTCTGACGCGATCCGCTCTGCACGGCCTTGATGATCGCCGCGATCTCCTTCGTCGATCCGCGCGTGCGCTCGGCCAGCTCGCGGATCTCGTCGGCGACCACGCCGAATCCGAGGCCTTGCTCGCCGGCCTGGGCGGCAATGATGGCGGCGTTGAGCGCGAGAAGATTCGTCCGCGTCGTGATCTCCTCGATCACTGTGAGAATCTGATTGATCTGCCCAACTGAGCCCTGCAGCTCGTCGATCGTCGTCGCGGTGCTGTTGGTGAGATCGCGCGACGCGTTGATGCCCTCCACCATCTTTGCCACCGCATCTCCGCCGGCTTCGGCATCCTCGCTGACGTGACGCGAGATCGCGGCCGTGGATTGCGCCGCGTCGCGCAGCTCGCCGATCGTCGAGTCCATTTCGCTCACGAACGACAACGCTTCCTCGCCGATGCCCGCCAGCACGCCGGTGCGCTTCGAGATCTCGCGCATCGATGCGTCCATCTCGGAAGTCGACGCCGAAGTCTTCTCGACCGACTGAAAAAGCCGATCGGTGCTCTTCGCCACCTGCTCGGCCGATGCTTGCAGTTGCAATGCGCGACTGGAGGCGTCTTCGGTCAGCGATGCGACGGTATCGGCGGCCGCCAGCACGCTGCGGATTCCGCCACGCACATTTTCGAGCGAGGTCGTGGAGTTCTCCGTGAGCCGCGCCTGATCGCGGGCTCGTGTCAGCAGCGATTCCGTTCCGCCGGTGATGACGCGGACGCCCTCGGTGATCGTGCTGCCGCTTCCGCCGACGCGGCCTAACAGACGCCGGAGGTTCGTGCGCATCTCACCGAAACTCTCCGCCAGCTCGCCGACTTCGTCATCGGAGAACACGCGCGGGGCGATGTCGAAGTTTCCCTGCGCCATTTCGGCAGCGGTTGCTCGAAGCTTCCGCAGCGGCGTTGTGACATCGCGTGAGAGGAAGTATGCCGCCATGCTGAAGATGACGGACGTCAGCAGCGCGATGATGAAGGTGTACATCGTGATCTGCCTCGGGATCTTGCGATACGGCTCCCACGGAATCGAAAGCGCGAGGATCGAGCCGTCCTTCAGCTTCGCGAATTTCAGGACGTGCGGCGACGAGAATGACGCGCTGTCGCCGTTGCCGATGCGGCGAATCGCGGCGACTTCGTCCGCCGTCAGCGGCGCGCCCGTCTCCGTGACCTGACCGCCGCGCGAGATCAGATGCAGTGTGTAATCGCTCGGAATGTAGAGGCGGAGGTCATCGAGGATCTTCGGATCGATCTGCGCCGAGAGATTCGCAGTGTCGTAGATCCTCTGAAAGCGCTCCGAGGACGATGCG
Source organism: Thermoanaerobaculia bacterium (assembly GCA_036559905.1). Classification (GTDB taxonomy): domain Bacteria; phylum Acidobacteriota; class Thermoanaerobaculia; order Gp7-AA8; family Gp7-AA8; genus Gp7-AA10. Next base: position 6,738 of record DATBSF010000380.1, on the reverse strand, counting down.
ACCGCGAGGCGCTCGAGAGCGATCAGCACTTTCGAGGCAGTCAATTCGACGAGCGCGGCCGAGGAGACGATGAAGGATCCGATGAAGACGATCGCGATCTTCTTGCCGATCGACAATTCCGAACCGATGTAGCGGCCGCGCCCGAGCGCGGCGAGGAAACGTTTGCCGGCGGCGTACGCCCACGCGATTCCGGGAAACGCTGCGATGGAGGCGGCGACGATGAAGTAACCGAGTCCTTCAGCCGACTGCATCACGAGCCACGTGCAGAGCAAGGCGAAGACGATTCCGCTGAGGCCGAGGGCGATGACTGCGACACGGATCGTGATGCGCAAGCAATCCGACAATTCCTGCGACGCGTCGCGTTCCTCGGTGATCGCCTCCTCGATGCGCCGCGTGTGCGGCGTCAGAAAATATCCGTTGGCCAGCGCCGTGACGACGTACATCCATAGAAGAAGGAGTGCAACGTCGATCGCGTCGCTGGTCGAGAGTGCGATCACCTGCGCGACGAAGAGAAAGGCGAGCGGAATCGTCACCGCAGCCGGTGGCGCGATCAGCCTTAAAAGATACCTTTGGGTGAAGGACACGGTTAATTGTAGTGCCGAGTGCCGAGTGCCGAGTGCCGAGTGCCGAGTAAGATGCAGCGGTGACTGCCTCGGCACTCGGCACCCGGCACTCGGTACTTTATCTCCACGGCTTCGCTTCGTCGCCTAACAGCCAGAAGATTCAGAGCCTGCGCGCGCTGCTCTCGCCGATGGGCGTCGAGCTCAACACGCCGGATCTCAATGTTCCGTCGTTCGAGAAACTCGATTTTGAGGCGATGGTGGAGCGGGCCCTCAGGAGTGCCGGCGCCACTCAGGGAATTGTTGGAAGCTCGCTGGGGAGTGTGGTGGCGCTCGAAGTTGTCAGGCGAGGATTACACGTCCCGATGATCCTCATCGCGCCGGGGCTCGGCATCCGCGATCAGTGGCTTGCCAAATTGCCGCCTGGCGATCCGATCGAGATCTTCAATTTCGCGCGCGGCGAGAATGTGCCGATCCACCGCGCGTTCTTCGAGCAGATGTCGCGCGTCGACGTGGACCGCGAACCGCCGCCGGTCCCTGTCACCATTTTCATGGGCCGCAAGGACGAGACGATCGCCTTCCATCGCGTCGAGAGTGTCTGGAAGTCCTGGCAGGCGAGCGGGAAGCTCGTGCCGGGATCGCAGTTCATCGAGATTCCGGACGGCGATCACGGTTTGACGGCATTCGTGGACCGCATCGCTCCCGAAATCCATAAGGCCTCTGATATTCTCAACAAAACTCCTTGACACTCGAAGCGGGATATCTGGTCGGGCCGTATCGCGTTCTCGCGCCGATCGGCGCCGGGGGCATGGGAGAGGTCTATCGCGCGCACGACACGAAACTCGATCGCGACATCGCGCTGAAGATTCTTCCTCCCGATGTTGCCAGCGCCGAGGCGCTGCGGAGGTTCGAGCAGGAGGCGCGGGCGGCGTCGTCGCTCAATCATCCGAACATCGTCGCGATCTACGACGTCGGCCGCTCCGAATCCATCGCGTACATCGCGATGGAGCTCATCGAAGGGCAGACGCTGCGCGCACTCATGGCGGGTGGGCCGATGCAGGTGAAGGAAGCGTTGCGCGTGGCCGCGAAAGTCGCGGACGTCCTGGCGACGGCGCACGAGCGCGGCGTCGTTCATCGCGATCTCAAACCCGAGAACGTCATGATCTCGCGCGAGGGATACGTCAAGCTGCTCGACTTCGGCCTCGCGAAAGTGCGGCTGTCGATGGCCAGCGGGGACAAGACTCAACCGCTGACGCACACGACTGCCGGTCACGTCTTCGGGACCGCGTCGTACATGTCGCCGGAGCAGGCGGCGGGTCGTCCGGTCGATTTTCGATCGGATCAGTTTTCGCTGGCGGTGATCCTCTACGAAATGATCACCGCCAAGCGTCCGTTCGACCGTCCCTCGTCGGCGGAGACATTGACGGCGATCATCCGCGAAGATGCACCGCCAATGAACCTCAGCGAACTGTCGGGCGGTCGCGAGTTGCAGAACGTCATCGCTCGATGTCTCGCGAAGTCGCCGCAGGATCGCTATGCATCGACGCGCGATCTGGCCCGCGATCTTCGCGACCTTCGCAATCGACTTTCGACCGGATCGGATCGCACCGATCGTTCGCTGCGAACGTTCCGGATGGAAGCGCCGCGGCTTCCGGTCATCGCGGGTGTAGCCGCGCTTCTTCTGGTTGCGACCGGCGCAACGATGGTTTTTCGCAATCGACAACAACAGCAACAGCAACTGCTTCCCGCTGCGCCGCGGTCTGTCGCCGTCATTCCTTTCCGCGATCTGGGCGGTTCCGCCGACGGCGAGGCTTTAAGCGACGGGATCTCGGAAATGATCAGCGCCAGGATCCAACAGTCACGGGGAGTTAGCGTCATCGGCCCGTTCGACGGCGCGCCGGCGGCACCGGGAGCAGACGCGCGCGAGATCGCGCAACGTCGCGGTGCAACGATGGTGTTGACTGGGAACGTGCAGCGTGTCGGCGAGCAGCTTCGCGTGAGTTTCCAACTGCGCGATACCGCCTCGGGGACACCTCTGGCCGGCGACACGATCACGACGGCCAGTGCCGAGGTCTTTCCGCTCGAGGATCTGGTGGCGGACAGCGTGCTGCAGGCGCTGAATATCCCGACACGCCGAACATCTCGAGCAACACGCGCATTAACCGGTGCCGATCAGCGGACCTACACCCAGGCGGTGGGGCTCCTGCAACGGATGCAGAGCGAGGACTCGCTGGATCAGGCTATCCGCTCACTCGAGTCGCTGCTTTTGAATTCGCGGGATTCCGCCGTGGTCAACGGGACGCTGGGAAAAGCTCTGTTGCGCAAGTACGCATTCACTCACAATCGCGAGTTTATCGATCAAGCGTCGGTTTACGCGGAGCGCGCTGTGCAGCTCGACGCGACGGAAGCGGAAGCGAACGTCACCCTCGGTGAATTACGACGGACGAGTGGAAACTTCCCCGATGCCGTCAAATCGTTTCAGAAGGCGTTGACTCTTCGACCCGATTCCGTCGATGCGCGGCTCGGTCTTGCCGATACTTACAACGACATGGGTCGCGCGGCGGATGCAGATCATCTCTTCCGCGACGCGCTTCAGTTGCGTCCCGATTTGCCCGATGTCTACGGTCGTTACGGCCGCTTTTGTTTGATGCGCGGCCGGCAGGATGATGCGATCCGTCTGTTCACGAAGCAAACTCAAATTCTTCCCGAAGCGCCGCGCGGCTGGGCCAATCTCGGCGGTGCGCTCATGGGCGTCGGCAAGTACGAGGAATCGATCAAAGCGCTGCAGCATTCGATTTCTATCCAGCCGACGCGCGGCGGATACGTGAATCTCGGCACGTGCTACTTCTGGCTGGGACGCTACGACGAGGCGGCCGCCGCTTATGAAAAGGCGGTCGCGCTGCAGCCGAAGCAATACGTCGTGTGGTTCAATCTCGGCGATGCGTATCGCTGGGCGCCGGGCCAGCGTGCGAAATCGAAACAGCCGTACGCCGAGGCGATACGGCTGGCGCGCGAGGCGATCGCGGTGAATCCCAATGACGTTTCCGCCCGCGCCATCGTCGCCAGTTGCCTCGCCAAGCGCGGCGAACTGCCGGCGGCGCAGACGGAGTTGAAGCTCGCGCTGCAGGCGGATCCCACCAATTCGACTGCGCTCTATCAGGCGGCAGTCATCGCGAACATCCGCGGCGATCGCGACGCCGCTGTCGGCTGGGTCGAGCGAGCAATCGCCAACGGCCGTCCCGCGAGCGATGCGGCGCGCGATCCGGAGCTGGCGAATCTGCGCAACGACTCGCGTTTTCAAAAAGCGCTCAAGTCTCCGAAGGCAAATACATGAGAGAGGAGAGATCATGAAATACGCAGCGATTGTTCTGGTGATCATCGGCGCCGCTGTCGGGTGCGCGACCATGCGCAGCAAGGAGGCCAATCCTTGCGATTCTGCGGCAGGACACGGTTCCCACGCTGTTGTCTGTATCGATGCAAGTTTCACCAAGGTGGATCCAGAGGTGGTCCACGTGCGATCCAATGAATGGCTGAACCTGTACATCACCGGGAGCAGCGGCGATCTGGACGTGCAGTTCACCGCTGATACTCCGCTGCATCACGCCCACCACCTCGGCGCGCAGGATTCGCATCACTACAAGATCCAAGCGAAAGAGGTCAAAGAATCGGTACACAGGAAGTACCGTGTGATCGATCGCAGCTCGGGCAGGGAAATCGATCCCGAGGTGATGATTGATCCTTAGAAGCGTGATTGGTTAGTGGACCGCACGACGCCGTAAAGAAATGAAAGCGAGCGCGTCGTGCGCGTTGACCGCGCCGAAGCCTTGCAGCACCGCGCCGCCGGGAATGTAGATGCGGCCGTCGATGACTGCAGCGCCGATGCCGTGTCGCGGAACGGCCATCGGCGTCTCGGCGCTCCACATCAGCTTCGCCGCGTCGTAGACCTCGGTTTCGGAGAACACGCCGGTCATCGCATTCGGATTGCCTTCGCCGCCAAAAACGTAGATGCGCTGATCGATTGCCACTGCCGCGAGTCCACTTCGCGGTGTCGGGAGCGGCGGAAGAGACGCCCATCGATCGATCGACGGATCGTAAACCTCCATCGCGCCTACATTGCCGGAGAAGCGGCCGCCGATCACATACAACTTTCCGCCGACCGCCGCGGCGGCAAGATGCTCGCGCGCGGTCGGCATTGGCGAAAGAGTCGTCCAGCGATCCGAGATGGGATCGTAAGAAATCAGCGCGTCGCCTCCGGGAACACCGCCGGCAAGATAAATGCGCCCGTCGATGACGGCTGCTGCGGTGGCTCCTCGCGGCGATGGAAGCGATGCGGCGCGCGACCAGACATCGATGCGCGGATCGTAGCGATAAACAACTGACGTCGCGTCGAAGTTGAGCGTGCGGTAGCCGCCGATGACGTAGATGACGTCGTCAACAACGGCGGCCGCCGAATGGTGCAACGTCTCGGGAAGGGGAGCGACAAAACTCCAGCGGTTCGTGCTCGGGTCGTACGCTTCAACCGTCGCCGTGACGCTGAGTCCTGAGATGCCGCCGATCGCGTAGACCTTGCCATTGGCGGCGGCGACTGCGAGCTCTTGTCGCGCCACCTGCAACGGCGCGAGCGAGACCCAGGTTGCTGCGAGAAGCGCGATCACATACATAATCTGCGCCGATGTTGGCCCTTCTGCTCGCGCTCGCGACTGCGCCCAAGCCGCTGCCCGTCGCGGTCTGGTACGGCGGAGGCAAAGTGCGGGCGCCGATGCTCGATCCCGATCCGCGCGCACATCGTGACGAGTGGCGGGCCGACCTCCGTCAGATCAAGTCTCTCGGATTCAATTCCGTCCGCACCTGGATCGATTGGGCAAGCGCCGAGCCGCGAGACGGGGAGTATCACTTCGAGAATGTCGAGCAGCTCGCCGATCTGGCGCAGGAGGTCGGACTCAAACTGATCGTGCAGGTGTACGTCGATTCAGCGCCCGACTGGGTCGGCAAGAAATTTCCCGACTCGCATTTCGTCTCAATCAGCGGCGAGGTGATGCCGTCGCATGCCGCGCCCGGTTACTGCTTCGATCATCCGGGAGTGCATCGCGCGGTTCTGCGGCTGTTCACAACGCTCGCGCAGCGCATGCAATCGAAGCCTGCGTTCCTCGGATGGGACCTTTGGAGCGAGCCGCACGTCATCAACTGGGCCGAGGCGACGTACATGCGGAGCGCGGAATTCTGTTTCTGTCCCTACAGCGTCGCGCGGTTCCGTTCGTGGCTGCAGAAAAAGTACGGCACGCTCGACGCGCTCAATCGCAATTGGTACCGCCGATTCGAATCGTGGGATGAAGTCGAGCCGAATCGCCTCAGCACGATTCTCTCCTACACCGATTACATCGACTGGCGATTCTTCATCACGCAGAAGCTGAGTGAAGACTTACGCGCGCGCTACGATGCCGTCAAAAGCGTGTTGCCGGATGCGGTCGCGACGAGCCATGCGGCCGCTCCCAATCTCTTCACGAGCCCACTCTCCGGCGATGGCAATCCCGATGACTGGCAGGCGGCCGGCATTGTCGATTTCTGGGGCACATCCTTTTATCCGAAACACTCCTTCGCGGTCGGACGCGATCCTGCCTGGCGCGGCGCGCTGCTCGATTTCACCCGCTCGGCAACGGGCGGCGCGTTCTGGATCGGCGAGCTGCAGGGTGGATTCGGAACGGTCGCGCTGCGCGTGAGCTCGACCGTCACGCCGAACGATCTTCGCGTGTGGATGTGGAGCGCGGTCGCGCGGGGCGCCAAAGGCATCAACGTTTACGCGTGGTATCCGATGAGCTCCGGCTACGAGTCGGGCGGCTTCGGCCTGATCAACCTCGACGGCACGATCACCGAGCGCGCGCGGGCGGCGGGGGCGGTCGCGAAAGTGATCGATGCGAATCGCAATTTCTTTCTCAACGCACATCCCGCCGCCGCGGAAGTCGCGATCGTCTACAACCCGCTGTCATACATGGTGGGCGGGCGGCGGCCGCTGACCGCCGGCGGCGCGCAGAGCGAAGTCGCGGCCATCGAGCGCAACTCGATGCTCGGTTACTACCGAGCACTCTTTCCAACCAATGTGCCCGTCGATTTCGTTCATATAAATGACATCAATAAGAATCAATATAAATTGATCATCATTCCGTATCCGCTGATGATCTCC
>DATBSF010000379.1:0-6250 GCA_036559905.1 Thermoanaerobaculia bacterium | reverse complement strand
TCTGAGATTCGGATTCTGGTCGTAGCGCCGCTGCATTCGCCCCGCCACAAAATCCCTCAACAATTGCGGCCACGACTCCTCGGCATACCCGACCACGGTGCTGTCGGCATGCTGCACCGCCTCGTCCGGCATCAGCGTCGGATGGACACCGCCGAGAACAACGGGGATGCCGCGACTGCGAAGCTGCGCGGAGATTTCGTACGCGCGAGGCGCGGTGCCGGTGATCGCGGTGATGCCGACGAGATCCGCCTCGATGCGATCGGGATGAATCTCTTCGACGCCCTCATCGATGATGCGAACCTCCGCGGGAATCTCGGGAGGAATCAGCGATGCCAGCGTCGTCAGCGTGAGCGGCGCGTAGCGCATCGTCTTCTTCCAGATGCCGCCGCGATGTCGATAGAGCGGACCGCGCGGACAAAGTAGCACGATGCGAAGCGGTTTCGCCGTCACGGGAGCCTCAACCTCTTTGTGAGAGCGCCAGACGAGACTCGCTGTGTTGGCGGATGGCGGTATGCACAAGTTTAGCGCGGAGGTGAATGAATGTCATGACGCCCGCGATGGCGCCGAACCAATGCGCGATCGGCAGCGGCGGCACATCGGTGAAGCCCAACCGAAAAGAAGTGAATGTCTCGAGAAGCAGTTTCACCAGGCAGAACGTGAGAAGCACGTACGCCGGCGCCGGTGGAACGCGTTGATCGCTGTACGGGTGGCGATTGAAATAAAGGAGCGGCCCGAGGATCCAGATCGTAACGGCCAGCGCCGAACTTCCGCGATACTCCACGCCCGGCACGGCCGCCAGAATCGCAAGACTGATCAGGGGCGCGATCACGAGACCCCACACAATCGTACGCAGGCGGTGCTTCGGCGCGAGCAGCAGTAGCGGCGGAACCATCGCGAGGCTGTCAGGAAAGAAGTGCGACGGTCCCCAATGCACGATGTGTCCCGTCCACAATCGCCACGGCTCACCGTGAAGCGCTGCGGATGTGAGCGACCAGTGGTCGATCACGAACGGCCCCGCAGCGCGATCATCAAGACGACGCCGAGCGCGGCGAGCAGATCGAAAATGCCGAAGCTTCCGCTGGTCCGAATCGACTGGCCCTTCTGGTTGACGACTTCGACTTCGGCACGCTCGCCGGAAATCAGACTGGTCTTGAAGTTCTCGACCTCTTCGTTGAGGTTTTTCGACAATTCGACCGTCGCGATCTTCAGTCCGGTCTCCGCGCGCTCGCGGAGCGCCTTCGGCTCATCGACGCTGGTCGTGTGTCCGGTGATCTTGCTATTTCCGGGCGCGCGCAGCAGAAATGTGCGCGTCGGAACGTGAAAGACCGCGACGTCGATGAGCGTGCGCGTTTCGTTTTTCTCGAGCGGCAGAAAATACGACCCCACGATCGAGAGATACGCGATCGGATTCTGATTGACGTACTGGATCTGATCGACCGACGCCAGCGCGATGACATCGACGCCGTACATCCGCGCGATCTGATCGAGATTGTCGAATCCGCCGTTCGGCGTCAGGTACGTCGACGGGATGACGACGATCTCTTTGACCCAGTCGCGTCCTTCGAACGTCTTGCGGACGATGTCGAGTAGCTTCTTCTCATCCTGACGCGACACGACCGGATTCGTGTCGATGTGCGCGATGGGGAGACCGGGAGATTGCATTCTGGGACTCCCGCCTCCCGACGGGACGAATGCGATTCCAAGCCGCAGCGGAAGCTGAAGTCGCGCCGTCTGCGGGCGCGGTGGCGGAGCCACGCTCGCATTCGGATAGAGGTACGACATCAGATCGCTCCGCCTGCGGATCTCGGTTTGCGACGCGCAAGCCGTCAACAGAATGATCAGGATCAAAACGTGATGGAGTCTCATCTCCGGCCTCCGGATGTCAGATGAAGCGAAAGGCGGATTGCGTTACGTCGCGAGCGCGGAGCGCAGCGACACGACCAGCGAGGCCGCGAAGAGAGCGACGACCGCGATCGTCGTGCCGATGTACCAGCGATGCACATCGGTCGTCAGCGGGAGCGAAGTGAGGAAGAGGTACCAGAAAAACGCGACCGCGCAGGTCAGCAGGCCGTATCGATTGAGGACCAGCAGCAGAATCAACGCGAGCGCGGCGCCGAGGATGTAGTCGAGCGGTTTCTGCTCGGCTTGTGCGAGAAGAACGGCGAGCGCGATCACCCAGACTGCCGATGCGATCAGCGTCTTTCGCAGAATCGCGCGGAGCAGCAGCAGAAGAAAGAGTCCGAAGAGTGAATAGAAAACCGCGCGGGTCTGAAAGTAGAAAAGCAGCTCGAGCCACGAAAGCTGCGATGAGAGTGCAGGAACTGCGACAGTAAACGGCGCTGCGCCGGGCACCGCGCGACGCAATTCTTCGAAGAGCACCATGACGACGCCGAATCCGGCGCCGAGGAGCATGTCGCGCGCGACAATGGGATCGGTCCAGCGGCCTTCCAGCAGCCGCTTCCATCCGATGATCGTCTTCGGCCGTCTTCGGCGGATGTACGGCTCGACCGCCAGATATCCAATCCACACTTCGGCCGCGTACATCAGACTCTTCGCAAATGCGAGGCTGAAACTTGCGAACTCGGCGACGAACACTCGCGTGTGGTGTGCCGCGAAAACCCAGAACAACATGCGGCAGATGAAGACCCACGCCGCGATGCGTCGCGCTCCGCGCGGATCGCCGCGTCCCGATCGAATGTTGCGGCGTGCCACGAACGCGCCCGCCACGATCAGTGGAGCGAGCAGCACATAGTAGACAGTCAGCGAAAGCGGCGTCTTCTCTTCGACGTGCACGACTGGAACGATCGCGCCGTCGGGAGTCAGCGATAGGGCGACCATGCCGGGGAGGTCGGGCGGCGGCTCATTGAGAGTGACGCGCCCGTCGGGATCGTTCGACGCCATCGGTTTCGGGCTCTGGCGATAGTAAAAACGGATCGCGGGATCGGCCGCGAACCAGGACGCATGATCTGCCGCAGCCGCGCCGGCGAGCCTGCGCGCATGTCGTTCGAGGATGGTCGGCGAGTAGGGGAGTGATGTGCGGCCTTCGAGCGATACGCGCTGCTTGGTGAACACGACAAGCGCCATACCGACCAGTACGGCGCCGAACACGATCGTCGCGAGACGTCGCGAGAGTCGGATCGACGGCTCGGCAGCCGCGACGAGATCGGGAGATGGAGTCTCGCCGGCGGCGACGGCGGCATCAAGAAGATCGCCGCTCGGAAATGCTGCCAGGACGTCGCGCGCCGATGCCGGGCGATTCGCGGGATCGATCGCGAGGCACTTCTCGATCTTGTCTCGAAGCTCCGACGGAACGTTGCGAATGCTTTTGAGGAGCTCCTCGAGAACGAGCCCAAGCGCATAGACATCGCTGCGGACCGACATCTGTCCTTTGCGCTGCTCCGGCGCCATGTAGGCAGGTGTGCCGGCGATCAGCGTCCGCCGCGTCATGTCGGCCGTCAGCGCGGATAAGCCGAAGTCGCTGACGCGCGCGTGGCCGCGTCCATCGATCATGATGTTGGCCGGCTTGAGATCGCCGTGAATGACTTCGCGATCGTGCGAGGCGGCCAGTCCGGCGCAGATTTCGCGCGCGATGTCCATCGCCTTGCGCTGCGGCAATCGGCCGACACGCTGCATCAGCGCCTCGAGATTCTCGCCGTCGACGAACTCCATCACGATGAACGGATGGCCTTCGTAATCGGCAATGTCGAACAGTCGACAAACATTCGGATGCGCGACCTGCCGGCCTAACCGCACTTCGTTGTAGAGCCGCTGCAGCAGCTCGCCGTTCTGCGCGATCGCGAGCGGAACGAATTTCAGCGCCACCGGTTGTCCGAGCTTGAGATCGTCGGCGCGGTAGACCTCGCCCATCCCGCCCCGCCCGATCAGCGCCGTGATTTGAAAGCGATCGTTGAGAATTGTCCCGGGCGTGAAGCGCGCGAAATCTTCAGACGACTTCAGCGCCAGTTCGAACAGACACTGTGGGCATAGCCCGCCAGCGGTCTCACTTCCTCGATGTCCGCACTCGGCACTCGGCACTCGGCACTCGGTACTTACATTGTGACAGCGTTCATGAGATGGCGGATCTCTTCGTCGACCTGATCCGATGCCGCGACCAGCGAGGCCACATGCTCGCGAAGAATCATCCGGAATCGCGCGCGCATGCGGTGGATCGCGACGCGCAGCGCGCCCCGGCTCATTCCGAGGTCGTTCGCGACTTTTTCGTACAGATCGGGAGAATCGCCCGGCAGAAGCGGCGCGAGCGCTTCGAACTGGCGCAGATCGTCGCGCTCGATGTACTCCTCGCGAAGCCGCTGCAACGCCGTGTCGAGCAGCGAGAGCGCGCAGCGTTTTTCAAAAATCTCCTCGGGACTCAATCCGCCCTGCTCGCTGGCGTACCGTTCGTCGGCGCCGGTCAGATCGATCGGGACATGCGCCGCGCCACCACCGCGCTTCTTCGCGACGTTACGGTCATGTTCGTTGTAGAGAAAATGTTTGACCGATGCGAGAAGGAAAGTGCGGAACTTTCCGCGATTGCGATCGACCTGGCTCAAATACTCCTTCTCGATCAGCTTCGCATAGAACGCCTGTGTCAGATCTTCGGCCTCCGTCGCGTCGTGACCCTGGCGCCGAATGAATGCGTACACGGGATACCAATACTTCTCGCATAACGCATTCAGCGCCGAACCGGCCTCGGCATCGTCAGCCGCGGCCGAGAAAACCAGCGTCCACTGCGTCGTGTGGAAGCGCGGATCGGGCATGTTCTGTCAGGCCGCCGCCGGAGCGACGGCCACCGGCTCCGGCGGCATGACCTTCATCAAGACGAAATGCGTGATGGCCGCGACACCGAATCCGACGAACCACGCGTAGTCGTACAGAGGCCGCAGCGCAGGAACAATCAAGCCGATCCAGGCGAATGTGCATCCGAGGAGCGTCGCGACGACCGCGCGCCAGTTCCAGCCGCCGTTGTAGGTGTACGTGCCATCGGGCAGATAGAGATCGGCGAGCACGAGCTGCTTCCGTCGCACGATCCAGTAGTCGACGATCAGGACGCCGGCGATCGATCCGAGTCCGCCTGAGTATCCGAGGAGCCACGCGAAGATGTAGCCGGAAGGATCGGCGAGCAGCTTCCACGGCTGCATGAGGATGCCGAGGATTCCGGTAATCAGGCCGCCGGTGCGGAAGGAGATCCACTTGGGGAACGCGTTTGCAAAATCATTCGCGGGCGAGACGACGTTCGCCGCGATGTTGACGGCCAGCGTCGCGACGACGACCGTGAACATCGAGATCGCGATCACGAGTGGCTGTTTGAATTGTCCGACCAGTTTGACCGGATCCCAAATGTCGGCCATCGGCAGGTTCGGATAAATCACCACCGCTGCGGATGTGATGATGACGCCCATCGCGGCGAAGACGGTCATCGTCGTCGGCAGCGCGACTGTCTGCCCGATCACCTGTTCGCGCTGGCTGCGTCCGAAGCGCGTGAAGTCGGGCATGTTGAGCGAGAGCGTCGCCCAGAATCCGATCATGGCGGTCAGCGAGGGGATGAAGACTTTATGGAACTCCGCCCAGGTCGTGAACTTGTCGGGCTGTGTGAGCAGATATCCGAGGCCGTGCGCGCGCCAGATCGCCCACGCGACGAGGCAGGCAGTCATGACGAGAACGAACGGCGCTGCCCAGTTTTCGACGTGGCGCAGCAAGTCCATGCCTCGATAAATGATCAGAATATTGATGCCCCAGAAGGCGAGGAACGAGATCCACTCCGTCGGTGTGTGACCGCCGATGGCATGTCCGAGCGCGAGATGCCAGTTGGGGAAGACCGCGGCGAAGAACGTGTGCAGCGCCTGGCCGCCGATCCACGCCTGGATTCCAAACCAGCCGCACGCGACGATCGCGCGCATCAGCGCCGGAAGATTCGATCCGTACGTTCCGTAGGCCGCGCGCGCGAAGACAGGGAACGGGATCCCGTACTTTGTTCCGGGATGCGAATTGAGAAGGATGGGAGCCAGCACGATCGTGTTGCCTAACAGAATCGTGATGAGCGCCTGCCACCAGTTCATGCCGGCGCCGATGAGTCCCGACGAAAGCATGTAGGTCGGAATGCAGTGCGCCATGGAGATCCACAGCGCGGCGTAGTTGTAGGTTGTCCAGTTTCTTCGCGAGATCGGGACCGGCGCGAGGTCGTGGTTGTAGAGAGGGCTGTGCTCGACTTTGTCGAGGGTCATTGGCGTGAGCTCAACGCGGCCGTCTTCGT
>DATBSF010000378.1:0-1684 GCA_036559905.1 Thermoanaerobaculia bacterium | reverse complement strand
GAAGAAAAAGCAGCAAACTGTGGCCCTGACCGCGCTCACGAAAAGATTGTTTCCGCCTCTTTCTCGATCGTCGATTTGATCCGCGGCTCGAACGGTTTCGCCAGCAGCGGGAGTTTTCCGTCGATGATCACTTCGTTGTCGGTGATGTCGACGGTGCCGTTGGCCTTCATTCCCTTGGCTTTTCCCGAGAACACGAGGCGATCGCCTTCCCAGCGATGCTCCACTTCGGAGAGGTAATGCCCGTACGTCGCCAGCATCTGATGCAGGCGCTCTTCGATTCTCTTGCGGGCGGTTGCTTTGTCGATCTTGTGCGGAACGGAAATGCGCATGCGTGACTTTTACCACGAGCCGAGGTAGCCTCGGATCGGGACTTTCGCATGGCTTTACGCCATGCTCTCAAAGGTTTGGTCTGCCGCGACCCTCGGGATCGATGCGGTACGCATCACCATCGAAGTCGACGCTGCTCAGGCGTCGAAACCGGGATTCACCCTCGTCGGTCTTCCCGATGCCGCCGTGCGCGAGGCCTATTCGCGCGTGCGCTCGGCGCTGCACAACTGTGGCTTCTGGCTACCGCCGCGATACATCACGGTCAATCTCTCGCCCGCGGATGTGAAGAAGGAAGGCTCGGGATTCGACCTTCCGATCGCTCTCGGCATCCTGCACTCCGTCGAGCTTCTTCACGACGATCATCTCGCCGGACGTGTCTTCGTCGGTGAGCTTTCGCTCGACGGAACCGTCGCGCCGGTTCGCGGAACGCTTTCGATTTCCGCCGCTCTGTCGCGTGACACGAACATTCGCGAGCTGATCGTGCCCGCCGCGAACGCGAACGAGGCCGCCGCGGTGCGATCGCTGCGCGTGATCGGCGCGCCGCATCTTCCTGGATTGCTGCGACATCTCAAAGCCGAGGCGTTGATTGTGCCGGCGACGTCGCCGAATGGATCGGAGCCTGTCTTCGAGGGTCCGGACTACGGCGACGTCCGCGGACAGGCGCAGGCCAAACGCGCGCTCGAAGTGGCGGCCGCCGGCGGTCACAACATCCTGATGATCGGGCCTCCCGGATCGGGAAAGACGATGCTCGCGAAGCGGCTGCCTTCGATTCTGCCGCGACTCTCGCTCGAAGAATCGATCGTCACGACGAAGATTCATTCGGTTGCGGGCACCTTGCCGGCGGGAAGCGGATTGCTGACCAGGCGTCCGTTTCGCGCGCCGCATCATACGATCTCGACAGCGGGGCTCGTTGGCGGAGGAACGCCGCCTCGTCCGGGCGAAGTCAGCCTCGCGCATCACGGGGTGCTTTTTCTCGACGAGCTGGCAGAGTTTCGCCGCGACACGCTGGAGGTTTTGCGCCAGCCGATGGAAGACGGAATCGTGACGATCGGACGCGTCACGCGAACCGTGACATTTCCATCGCGTTTTACTCTTGCCGCGGCGCTCAATCCATGTCCGTGCGGATTCTTCAACGACGGCCGGCGCGAGTGCGTGTGCGGCGCAATGCAGATCGCCCGCTATCTCGGAAAGATTTCTGGTCCGCGGCTAGATCGCATCGACCTGCAGGTCGAAGTTCCGGCGCTGACGGCGGAGGAAATCGGTTCGACGGCGGCAGGGGAGGCGTCGAGCCGCATTCGCGATCGCGTCGAACCTGCGCGGCAAATTCAGCGCGAGCGATTCCGGCGCGCGCACGCCG
>DATBSF010000377.1:0-3470 GCA_036559905.1 Thermoanaerobaculia bacterium | reverse complement strand
GATCGCGCCGAAACAGTTCCCCGCGGTTCGCCTCGACTACATCGCGCCGCTGGCTACGCGCGCGGGCGATATGACCGATGAGGAGATGGTCGACTATCTCGCGCGATGCCTTGTCGATCCGGGCGGAGCGCGTCCGTCGATCGAGACGCTGCTGCACGCTTTTCTCCCGGTTAACGCGGTGCTGCATACGCACGCCGATGCGATTCTCGCGCTGACAAATACAAGAGGGCGCGAGAAAACAATTCGCGATTGCTTCGGCGACTCGCTGGTGACCGTGCCGTATCGGCGTCCGGGATTTCGTTTGAGCCGTGATGTCGCGGCCGCGTTCAATCCGAAGGCCGCCGGCATCGTGCTGATGAATCACGGATTGATCACCTGGGGCGGAAACGCGAAGGAAGCCTACGACCGCCACATCGAGCTGGTGACAAAAGCGGAAGCCTTTCTGGAGTGCGGCGGCTCGCCGCCGCTCTCAGCTGCAACAAAGAGCGGCGGCAGAGCCGCCGCACTCCAGATTGCCCCCGCACTCCGCGGAAAGTTAGGCACACGCATCCTCGAATTCGACGACTCGCCCGAGGTCCTCGAGTTCCTCGCGCGCGAGGACGCAAAAAAAATCACGCAAATCGGCGCCGCGACTCCCGATCATCTCCTCTACACAAAACGCTATCCGCTTTTTCTCGAAAAAGATGACGACGTCGACAAATACATAGAACGCTACAAAATAACGTATAGTAATAACAAGACAGATTTCAAGATGCTCGATCCGACGCCGCGCGTGATTTTGAAACCCGGCGTCGGCATGTGGACCGTCGGCAAAGACGCGCGCGCCGCGCGGATCGTCCACGACATCTACATCCACACGATGCGCATCATCGCCGGGGCGGAAGCGGCGGGCGGGTACGAGACGCTGAACGACAACGACGCGTTTCACGCCGAGTACTGGCCGCTCGAGCTCTACAAACTCACGCTGCTGCCGAAAGAAAAAGAACTGGCCGGACAGATTGCGATGATCACCGGCGCGGCGAACGGCATCGGCCGCGCGATCGCGCTGCGCTTCGCCGAGGAAGGCGCGCACGTCGTGGTCACCGATGTCGCCGACACGCAGGATGTCGTGAAGCAAATCGTCGACAAACACGGACTGCGCCGCGCGATCGGAATCAAACTCGATGTCAGCGACGAATCCAACGTCGAGCGCGCATTCGAGGAGACGGTCCGCGCGTACGGCGGACTCGATGTGCTGGTCAGCAACGCCGGCATCTCGTCGTTCGGCACGCTCGATGTTCTCCCGCTCGCCGATTGGGAGCGCGCCTTCGCGGTGAACACGCGCGGACATTTTCTCGTGTCGCGCTCCGCCATCCGCATCATGAAGCAGCAGGGGAGAGGCGGCAGCATCGTCTTCAACGCATCGAAGAATGTGACCGCGCCCGGAAAAGAATTCGGCGCGTACAGCGTCAGCAAGGCGGCCGAGGCGCAGTTGTGCCGCATCGTTGCGCTGGAGGGAGGAGAATTCGGCATCCGCGCGAACATGCTCAATCCCGATGCGATCTTCGACGGCTCGCGATTCTGGAGCGACGAGATGCGCAACATGCGCGCGCAGGCCTACGGCATCGAGGCGTCGAAGCTTCCCGATTTCTACCGCAATCGCACGCTGCTCAAGACCGAGGTCACAGCGGATGACGTGGCGGAGGCGGCGCTCTTCCTCGCCGGTCCGCGCTCAGCGAAGACCACCGGCGCGATGCTGCCCGTCGACGGGGGAGTGAAGGAGGCGTTTCCGCGCTGAAAGCGCGTATCGCTATACTTTCGAAATCGACATGACTGCCCTGGAACCTGCTGTCGAGCAAGCAGTTCTCGACGCATTGCTGCTCAAGATCACGAACCGAACTGCGCGCGTCGGAGTGGTCGGTCTCGGATACGTCGGTCTCCCCCTCGCGCTGTTGTTCGAGGACAGTGCGTTCGAGGTGCTGGGCTTCGATGTCGATGCCGCGAAGACGGAAGCATTGAATCGCGGCGAGTCGTACATTCGTCACATCGGCGTCGATCGGACGGCATTGGCCTTCGGCCGCCGCGCGCGCGCAACGACCGATTTCGACAGCCTGCGCGATTGTGACGCCATCATCATCTGCGTGCCTACGCCGCTCGGAAAACATCGCGAACCCGATCTGACGTACATCCGCTCGACTGCGGACGCAATTGCCGGC
Source organism: Thermoanaerobaculia bacterium (assembly GCA_036559905.1). GTDB lineage: Bacteria > Acidobacteriota > Thermoanaerobaculia > Gp7-AA8 > Gp7-AA8 > Gp7-AA10. The sequence continues at coordinate 1,275 of DATBSF010000377.1, read as the reverse complement.
CGTCTTCGTCGCGGGCAATTGATCGTGCTGGAATCGACGACCTATCCCGGGACTACACGCGAAGAGCTGGTGCCGCGTTTCGAGGCCGGCGGCCTCACGTGCGGCCGTGATTTTTTTGTCGCTTTCTCACCTGAGCGCGAGGACCCCGGCAACGCGATGTTCAGCACGAAAGCGATCCCGAAAATCGTGGGAGGCATCGATGAACGGTCATTGCGCGCTGCCGTGGCACTCTATGGCTCAGTTGTCGATCGCGTAGTTCCTGTCAGCTCCTCGGAAATCGCGGAGTCATCGAAGCTGCTCGAAAACATTTTTCGAGCGGTGAACATCGCGCTGGTGAACGAGCTGAAGATCGTTTTTCAGCGGATGGGAATCGACATCTGGGAAGTCATTGACGCCGCCAGGACGAAACCTTTCGGCTTCATGCCGTTTTATCCGGGCCCGGGACTGGGAGGCCACTGCATCCCGCTCGATCCTTTTTATCTCGCGTGGAAGGCTGCCGAGCACGGGATCTGGGCGCGCTTCATCGAGCTGGCGGGTGAGATCAACACCTCGATGCCGCGCTATGTCGTCGACCGGACGGTGGAAGCGCTGAACGAAGATCGAAAAAGTATTTCCGGCTCGAAGGTTCTCGTTCTCGGCCTTTCGTACAAGAGCGACATCGACGACGATCGCGAATCGCCGTCGTTCGAGCTGATCGAGCTCCTTCAGGAACGCGGTGCCGACGTCGCGTACTGCGACCCGTATGTGCCGGTAGCACGTCGCGGACGCAAACACGATCTGGGATTGAAGTCCGTTCCGTGCACCGCGGAAGAATTCGCCAGATACGATGCCGTCCTGGTATCGACCGCACATTCTCAATTCAAAAAGCCGGCGCTGTACGCGGACGTGAAACTGGCCATTGATACGCGGAACATCATTCCGCCGAACGGCCGCACGCGGATCGTTCACGCCTGAATGAAGCGCGCGCTGATCACCGGAATCACCGGCCAGGATGGCTCGTATCTGGCGGAGCTGCTCCTCGAAAAAGGCTACGAAGTGCACGGCGTCATCCGCCGATCGTCGTCATTCAATACTGCGCGGATCGACGCGATCTATCAGGATCCGCACGAAGAAGGTCGCCGCCTCATCCTTCATTACGGCGATCTCAATGACGCGTCGTCGCTGAATCGCATCCTCCGCGTCGTCAACCCCGAGGAGATCTACAACCTCGGTGCGCAGAGCCACGTGAAGGTTTCGTTCGACACCCCCGAGTACACCGGCGAGGTCACCGGCCTC
>DATBSF010000376.1:0-3979 GCA_036559905.1 Thermoanaerobaculia bacterium | reverse complement strand
CCCCGATGCATCGAGGTGGAATTGCTTGACCGCACGCAAGCCGCCGTTGTCCCGATACTCGAAGCGGAGATCAACCGGGCCCGACGCGCCAGCGGCCGGCTCGCCGCTCACTTCGTACGCCGCGCCGTTGATCACGCGCGTCGTCTGCTCGTTCGCGGTCTGGAGCGTGAAAGGCAGCGGAAGCGATTCGATCTCTTTTTCGACGAGCTCCTGGGGCTGCCTCGCCTGATCGAGATAATGCTTCAGGCGCAGACTCTTCAGGCGCGCGCCGCGCGTCGTGAAGACCGCGATGACATCGCGATTCTCGACGCGGATGTCCCGCTCCTGACCGTCGCCGACTGCCGGCGCTGCGGCGGCAATCGGCAAAGGCGCCGCGGTCGCTGCAGGCGGATTCGTCACCGCTGGAGGTTGAGACGCCGTCCCGCGACCGCCTGCAGCAATCGGTGCCACCGGCGCGCCGCCGGTCGGCTTCGTCACCGGCTTCACGACGAGCGCGTTGTAGATGTACAGCACCAGAAACGAGAGAAAGATTGCGAGAAGTACTCGTCTTTCCATTTACTTGACTACTTGACCGGGTCGAACCCGTGGCGACCGAGGGGGTGACATCTGGCGAGGCGCCGCGCCGCGAGCCAGCCGCCGCGCAGCGCGCCGTACCGCTGAACGGCTTCGGCGGCGTAGTCGGCACACGACGGCAGGAAGCGGCACGAGCCCCTAAAGTATGGCGAAAGCAGGATCTTATAGCCTCGAATCAGCGCCAGGATCGCGGCGGAGGCGGCGTTCGAGGATGCTTCGGTAATCGGCTTCAAGGACGGTCAGGCTGGCGTCGAGCAGCTCGCGCTTGGGAATGATGACGACGTCGAAGCCCTGCGCGATCGCGTTCCGACGGAAAACCTCTCGAATCAGACGTTTTGCTCGGTTCCTCACCACCGCGCCGCCCAGCTTGCGTGTCGCTGCTATGCCCAGCCGCGTGACGCCTTTGTCGTTGGGCAGGATGAACACCGTGCTGAAGCGGCTTCGAATTCGCGTGCCGCGCTCGTATATCTGCTGATATTCGGCGCGGCGGCGGATGCGCTGTTCTCGACGAAATCTCATTGCTTTCAGCCGTAACTGACAAACCGTCAGCCACAAGCCGAGAGCCTAGCCACTATTCGCTGCTCACCGTCAGCCGCTTACGCCCTTTGGCCCGGCGCCGTTTCAGCACGAGGCGCCCGTTCTTCGTGCTCATCCGCACCAAAAAACCGTGCGTGCGCTTCCGGCGCCGCGTATTGGGCTGAAATGTTCTTTTCCCCTTCATGAATCCCTTTCCGATCGAACGGAAACCTCAATGGTAACGGTTGGTTTCCAAGGGTGTCAATGCGCGCCGGACTGTGCTACAGTCTGCGTCCTTTTCCGGCCGGTCCGGCCTCGTAACCCCATGGGCGTTTGGTCTACACCCAAAGTTTTCCACACCTGTGGAAAAACCTGTGGAAAATCGCGAGAAATGATCCGTTTGGCATTCCTTCGCTGCGAAATGGAGCATTTTCTGACAACCCTGGCCTGTTTTCGCCCAATTCCCGTGTAATTCCGCGGCGTCGCATGAATCTTTGGGATCAGCTCCTCGCCCGTATCGAGCCCAAAATCGGCCGGCACGCGTTTTATACCTGGTTCCGGCCGACCGCGTTCGTCGCCGAAGACCGCAATTCGGTGACCATCCGGGTACCGAACCCGCTCTTCCAGGACTGGCTGACGAAGCACTACTCGGGAGTGATCGCCGAAGCCATGGCCGAGGTGCTGCGTCCGAATCTGGCGCTGCACTTCGTCAACGATCCGGGCGCCGACGCGGCGGCGATTCCGCTCAGCGCCGAAGAAACGGTGGCGCTCGAGCAAACCTCTGAAGGCGTACCGCCGATACCGGCGGCCGCAGGCCTCAACCCGCGGTACACGTTCGACACGTTCATCGTCGGATCGTCGAATCAGTTCGCGCATGCCGCGTGCCGCGCCGTGGCCGAAGCGCCGTCGCGATCGTACAACCCGCTGTTCATCTACGGCGGCGTGGGTCTCGGCAAGACGCATCTGATGCACGCCGTCGGTCAATACGTCTTCGAACACGATCGAAATCTCAAGCTCACCTACATCTCGTCCGAGCGGTTCATGAACGAAATGATCAACGCGGTCCGCTACGACCGCGTGCTCGACTTCCGTGAGCGCTACCGATCGATCGACGTGCTGCTCGTCGACGACATCCAGTTCCTCGCCGGAAAGGAAGGGACGCAGACCGAGTTCTTCCATACGTTCAACGCCCTCTACGATTCACAGAAGCAGATCGTCCTGAGCAGCGACTGTCCGCCGCACGAGATTCGGTCGATCGAGGAGCGGCTTCGATCGCGCTTCGAATGGGGATTGATCGCCGACATCCAGTCGCCGGATCTCGAGACGAAGGTCGCGATTCTGAAAAAGAAAGCCGAGACCGAGACGGTTCCGCTGCCCGACAACGTCGCGATGTACATCGCCGGCAAGATCAAATCGAACGTCCGCGAGCTCGAAGGGTCGCTGATTCGACTGATCGCCTATGCGTCGCTCACCGGGCAGGAAATCTCCCTGCCGCTCGCGCAGCAGGTGTTGAGGAACATCCTCGATCACGAGGACAAAGCGATCACGATCGAGGCGATTCAGAAATTCGTCGCCGAGCATTACAACCTGAAGATGGTCGATCTGAAGTCGCGGAACAATTCGAAGTCGATCGCGATGCCCCGTCAGGTCGCGATGTATTTGTGTAAATCGCTGACGGATGCTTCGCTGCCCGAGATCGGCCGCAGCTTCGGTGGGAAGCACCATTCGACCGTCATCCATTCGATTCGCAAGGTCGAAGAACTGCGAAAAAAAGACTCGAATTTCAACAGCCAGATCAGCAATTTTCTTGAAGGATTCCGGTAGAGATCGGGTTTTCCACAACTCCAACTGTGCATAGCTGTGGAAAACTGTCGGGGTTGTCGCAGGAGTCCTAATCGGATCGAGAACGCGTTTTTTCAGTCACGTTTTTCCCACAGGTTAAACTATTCAAATATAAGCAGTAAGAGCGACGGTTTCCTTTTCAACTCACCCTCCTTTCCTATATACTTTCTCATTCTCGAATCTCTCCTTTCCTCTAGGGGATCGCGCTCCAAGCCAGCGCTTTTTCGAGGTCAGCACAGCCATGGAACTTGTCGTCCGTAAGAACGACCTACTGCGAGAACTGCAACTTTTTCAAGGCATCGTCGAGAGAAAAAACACCATCCCTATCCTGGCCAACGTGCTGATGGAAGCCAAAGGCGACGAGGTGCGCTTTCTGGCCACCGACCTAGAGGTTGGATTGCGGAGCAAGTGCACCGCATCGGTGGCCAAGAGCGGATCGCTCACGCTGCCGGCGAAAAAGTTCTACGAGATCATCAAGGCGCTGCCCGAAACGGACATCCGGATTGCCGAAGACAAAGGCGGCGTGAAGGTCGCGGCGGATCGGTTCGATTCGCGGATGCAGACGCTGCCGCGCGAAGACTTCCCGACGCTGCCCGAGTCGGGTGCCGGCGCACCGAGCGCAACGCTGCCTCGAAGCGCGCTGAAGGAGATGGTCGCGAAAACGCAGTTCGCGATTACCGGAGAGGACACACGATATTTTCTGAATGGCGCGCTGTTCGTGTTGCGGCCCGATTCGATGAGCCTCGTCGCCACCGACGGCCACCGCCTGGCGCTCGTCACCGTACCGCGCGACGGCAAAGCGAACAAGGACACCGACGAAATCAGAGCGATTCTTCCGAAGAAGACCCTCGGCGAGCTGTCGCGCCTGCTGATGGAGGGCGAGGGCGACATCGCGTACGAGCGAGGCGAGAATCATCTGTTCTTTCACGTCGGCGATCGCCTGCTGATCTCACGGATGATCGACGGTCAGTTCCCGGCGTACGAGCGCGTCATCCCGAAGGGGAACGACAAGCGGATCGAATTCGAGCGCGATCGGTTGACGAACGCC
>DATBSF010000375.1:0-5131 GCA_036559905.1 Thermoanaerobaculia bacterium | reverse complement strand
AAGTTCCGCGCCCTCCCAACATCCCAACATCCAAACATCTCAACGTCCCAACCGTCTGCGTCCCCAGGTCGTGCTTCTCGGCATCATCTCGTTGCTGAACGATTCGGCCAGCGAGATGATCTATCCGCTGCTGCCGGTGTTTCTGACGACGACGCTCGGCGCGACGCCGCTGATCGTCGGCCTCATCGAAGGTACCGCCGACGCGCTCTCCTCGATTCTCAAGCTCGTGGCGGGCTCGATTTCCGATCGCCTGCCGCGGCGCAAGCCGTTTGTAGTCGGCGGCTATGCGCTGGCGACGCTGTCGCGCGCGTGGATCTCCGTCGCCGGCCGCTGGACTAGCGTCCTGGCCGCGCGCCTGCTCGATCGCACCGGAAAAGGCATCCGCTCGGCGCCGCGCGACGCGCTGATCGCGGACGTCACGCCAGTCGAAAGCCGCGGACGGGCGTTCGGATTTCAACGCGCACTCGATCACACCGGCGCCGTCGTCGGTCCGCTGCTCGCGATTCTTTTACTCGACGTCGTGCATGTGCCGATGCGCACGGTGTTCATGATCGCGGTGATTCCAGGTGCGATCGGCGTGACTCTGTTGATTCTGTTCCTCCGAGAAGAACCCCGCGCTCCGCAACCACGAGACGTCGCGACGCCTGAACCACGTAACCTGCCCCGCCGGTTCTACTACGCTCTCGGATCGATCGCGCTCTTCTCGCTAGCGAATTCGAGCGATGCCTACCTTCTGCTGCAGGCGCACGCAGCAGGCGTCGCGGTCGGCATGCTGCCGGTGCTCTGGTCAGCGCACCACGTCATCAAGTCGCTTTTCTCGACGTATGCCGGCGCGCGCTCCGATGTCACCGACCGTCGCAACCTGCTGATCGCGGGCTGGACGGTCTACGCGCTGATCTACTTCGCCTTTCCATTCGCGAGATCGTTAACGGTGTTCGTTGTTCTTTTTGTCGCGTACGCGATTCCGTTCACTCTGACGGAAGGAGCGGAGCGGGCATGGATCGGTGATCTCGTGCCGGCTGAATCGCGGGGCCGCAGTTTCGGCTTGTACTACCTCACGACCGGCTTGTCGGTCCTCGCAGGCACGGCGCTGTTCGGCGGTCTCTATCAAGCCGCCTCGCCGCGCATTGCATTCTTCGTTGGCGGGGGAATCGCCGTCCTCGCGGCGCTATCCATCATCGCAGGAAGGGCGAGAACCTGATCTGGAGTGCGGCGCCCTGGCGCCGCTCTCACGGCCGCAGCTCGCCGCGGCCGCCGGTAGCAAGCTACCGGCGCCAAAGCGGCGGCAAGCCGCCGCACTCCAAAGAGCTACTGCAGCAAGTACTGCTGCAGAAACTGCGTCATGGCGAGGAACTGATAATCCTGGTTAGCCTTCTTCGCGAAGCCGTGGCCTTCGTCCTTTGCCATCAGCCACCACACCGGCGCGTTGTTCGCCCGCACCGCCTTCACAATCTGCTGCCCCTCGGTGTACGGCACGCGCGGATCGTTGAACCCGGCCACGACCATCAGCGGTTTCGTGATCTTCGATGCACCGCTGAGCGGTGAGATCTGCTCGAGGAACGCGCGCATCTTCGGATCCCGCTCATCGCCGTATTCGACCCGGCGGAGGTCGGCGCGATAGGCGGACGTGTTCTGGAAAAAAGTGATGAAGCTCGCGATGCCGACGATGTCGATCGCCGCGCGCATCTGATCGTTGTAGTGCGTCATCGTCGCCAGCGTCATGTATCCGCCGTAGCTTCCGCCGTAGACACCGATACGATCGCCGTCGAGCATCGAGTCGCTCTTGATCCAGTTGATGACCGTGCCGATGTCTTTGACCGTGTCCTCGCGCTTGTAGCCGTTGTCCATCGCGAGATAGGTCTTCCCGTAGCCTGTCGAGCCGCGGACGTTCGGATAGACGAGCGCGATGCCTAGCTCATTGATCCAGAAATTGCTGCGGCCGAGAAATCCAGGACGACTCTGTCCCTCCGGACCGCCGTGAATCACGATGAGCGCCGGTCGCTTGCCCGAGAATCGCGTCGCGTCGGGACGGTAAACGAATGCCGAGATCATCGTTCCGTCGAAGCTCTTCATGGTCACGAGCTGCGGATCGACATTGTGGGACGCGTCGAGGCCGCCCGTCTCGCTCATCGTCCATCGGCTGACAGCGCCGCTGTCGACGTCGAGCGAGTACGCATCGGCGGGTGCTTTCGCCGAGGTGATCGTCATGCCGAGGAGGTGATTGTTGGGGTGCCATTCGAGGCCGCCGATGATGCCGATCGGCAGTTTCGGAATGGCGACAGCCGCGCCGGTCGCGGCATCGATCACGTGCACCACGCCGATGCCGTTCTCGTTCGTGGCATACGCGATCCGCTTGCCGTCGTCGGATAGATCGAATTCGTCGACGTCCCATTTCTCGCGGCTGAGGACCGTCCTGGCGCCGTCGGCTAGATGCATCCGCACGAGCTGGGAGAATTCAGAACCTTCGTCGCTGAGATAGTAGATGTCGTTGCCGTCACGCGAGAATCTGGCGTTGCCAAACGCGATCGGCGCGTTCTTCGGCGTCAATTGGCGCTTCGTGCCCGATGCGACATCGAGCAGATGTAGCTCGGTTTGATTCGCGGAGATTCCGTTCAGCACGAGGATCTGCTTGCCATCGGGCGAAAAGTCGCTCGGCTGCCAGCCACCGCCCTCGACCTGCAGGATCATGCGTGTGTTCTGCGGCTGCATCGGGTCGGCAAGATAGATGTCGGTGTCTTTCCCGGTGCGCCGCGTGGAGGAGTACGCGATCCACTTGCCGTCGCGAGAGGAGCGAGCCGACGTGTTCCGCGATTTACCGTCGGTCACGAGGTCGACGCTGCCCGAGCGAAGATCGAATCGATAAAACTGGAAGAACTCGCCGCCTCCGATGTCTCTCGCGAACAGGATCGTGTTCGGATCCTTAGGCAGGAATCCGCCGCCCAGCACGCGATCGGAGAAAAAGGTCAGTTGCTGACGCGCGCCGCCGGGCATCTTGACGAGATGCAGCTGCGGTGTGTTCCCGAATCGCGTCGTGATCAGCATCTCGGCCTTCGCCGGATTCCAACCGAGAAAGCCGGCCGTGCGCGCCTCGAGATAGGGATGCACTTTTTCCACGAGGGCCTCGGGGAATGCCGGGATGTTTTCCTGGACCAGGTTTGAGGGAGTTTGCGCGAGGGCGGTTGTGGCGAGAAATACGAGACAAGACGTGAAGGTCTTCATGCGATCTCCCCTGAAGGATTTGGAATGTTGAATGTTGAATGTTTAATGTTGAATGAAGACATTTAACATTCAACATTAAACATTCAACATTCCCGTTTTTGTCCCCTACGCCGATTCCATCATTTCCGCCGGGATATCAAAATTCGACCAGACGTTCTGCACATCATCCTGATCGTCCAGCATCTCCAGCAGGCGCATCGTTTGTTTCGCTTTTGCTTCGTCGAGCTTCACGTACAGCGACGGAATCTGTCCGATCTTCGCTTCCAACGTCGGAATGTTGTTCTTCTCCAGCGCCTGGCGCACGGCCTCGAAGTTCTCAGGCGAGGTGGTTACCTCGTACGCCTCCGGATCGGAGGTATCGAGATCGTCAGCGCCCGCCTCGAGCGCGATCTCCATCAGCTTGTCTTCGTCGACGGCCTTCCTCTCGATCGTGAAGAGGCCCTTGCGATCGAACTGGAACTTCACCGAGCCTGGGGTGCCGAGGTTTCCGCCGTTTTTCTCGAAGATGTGGCGGACTTCGGGCGTCGTCCGATGGGAGTTATCGGTCAGCGCCTCGACGATGATCGCCACGCCGCCGGGGCCATAACCCTCGTACGTGATCTCCTCGTACGACGCGCCCTCGAGCTCGCCGCTGCCGCGTTTGACCGCGCGCTCGATGGTGTCCTTCGGCATGTTGTTGTTCTTGGCTTCGGTGACCGCCGCCCGCAGGCGCGGATTGCCATTGATATCGCCGCCGCCCTGGCGGGCAGCGACCGTCATTTCTTTGATCAGGCGCGTGAAGAGCTTTCCGCGCTTCGCGTCTGTAGCACCCTTTTTGTGCTTGATGGTGCTCCATCGACTGTGGCCAGACATGAGAGGCTCCTTTGTTACCCCGGAAGGGAGCGAAATTATAGTTGAAACGGCAACTTTCGCACTCGCTTCCCAGTCAATGCAAAGATCGCGTTCGCGACCGCCGGCGCCGTCGGCGGAAGGCCCGGCTCACCGGTTCCGGTCGGCAGAGCGGTGCTCGGAACAATGTGCACCTCGACGACCGGCATCTGATCGATGGTGAGCAGCGGATAGTCGTGAAAGTTCGACTGCTCGACCGCACCGTTCTTGATCGTGATCGCGCCGGCGAGCGCAGCACTGAGTCCGTAAACTACCGCCCCCTCCACCTGCGCCGCGATGCCGTCGGGATTGACTGGCGTGCCGCAATCGATGGCCGCGACGATGCGATGGACCCGCGGTGTTCCATCCTTGTTGATCGACACCTCCGCGACCTCGGCGACGTACGTCATGAACGCATGCCAGGCGGCAAATCCGCGTCCGCGGCCCGCCGGAAGTGGTTTACCCCAATTCGACTTGTCACGCACGAGCTCGATCACGCGGCGATAGCGATCCGATTCGTACGGATACGGCGCGCCGCCGCCCTTCCGCTCGATCTTCTTTCCGGCGGGAAAAAGGCCGAGCTGAAACTCGATCGGATCCTTGCCCAGGCTGTGCGCGATCTCGTCGATGAACGACTGGACGACGAACGCGTTCGATGAGCTCTCCACCGAGCGCCACCATCCGCGCGGCACGAACGACTTCGCGGCCGCAAATTCGGCGCGGAGGTTGGGCACATTCAGCGGCAATTGCTCGTCGTCGAACATCTCGCTGTCGTGCGGATCGCCATTGCCCATCCAGCTGTTGATCGAGGCCGCGGCCAACCGGTGATGCCAGGCAGTGACCTTGCCCTCGCTGTCGAGCGCCGCAACAACACGCTGAACGTTCGCGGGACGATAGAAGTCGTGCTGCATATCGTCTTCGCGCGTCCACTGAACTTTGACCGGCTTGCCGACCGCTTTCGACAAAAGTGCGGCCTCGATCGCGACGTCGGGAAATGCGCGGCGCCCGAATCCACCGCCTAACAACGTGACGTGGACCTTCGCCT
>DATBSF010000374.1:0-3495 GCA_036559905.1 Thermoanaerobaculia bacterium | reverse complement strand
AAGAGTTAGGCCAGTATGGAATCACAGTGAACGCAGTTTGTCCCGGAATGATCGACACGGAACTGACGCGCGAGAACGCGTCGCAGGAACTGCTCGATCGACTGGCGGCCAGCTATCCCGTTCCACGACTCGGCACGCCGGTCGAAGTTGCCGATCTGATCTGCTTCGCCGCGTCCGAGGCGGCGGGGTACATCACGGGCGCATCGTTCGACATCAACGGCGGCGATTTGATGATGTAAATGATGAACGAACGGACGCGCGTCTTACTTGCTCTCGTTCTCGCAATCGTCGGCGGAATCGCGATCGCGATTTCGGGAAGTGCCTCGCTGCTTCGCGCGGCCGATTTCATCGCGCCGATCGGAACGCTGTGGGTCAACGCGATCCGCATGACCGTGATCCCGCTCGTCGTGTCTCTGCTCATCACCGGCGTCGCGTCCGCGAGCGACATCAAGTCCGTCGGCCGGTTAGGCGGGCGAACGCTGTTTGTCTTTTTTCTTCTGCTGATCGTGATCGCTGTGGTCGTGATGCCGGTCTGCGTCGGCGTTTTTAACCTGCTTCCGCAGCGTCGCGCGGCACCACCGCTGCCCGCGGGCGCTGCCGAGGCGGCGGGGCAGATCGCAGGAGGCCAGCGGCAGACGTTTGCGGAATGGGTCGTGTCGCTGCTGCCGTCGAACCCGATCGCAGCCGCTGCGACCGGCAACATGGTGCCGCTGATTCTCTTCACGCTTTTGTTCGCGATTGCCGTCGCAAGCAGTGGGGAGCGCACGCGCGCGACGCTGGTCGGATTCTTTCAGGCGTTAGGCGACGCGATCCTCACGCTCGTCCGATGGGTCATCATGCTCGCGCCGATCGGAATCTTTGCTCTGCTCCTTCCGCTCGCCGCCCACGCCGGAGCAGCGCTGGCCGGCGCGATCGGATTCTTCATCGTCGCCTATTCCGCCGCGTTGCTGGCGGTCATCATTCTGATCGACATTGTCGTGCCGCTGGTGGCGCGGATTCCGATTCGACAATATGCGCGCGCTGCACTTCCATCGCACCTCGTGGCGTTCAGCTCGAGCTCCTCGATCGCTTCGCTCCCCGCGCTAGTCGAGAGCGCCGAACGCGGACTGTCAATACCGAAGCGCGTCAGCGGTTTCGTGCTGCCGCTGGCGGTGTCCATGTTCCACATCGCGGCTCCTGTGTCATGGACTATCGGTGCGCTCTTCGTGGCCTGGTTCTATGGAGTCCCGCTGCACGCGAGCCAGTTCGCGACGATTGCGTTCGCGGCGGTCTTTCTCACTTTTGCATCGCCCGGAATCCCACGCGGCGCGTTCCTGATGCTTGCGCCGCTTTTCATCGCGATCGGCTTGCCGGTGGAGGGCATCGGCATTCTGATCGCGGTCGACGCGATCCCCGACACGTTCGCGACGACGCTCAACGTCGCTGGAGATCTCGCGGCAGTTACGCTCGTCGCCCGTCAGGAAGGGCGCCAGAGTCCTTTGGATTTGGAGCCGAACAGTCCGGCCTGAAGCAACTGCTCGCTCACCTTACTCAGACGCGCCGCACTTCCGCGGGGAAGTTTCCAGGCGCGAGGAGCGGCGTCGATCGCGCGATCGACGTACATCATGGATCCTTCATCGAATCGCCAGCCGCGCGGTTCAAATTTTTCGAGCTCGATCGGCACCGTGAACGCGCGCATCGTCCGCTTGCCGAACTGGTTGAAAAATCCCTCGAAGTAGCTCAGGCCGAGGGCGATGTAGGAGTAGATGGGCTCTCGGGAACGGATGGTCGTGAAATTCGATTTCGCGACGCTTCCCCACAGGTCGCCGGCTTGGTACAGCGCGATGCAATGGCCATCGTCGGTGACGGCGTCGAACCACATCAGGCGCGGCGCGTAGCCGAGCTCGCGCAGCGCGGCGCAGGCGAAGATCGCGCCGCTGTAGCACTGCGCCTTGTTGTTGCGCAGGACTTTGCGCGGCGATGCAGCGCCACCTTTTTCATCGTACGGAAGCTCGTCGAGGAACCGCTGAATGTGCTCGGGAGTGCGCAGCCTGGCCAGAATACGGCGCTCTGTCGCTGTCCAACCTCGGGGCATCTCCGCTATTGTTGCTCGAAATGTCGCACATGTGTCCGAGCATCCTCCTGAACAAGAGAGGTGTGCAGATCGCGCATGTCGCGAGCGTGTCGCATGACTTTCAACATCGCGAGGTCATTCCGGAACATCTGCATCCCGAGGATCAACTCGTGTTCGCGTCGAAGGGCGTGATGACCGTGCACACGACTGATGGGATCTTCGTCGTCCCGCCGTTGCGTGCAGTTTGGATTCCGGCGGGGACAGAGCACTCGATCTCGATGTCGGGAGCCGTTTCTTTGAGAACGCTCTACTTTTCTCCGAGACTCGCCCGCCGGCTTCCGTCGAAATGCCTCGTTCTGAACGTGTCTCCCCTCCTCAAAGAGCTCGTGCTCTACGCCTGCCAATTTCCTCGGATGCGAAAGCAGGAGTCGGAGCATCGTCGAGTGATCGAGCTGATCCTCGATCAGATGAAGACGGCACGCGCTGTTCCGCTGCAACTTCCGCAACCGCGCGATCCACGCGCCGTGCGGATCGCGGCGAGATTGATCGCGGACCCGAGCCAGCAGGGAACGCTGCAGCAACACTGCAAGGATTGCGGCGCCAGCAAGAGGACGGCGCAACGCCTTTTCCTCGCGGAGACCAAGATGTCCTTTGCGAGCTGGCGACAGCGTCTGCGGCTTCTCCACGCGCTGCGGTTGCTCGCGTCAGGCAACAAAGTCGCGAGAGCAGCCGTAGAAAGCGGATATCGGAGCACGAGCGCGTTTATCGCGATGTTCCGAAAGCAGCTCGGCGTCACGCCCGCGCACTATTTCAAGCCTTCAGCGGACGGCACACACGCGCGAGCACAAGTCCGGCGAGAAACCATCCGACGACGTGGTCGAAGAATTGGGCGAACAGGTAGCTCGTCGGGAATCCGTACCAGTTCCAGTACGACACGTCGACATCGATCGTCGCGATGAGGCCGACGGCCGCGATAACGAGCGCGCGCGGCCACAAACCGAACGCGCCGGACAGGCTGACAGCGATGACGGCGCCAAGGAACCCGGCCGCCACAGCGCCAAGAAACTCGACGATGAAAAATGTCGCGAAAGGTGATCCGGCCCATGCGCGATCCGCAGGCCGCGGGCTGAATGCGACGACGGCCGCCGGCCCGCGCTCAAATCGGGAGGCCCAGGTCTGCTTCTTTTCAGCCGTGAGCGGCCGTCTCGAATCGAGTCCTGGCAGCATGTAGATCGCGCGCTCCGTCATCGACTCGCCGATGGCCTGGAGCACAACCGGCTCCTTCGCTGACGCGACAATCCGTTCTCCCGCTGTCCCGATCGGCGGGATGTGCGCGATTGCGCTCCATACGAAGAGCACCAGGCCGCCGAGGACTCCGCCAAGAAAGATTCTCTTCATTTGCTGCCTCCGACGCTGGATCGTAGCAATCCGATCGGTGACTG
>DATBSF010000373.1:0-4145 GCA_036559905.1 Thermoanaerobaculia bacterium | reverse complement strand
TGGAACGGCCAGATCAAGAGCGACTTGCGCGGTCCACTTGCCCGTCCCCTTCTGTCCCGCTTTGTCGAGAACTTTGTCCACGAGCGGCGCGCCGGTCTCGTCGTCCTTCACGCGAAAGATCTTCGCAGTGATCTCGATGAGGAACGACTCGAGCGTCCCGCGATTCCATTGATCGAATACATCGGCGAGCTCGCTCGCTTTCATTCCCAATCCACGTCGCAACAACTCGTACGCTTCGGCGATGAGCTGCATGTCGCCGTACTCGATGCCGTTGTGCACCATCTTCACGAAGTGCCCGGAGCCGTCGGGACCGACATGGGTGACGCACGCGCCGGAATCGCTCTTCGCGGCGATCGCTTCAAAGACCGGCTTGATCGATTTCCATGAATGTTCCGATCCGCCGGGCATGAGCGATGGGCCGTGCCGCGCTCCCTCTTCCCCACCCGACACCCCCGACCCGACGAAATGCAGCTTCTTCGGCTCGAGGCGCTTCGTCCGCTCCTGCGTGTCCTTGAACCAGGAGTTGCCGCCGTCGATGACGATGTCGCCGTCTTCGAGAAATGGCGTGATCTTTTCGATCGTCTCATCGACAGGCGCGCCCGCCTTGATCATCATCATGATGCGGCGCGGCCGCTCGATCGCTTTGACCAGCTCCTGCAGCGATCGCGTGGCGACGAACTTTTTACCGCGGCTCTCCTGGACAAAGGTGTCGAGCTCCGCCGTATGCAGGTTCCACACTGCGACCGGGAAGCCGTGCTCCTCGATGTTTAGGGCGAGATTCCTCCCCATCACCGCGAGGCCGATCATCCCGAACTGCGCCTGTGGCATCAGGCTTTCACTTTCGCCGTCGCGTTCTTCACCGTTTCCGCGAGACGTTCCAGACCGCGATCGACGTCCGCGCCGAGGTCGATGCTGAGCGCGCGACGATTGCGAGTGGCGAGCGATTGGAAGTCGCCGATGGCCTGCGCGCGAACGAGCACTCCGAATCCGAACTTCTCGCCGGGAATCGGCACATCATCGCTGCGTCCGCCGGTGAGCTGCAGGAAGACACCGTTGTCGCCGCCGCCTTTGTGCAACTGTCCGGTCGAATGGAGGAAACGCGGACCGTAGCCGGTCGTCGTGGCGACGCGCAGCTCGCGCGCAATCGTCTCGCGAATCGCGGCGATGCGCTTGTCGCGCTCCGGCGTTTCCGCGAAGTATTCGGTGAGCGCGACGTAATCGCCCGGTTTCACTTTTGCCAGCAGTGCGCTGATGGCCTCGCTGTCTTCAACCTTGACCTGCGTTCCGCTGAACGTCATCTTGCCGCTCGATTTGTATTCTTCGAGCAGACGCTTTGTGTTGTCCTTCGACTCCTGAACGTTCGGTTGATCAAATGCGTCGATACCGAGAAGCGCACCGGCCACAGCGGTGGCGAACTCCCACACGAAAAATGTCTCGCCGAGGTCGAGCGCGTCTTCGAGGACGATGTCAACCACAGGGTGTCCGGCCGCGGTCAGCTCGCGCAGCCGTGTAGTCTCATCCGATCTGCGGAGACGCACGCAGACGAAAAGCCGGTCCTTCCCGTAGTTCTTCGCGTCGAGCCGCGGCTCGCCAGCGATCGGAACGATGCCCTTCCCTTCTTTTCCCGTGCTCTCGGCGACGAGCTGTTCGATCCAAAGGCCGAGGGTGTCGAACGGCGGTGGCGTGATCAGCGTCAGCTTGTCGCGACCTGACGTCGCCAGCGCCGCCATGACGACGCCCAGCATCGCCGCCGGGTTCTTCTTCACTCCCGGCGACTGGCTGATGTGCGCGGCATGCGCGGCACGATCGAGCAGTGTACCGATGGCGATTCCGGCGATCGCCGCCGGCACGAGGCCGAATTTCGAAAGCGCCGAGTAGCGGCCCCCGATATCAGGAGGATTGAAAAAGATCTTGCGGAAGCGATCGCGATCGGCGTCCTTGACGAGCTGTGTGCCCGGGTCGCTGACGGCGATGAAGTTCTCGCCGGCCCGATCGCCTTTGATCTGCTTCACCCGATCGTAGAAGTAGCGATGGAACATCATCGGCTCGGTCGTGGTGCCCGATTTCGATGCGACCATGAAGAGCGATCGCGCCACATCGATCCGCGACTCGAGAGCGCGCACCGCCTCCGGCACGGTCGAGTCGAGGATCTCCAGGGTCGGGTAGCCTTCGCGCTTTCCGAATACGCGGCGCGTGACTTCCGAACAGAGACTCGACCCGCCCATGCCGAGAACCACGACGTGCGAGAAGTCGCGGCGGGCGCTCTCCGCGAAGTCGCTGATCTCATGCATGTTCTGCTGCATCGCCTCGACAACGGTCAGCCAACCGAGGGAGTTGGAGATGATCGCTTTGTGCGCATCGTCGCTCTTCCAGAGCGTCGCGTCCTTTTTCCAGATGCGTTCGACCAACTTCTCGTGATCGGCGCGCTGCGCGGCCGCGTCCACTACCCCTTGCGCATCGCCGAGGTGAAAGCTGATGCGATCAGAAAGTCCGCGTTCGGCGTTGTCGCGTCGCGCCTCGA
Organism: Thermoanaerobaculia bacterium; assembly: GCA_036559905.1. Lineage (GTDB taxonomy): Bacteria > Acidobacteriota > Thermoanaerobaculia > Gp7-AA8 > Gp7-AA8 > Gp7-AA10. The sequence goes on along the minus strand of DATBSF010000373.1, from coordinate 1,624 downwards.
TCGTGTGCATCAGCGAATGGAACGAGTCGGAGAATGACTTGACGCCGTCAGCAGTGAGCTGCGTCGTGATCTTGTCGAGGCTGAAACCGTGTTCTGCAAACTTCCGTAGAACCTCGCGCGCTTCGTCGAGGTTCTCTTCCAGCGTCATGATCACGCGGCCGTGATCCTTGAACGCGTCGTAGGTGGACGGCGGAAGTGTGTTGACCGTATCCGGTCCGATGAGCGACTCCACGTACATCACATCGCTGTACCTCGGATTCTTCGTCCCGGTCGACGCCCACAACGGCCGCTGCACGCGCGCGCCTTTGTCGCGCAAATTCAGGAAGCGCGTGCTGCCGAATACCTTCTTGAACTCCTGATAGGCGAGCTTCGCGTTCGCGATCGCCACTTTTCCGAGCAGCGACTCGAGCTCGCGCTTCTCGTTCGGATCCTTCGACGCCGCGATCTTCGCTTCGATCTGTTTGTCCGCCTGCGTGTCGATGCGGCTGACGAAGAAGCTGGCCACTGATGCGATGTCTCCGATCGGCAGCCCGTTTCCGGCGCGCCGCTCGAGGCCGCGAAGATACGCCTCCATCACTTGTGCGTAGACCTCGTTCGAGAAGATGAGCGTGATGTTGATGTTGATCCCGTTGGCGATCGACTCTTCGATCGCCGGGATGCCTTCCGGCGTCGCCGGGATCTTGACCATCACATTCGGACGGTTCAGCCGCCCGAACCAACGCTTCGCCTCGGAGATCGTTCCTTTCGTATCCAGCGCGAGAAGCGGTGAGACTTCGATACTCACGAAACCATCGCCGCCTTGATTTCGTTTGTAGACGGGAAGGAAAACGTCGGCAGCGTTGCCGATGTCTTCGAGCACGAGCGCATCGTAGATCTCGTCGCGCGATTTGTTTTGCGCGGCGACCTGTCGCAGTTGCACGTCATAGTCTTCGCTGCCGGCGATGGCCTTGTCGAAGATCGTCGGATTCGAGGTCAGACCGCGCAGGTCATCCTCGTCGATCATCTTCTGGAGCTTGCCGGTGGTCATGAGCTTGCGCTCCATCTGGTCGAACCAGACGCTCTGACCGGTTTTCGCGAGCTCTGCCAACGGATTCTTCATGAGGACCTCCTCGGTGGGTTGATTAGCCCGGACGGGCTAGCATATCGCTACTGTTCGATGCCGGCGCGGCGGATGGCATTCGCGGCGATCCGCGCGATGTAGGCAATGACGAGCACGCCGCCGATCGCGGTCACGATGAGCGCGATTCGATTCCCCCGGCCCGTCAGCGCCTCGGCCCCCGCCGCGCCGGCGTAGGTGAAGGCCATCGTTCCCGGGATGATCCCGAAGAATGTGGTCAGCAGATACGGCACGACGCCGACGGCGGTCAATCCGAGGGCATAGTTGATCCAGGTGAATGGCGGAAAGCCGGAGAGTCGCATCAGCACCATGATCTTCGTGCCTTCGCGTGCGATGGCGCGATCGACTGCCGCCATCTTTGGATTGGATGCGATCCGCGCCTCGACGTAACGGCGAAAGACTGTGCGTCCGAGAAGAAATGCTGCCGTCGCGCCGAGCGTCGCGCCGATCTGCACGATGATGATGCCTTTGGCGAAACCGAAGATCGCGCCGGCGCCAAGCGTCAGC